>CAZHXU010000127.1:4979-9122 GCA_964536535.1 uncultured Fusobacteriaceae bacterium
AAAATAATAAAGAAAATCAAAATTCAGAAAATAGAGATAATGAAGAAAAACCTGAAGAGAATCAGAATACTGAAGAAAATAAAGATTTAAATAATGAAAAAAATTCTTCTCAAGATAAAAAAGAAACTGAAGAAAATAATCAAGAAAAAAATCTGTCAGATGAAGAGAAAGAAAGAGGAAATAATAGTAATTTTGATTCTGATGAAAAAAAAGAAGAAGAAATAAAAAAAGAAGAAGCTAAAATTTTCTTAGAAGGGCTTAATAATATGGAAAAGGGTGATTTGAAAAATAATCACAGAATACTTAGAAAAGGGCAGGGGGATACAAATGAAAAACAATGGTAATTTTAAAAGAATTATGGCATTTTTTCTTCTTCTATCCTTTAGTATCTTTGGAGAATTAAAGTTAGAAGTAAGTAAAAATAAAGTATATAAAAGTGAAAGTACAGAATTAAGAATAGTTTTTGAAAATATTCAAAGAAAAGAAGTAGAAGTAATGGGAATAGAAAATTTTAACATTATTTCTAGTGGACAAAGTAGTGAAACGAAAGTTATAAATGGTAAAGGTACAAATAGGTTTATAATCTCATTAGTTCTTAATCCCAAAACACAAGGGAAATTTAACTTGATAGCTAGAAGTAAAGACAAAACACTTGAGAGTAATTTGGTTGAAATAGAAGTAACAAATACAAGACCAAATAACAATAATGAACTTTTTAGTACTAGTAGAGAAGTGGACAAGAGAGAATATTATTTCGGAGAAAAAATCCTTTTAACAGAAAAACTTATTAGTAAAAAGAGTATACAAGGATTAAATTATCTTGAACCTACAAAAAAAATCGAAGGATTTAGTATAGTAGATTTGAACCAAGGTAAATTTAGAACAGAAAATACAAGTATAAATGGCGAGAGTGTTTTGATCGTAGAGACATTTAGAGGGATATTAGAACCACTTAGTAGTGGAGAAAAAGAAATCAGTCAAAGTATCCTTAGAGTTTCTTATGAAGGGGAAGAAACAAATTCATTCTTTTATAGAGATACTAAAGAAGAATATTTAGCTTTTAATCCAATAAAATTGAAGATAAATCCACTACCTGTTTTAAAAAGACCAAATGATTTTGGAGGTATTGTTGGAAGGGTAGAAGGGAAAGTAGAAGTTGTAAACAAAGAAGCAAATGTTGGAGATGGAATTACTGTAAATGTAAAATTATCTTCGTATGGAAATTTGGATAAGTTAGAAAGTATATATAAAACTAATAAAGACTACAGAGTTTTTGAAAGTTTGAAAAGTAAAAAAGAAGATGTAAAAAATGGCAAATATTATGTAGAAAAAGAATTTGAAGTAGTATTTATACCACAAAAATCAAATTTGAATAAATTACCAGATCTTAACATACCCTATTTTGACACTGAAAAAAAAGAATACAATAGGTTAATTATAAAAGGTGAAGAAGTTAAAATAACTGGAAATTTAAATACTAATTTGAACCCTTTAAGCTATAGTAGTAATGATGAAATTGAGAGTATATTAATTGACACAATCGAAAAAAAAGATTATAGTAATATTAACTATTACCTAATTATACTTGTAATAATAGAAACTTTAATAATTTTAATTTTGATTTTTTACATTTTTAAAGATAAAATTTTAATAGGTAATAAAAGTATAAATAGCAAAAAAATAATAGATATTATTAAAAAAGAACAAGACCCGAAGATAATTTTTGATTGGATAAGTTTATATGCTTATGAAAAACATATAGATTTGAGAAAAAATACTATAGACTCATATGTTAAAAATAATAAAATACCAAAAGAATTAGGAAATTTATTATTAAAACTTGAAAAATTAGCTTACAAAAAAGAAATAGTAAAGGAAAATTTAAAAGGGGAACTTATTAATAATATAAGAAAATGGTGATGATTGTTGGTGAAGTTATTGAAAAAATTTATTCTTTTACTTCTTTTTTCCATAAATCTTTTTGGAGAAAGACCTAAAATTGGTCTTGTTCTAAGCGGAGGGGGAGGAAAAGGTTTTTCACATATAGGAGTATTACGTGTACTTGAGAGAGAAAATATACCAATTGATTATATAACAGGAACTAGTATTGGAAGTATCATAGGGCTTTTATACTCTATGGGTTATACTGTTGATGAACTAGAAGAGATAGTTGAAGAAATTGACTGGGACAGTATATTTATCGATACACCAGAACGTACAGACATACCAATGGAAGAAAAACTTTTTTCAGAAAGATATTTTTTAACATTGCCTATAGAAAAAGGGAAAGTAAAACTTCCTATGGGGCTTATATCTGGTCAAAAAGTGTATATGACCCTAAAAAAATATACATGGGAAGCTAGAGGAATAAAAAACTTTGACAATTTGCCAATTCCATTTAGAGCTGTTGCAACTAATTTGTCAAATGGAGATGTAGTTGTTCTTGATAGTGGAGATATAGCAAAAGCACTTAATGCAAGTATGGCAATACCTAGTTTTTTTAGACCAGTAATATGGGAAGATTTGGTTTTAACAGATGGGCTATCTTCTAAAAACTTGCCTGTAGATGAAATAAAAAAAATGGGTGCTGATATAGTTATCGGTGTAGATATAGGAGCACCTCTTTCAGAAGTAGAAGACCTAACATTTTTAGGTGTTTTAAACCAAGTACAAGCTTTTAGAGGTCATGATTCTACAGCTAAACAAAGATTACAAGTTGATTATCTAATTGAACCGAATATATCAACATATTCACCAATAGATTTTAGTAAAAAAGATGAACTTATTGCCCTTGGAGAATGGGCAGCTCTTGAAAATTTGCCTGATTTAAAGCATTTGAAAGATGATGAACAAGTTATAAATAGAGAATCTTTAGTAATTAATCCAGAAGTTAATTCAAAAGCTATAATAAACTCTGTGGAAATAAGAGGTTTAAGTGAAGTGGATAATTCATTTATTTTTTCTTTTTTAGGAAAAGATATACCTTTTATAACAGATCAACATGAGTTAGATGACAAAGTAAAACTTATGTATGCTCTTGGGTTTTTTGAAAGAATTTATTATGACATAGTTGGTGATAACTTAATTTTTACCTTTGAAGAAAAAACGGGAAATAACCTTAACATAGGCCTTAATTATAGTAGTTTGGATGGTATGAATAATGCGAGTATTACTCTTGGGACTACTCTAAATTCTTTTGGAATAGCAGGTAGTAAAACAAAAATAGATTTGTCAGTTTCACAGTTTCCTACACTTAGAGCTACTAATTTTCTTTATTATGGTTTTGGTCCATTTAAAAAAATAGGATTAATTAGTAATTTTAATTACGATAGAGATTGGGCATATGATTATAATACCAAAGGTTTTTCAACAGCTAATATAAAATCAAATGAATTTAGTTTAGATTTGTTTATTGGGTCTATACTCGGGAAAAAACTTATAAGTGGAGTAGGTTCAACTTTTGAAAACTTAACTTATGAAAATTGGGATAATGGTAGAATTGGAAAAGAAGAAATAATTAGTATATATTTTAAAAGTACTTATGATTCATATAACAAAGTTAATTATCCCAATGAAGGAGTTTTTATTAATTTTGAAATGAGAGGATCACCTGAAGCTTTTAATAATAGAAATAAATTTGAATTTTCAACATTTGAATTTTTGGGAAGTAAAAGTATACGTTTAAATGAAAAATTAAGTTTAAGTGGAACATTTGCTCTTGAATCATCTATAGGTGAAGATATACCTAGAAAATACAAAACAATCATAAATGGAGTAGATTTCGAGAGGGATAAAAGCACCTTTTATGGTATGAGAAGTTCAGGACAAGAAGTAGCAGCTTATGCTTTAATCAAATTTTCACTACAATACGAATTATTTAAGAATTTTTATGGTACTTTAATAAGTAATTCAGTATCTTATGAAGATAGAGAAAATTATTTGGGAGTTTATTCGGGATATGGGCTAGGTTTTGGTTACGATAGTTTTCTTGGTCCAATAGATTTTGTTATTACAAATGATGCAATTGACGATGAAGGGACTCTATTTCACTTTAACTTAGGATATCGTTTTTAAAAATTAAATTTGATATTTAGACTGATTTATGAAAAATCAGTCTTTTTTTGAATAAAATTACTAATTTGT
>CAZHXU010000128.1:0-9054 GCA_964536535.1 uncultured Fusobacteriaceae bacterium
CTGAAAAGAGCCAAAAGGCTCTTTTCTTATCTTCGTAGTGCTTCCATAGTACCATCTATATATGCTTCTACTTCTTCTACTCTCGCACATGGCGTATCACCATATGTACTATGTGCCAGTACGCCACTTCCTATAGCAAATTCAACTCTTTTTAACACATCCATACCTTCAAGGTGTGCGTATATTAATCCAGCAGCATAGCCATCGCCACCACCAATACGATCTAAGATGTCAAATTCATGTTTATTAGAAAGGTGTAAACCATCTTCATCAAGTATATAACCTTGTAATCTATGTTTATTAAGGTTTATAGTTTCTCTAATAGTTCCAGTAATATATTTTATATTATATCTTTCTCTCATAATAGAAAGGCTATGTTTTAAGTTAGTTATTTTGTCACCTTCTACTCCTTCTATTCCTAATATAGATGTTGCATCTCTATCTGTAGCAAATACTATATCAGCATTATATAATACTTCTTCATAAAATGGTTTTGCTTCTTCATAACTATTCCAAAGTGTACTTCTAAAGTTACAATCAAAAACTATAGTAATACCCTTTTCTTTAGCTTTTTCCATTAGTTTAAGAACAACTTCTCTTACATTTTTAGTTACAGCAAGAGAGATTCCACAAAAGTGTAACAAATCTACTCCACATAGGGCTTTATCAAAATCATAGTCATCAAGGGTGCTTTTACAAAATGAACTATTAAGCCTGTCTGTATAAGTTACTACTCCGCCCCTTGGACCAAAACCACTCTCTAAAAAATACATTCCCATATATTTGTCGCCAAAAATGATTTTGTCTGTATCTATTCCCAAACTAGCCAAAAATAGTTTTGCACTATGACCAAGGGAGTTTTGAGGAAGTTTAGTTAATAATTCTCCCTTATACCCAAAAGTACTAAGGGCACTTACTATATTAACTCCCGTTCCGCTAAAGAGGTATTCCAAAGTTCGACTTTGGTGAAGCATCTTGTGGTCAGGCACTGCTAACCTCATCATAACTTCACCAAAAGCTAAAACTTTTTTATCCTTCATACTCATCCACTACTTTTTTAACAATAGATAACAGAGTTTTTACATCTTCTACTCTTGTTTCTCCACTTTCTTTGTCTATAATTGAGCTATATACATGTGGTATTACTTTTTCTACTCCAGCTTCAAGAGCAATTCTTAATATAGGTTCAAAGTTATCAAGGTCTATCCCACCAGTTGGTTCAAGGTATAATCCTTCTGTAGCACAAGCTTTTGCTACTACTCTAAATTCTTCTTCAGTTTTTAATCCACCCATAGGGAAGAATTTTATAGAACTTCCACCCATATCTTTTATCATAGCAATAGCTGTTTCAACTGGTACTATTCCTTTTTCTTTTTGACTACTTAGAGGTCCAGTACTTATGATAACTTGTCCTGGAGTTCCACTTGGACTTACAAGACAGTTTATAAGAGTATGTGGGTTATCTACATTTGCTCTAGTATGCCCAACAGCTGTAAATACTTGGTTAGCGTGTTTTGGTTTGATTACTTTTGATATAGCACTTACCATAGCCCATTGTTTAGGATCTCCTGCTCCAAGTCCTACTGATATTGCATTGTCTATCTTACTTGCATATTTTGTCATATCTTCTATAGCTAAGTCAGTTGTAGCATATTTTTTACTTAATACACCAACTAATACTTTTTCTTCAGCAGCTTCATAACAAGCAGCAGCATTTTCTATACTTCCTGCTAATACATTTAATGATACTTTCCCTTTGTAAAAATGTTTTTCTATATTCATAATTCCTCCTAAGATTAAATATTTTCTATAATTTTTCTAAGTTTATCAGCAATGATATCAAGGTCACCATCTTTTAATGGTCTAGGATCAATATGGAAGATACCTATGTTGGCTTTGTAGTCCCTAGTAAATATAGCTGTATCACCTTTTTGTAGTTCTACAAGTATCTCTTTTGCACTTAGTGGACAACTAGCTTCTACCCTTATCTCTCCCCTATATATATCACGACCTGCTTCATCTTTACTTATTCCAAATTTGATATACTTCAGATCATCTATTTTTTTCCCAAATTCATCAAGGGCTTCTTTTTGCCAAGTAGCATCTTCTTCTTCCCTATCTAAATAATCAAATAAAGCTTTCATAATACCAGCTACCAAAGCTTTATCAACTTTCATTGCTCTACCTATACCTTTATTTTGCATAAAGATATTATCTATATATTTTTTCTTTCCAATTACTATACCGCTACTTGGTCCCTCTATAGCTTTAGCTCCACTAAAGATACTAATATCATATTTGGCATATTTATATAAATCTTCTTCTGCAGCAGCATCAACGATTAAAGGTAAGTTGTATCTACTAGCAACTTCTTGCATCTCATCTATACTTAACATATTCTTTTGAACACAGTGATGAGATTTTATATATACTAAAGCTGCTGTTTCATCTGTAATCATACTTTCTACATGTTCTTTGCTACATTCATTACTAGAACCAGCTTCTACTGCTATTCCTCCACCTAGATTTATCATACCCTCAACGGTAGTCCCATAATTTACATTATGTCCTTTTGGAAGGATGATTTCTCTTTTTAGTTCGTGAAGGTATTTATGAAAGTATTCTACATATTTTAGATGTCCTTTATTTATAACACTAGCTACAGCAAGAGTAAGTCCTGCACTGGCACTATTAGTAATAAATGCATCTTCTACTCCCAGTTTTTTTCCTATAGCTATACCAGACTCTTTTAATAACTGGTCTATGATTACATAACTTTCTCCACCTCTAGCCATATTTTCACTTACTTCTTTGCTAAGGGTAGATACTCCAAGTTTTGTCATACGCCCACTGGCATTTATGACTTTTTGCAAACCTAACTTATCAAATATAAAATTATCCATTTATCTCCTCCAAGTTATACAAATTACCATCTTTTACAACAAATACTTCTTCAATGAGTTTATTTGCTTTTTCTATATTTCCACTACTATCTCTAAGGGGAAATTCACCCTCTTTTATATGGAAGATAGTCAAATCAGCTTTTTTCCCAGGTTCTATTACTCCCCTGTCATTCAAAGCTAATATATTTGCTGGAACTCTTGTTACTTTATCTATAATCTCTTCCAAACTATATCCCAAGTGTAGGAATTTGCTCATTACAGATGATAAAGAATAAACAGGTCCTTTTTCCATATTTACTACATATATATCACTACTTATACTATCAAACTCTATACCAAGTTCTTTTGCTTTTCTTCCCATTTCAAATGAGAATGAAGCACTACCATGACCTATATCTAATAATAATCCTCTTTCTTTTGCTCTACGAAGTTTTTCTATAGTAATCTCATCTTTAAAGATATTATTACTTTTACCATTTAGAGCATGGGTTACTATATGTTTATCATGGCACATATCAAGTATCTCTCCAATTTCAGGAGGAGTACTTCCTATATGTATCATTATTGGTAAAGCCAGTTCTTTACTTATTTCTTTTGCAATTCCTAGAGGAATCAAGTTGTTTTCACCAACTATACTAGCACTTAACCTAGCTTTTAATCCAACTATAAAATCTTTATATTTTTCATATGAATTAATAATAGCTTCTTTATCAATAAGACTAAGGTCACTAAGTTCATCTAAACGTGCTAAGCCCACTTTACTAATATTTATAAAAGCAAATATATCTGTAATACATTTTTTGTTATATTCATAAAATTCTCCTATGTCATTAGCTCCACTACTTCCTGCATCAACAACAGTAGTACACCCACGTTTTATACCTATATCATCTGGATAAGCATAATATGGAGGGAACTTTGGAAATGCATGAGTATGCATATCTATCCAACCTGGACTTACATAATATTTACCTTGTAAGTCTATAGTATTTCCTTTGTACTCCAAGTTTTTCCCAAGAGTTTTTATGATACTATCTTCTATTAATATATCTAAAAGATCACCATTTATTAATTTAGCATTTTTTATTAACATACAGACTCCTTTATTTAGAGTTTTTAATATAAAATTTGTCCCAAGCTCCAATAAAATCTACAAGGAACAATTCATGATCAACAACTTTCCCAACAAGATTTTTTCTAGTATCTAGAGGCATATCTTTAAGTATAACTTGTAATTCACCTTTATATTTACCAAAATCATTGTTTCCAATAACTATATCACCTTTTTGATTTTCTACGATAGTTCCCTGTGGGAAATCATAGTTTTTATATTTTTTTCTTACTTCAGTACTTCTTACCATATATTCACTTATGTCACCACGTCTAAAGTGCATCTCATCTAAAACTATAGTTTTTTCTATATCTAGTGCTTTTTCATCAAATGTAATATCAAGTTCTAATAGATACGGGTTAAGTTTACCAAGAGCTTCTAACTCCTCTTCACTTGCATAAGCATTTCCAATGATTACATCATCAATAAGCCCAGTTGCCCACAGGTGTTTTGCTTGGGTAGTAATAGGAAGGTTTCTATGCATCTCAAGAGTGCATAAACCGTCGTTAATATCCCAAGGTCCTATAGTTGCACTTTGGCTATTTACAAATGCAGCAGTTCTCAGACCATATTTTTTGAATCTTTTACTACATTCTATAAAAAACTCATATGGTAGGGCAGTAAGTTTTTGAGGGTAGAAGTTGTGACACCCAATTAATCTAGCATTTATTGGTTTATGAGTGATTATATTATTAAGATAATCAACATCATTACTCATATTAAGTTCTATGTCTAAATCATATGGGTTACAAGTCAAATCAGCTTCTTTTCTACCATCAAATCCAAGGTCAAGCCTAATACCACTTGCTCCTAATTTTGCAAAAAAAGATAAATCATCATAACTAATACCTAAATCAGCAAATACAGCAGGTGCTATATCTAATATTACTTCAAAATCTAGATCAGTTGCAAATTTTATTATTTTAGTAAACTTTTCTTCTATAATACTTTTGTCATCTTTTGCACTTAATAAACAAGTAAATATTCTCTTAAACCCATGTTTGTGTGCAAGTTTTATATACTCACTATCCCTTTCAAATGTACTTTTTTCAGGATATATAGATATTCCTAACCTTCTTTTCATAAACTCCTCCTTAGATTAAATAATTTCTGGGTAACATAATGGAAAGGACTTTAGTCACTATATCAAAGGGGTTTTGGTTTAGTAAAACTAAAATTATGTTACCAAGATTTTATTTAATTTTTAGGGCAGGTTACCCTGCCCACAGAACTCTCTTTAAAATTTTATATTAAGCATTTTCTACATCTAATTTTTCTTCAGCTAATTCGTTAGCAAGTTGTTCTTTTTCAAATTGTTTGAAGAAAGGATAGTATATTACAAATGATATTACAAAGTTAAGTATTACTAGCACTCCAGCCATTATAGTCCAATCAGTACTTACAATTGCCGCAAGTGGTGCAGGAACAGTAAATGGTAACCTTGCCATCATTAGTGGTATTAAACTTAATTTGTAGAATACATAAGCAACAGTTGTAGTAACAAGTGGTGCTATTAGGAACGGTATACATAAAATCGGGTTCATAACTATTGGTGCTCCAAATATAATAGGTTCATTTATGTTAAATAACCCTGGTATAAATGATAATCTTCCTAGTTGTTTCAAGTATTTTGATTTTGACATCATGAATAAGATTACAAGTGCTAAAGTAGTACCTGATCCACCTATCCATACAAACCATTGAATAAATTGTTCAGTAAAGATATTTGGTAATTCACTTGCAGGAACTCCATTTGCGAATGCTTCCATATTTTCAGCAATTGCAGTATCCCAAATAGGTCTAATTACTGGTCCTAATATAGCAGGTCCATGAATACCTAACATCCAGAAGAATACAATTAAGAATACTGTTAATAATCCACCTAATAATGAGTTTCCAGCTAATACGCTCTTAAGAGGCATAATAAGCATACTTAAGAATGCACTAATATCAAAGTTAAGTGCGTATCTAATAGCCCAGAATAATAAGATAACAACTATAGTTGGTAATAAAGCACTAAATGAGTTTGCAACTGCTGGTGGAACACCTTCAGGCATCTTAACAACTATATTTTTTTCCTTCATAAATCTGTAGATTTCTACAGCAACGATAGAAGCAACAATAGCACCAAATAATCCAGCAGCACTTAAATTACCAATTGGTAACCATCTACCAGCAGGTATAATACCTTCAGCTCCAGCTGTTTTTACAGGTACAGCAGATGAGATAAGGAAAGCTACAACTGCTAAGAAACCACTACTAAGTTCATCTAACTTATAACTTTTAGCTAAAGAACTAGCAATACCAAATGATGCATATAATGACATAATTCCAACAGTATATCTAAAAGGTACATCTAAAGCATCTCTAAATGGAGCAATCATTTCTGAGTATCCATTTATAGGTACATTTAAGAATACAACAAAGAATGATCCTACTATAGTAAGTGGTAAAGTAGCAATAATTCCATTTCTAACTGAACGCATGTGTCTTTGAGATCCCATTGCTGTTGCAAGTGGACCAATTTTTTCTTCAATAAATTTCATCAATTTATCCATCTTTTCATCCTCCTATGACTTTAAAACAAGTGTTTTTTATATACTTCTACTAACTCTTCAGCAAAATCCCTAACTACTATAGCATTCATTAAAGTCCCTTTTAGATATACATTAAGGAATGTAATGTCTAGATCATTTTCATAACTAAGTATATCTGATTCTAATTGAAATGCTGTAATACTTATTTCTTTTGCTTCTTCCAAGAGTTTTTTTGATTCTACAAAATTTCCTTTTTTAGCATGTTTAATTGAACTAAATGCCAAATCTTTTATCTCTTGTATTTTTGTTAATAAATTTTCCTTTTCCATATGTCTCCATTTTGTTAATTAACGTTTCTGGCCATTTAATTAGAAAAACTGGTATTTTGTCCAATTTCCTCTTCTTGCTAATGTTGTACCACAACATAAAAAAAACGTCAAATTATTGAAAAAAATGTCTTATTTTCGCCCGATTTCTAGACAAAAAAAACATTTTTCTTTACAAATCAATGAAAATAGTTATATAATCTAAATGTGTGAAAATAACTTTTATTTATTTTCGTTTAAAAATATGTAGAAGGAAAGAAAATTCGCTAAAAAAAATTTAAAAACTTGAATTTTTCTTATGAAATGGAGGTAAAAAAATTGAATATTTCTAATTTTTCCCATGTTGATATAACTTTCTCGTCAAATCTTACAAAAAACGAATATGTCTTTATGAATTATCTAATTGATTCAGAATTAAAGAAAACAAGAAGTTATCATAAGATTAGTAGTATATTGAAGATGCTGAATCTAGATGAAGAGAAGTTTTTAAAATTTTTAAGTAAATTACAGAAAAAATCTCTTAACTATTCTTTTGATGGAAAAAAGGGTTCAATAAGTTTATTAAGTTCATATGAAGTAGAAGATAAATATATGAAACTATATTTATGTAATAGATTAATGGATTTGATAAAAGAAGAAAAAGACGGATATGATATTAAAACTATCTTTAATCTAAAGGAACAAATGTCTATAAAGTTTTATTACAAGTGTTGTTTCGGTGTGGGAACACTAAAAGAATTTGATTATGAAATAGAAGAGTTAAAGGAACTTTTTGATATTGATTCATATGACAGATTTTATGACTTTGAAAGATTTGTATTAAAAAAGATCACAAAAGACATATCAGATAATTCTCAGTATATGGTTACTTATGAAAAAATTAAAAAAGGTGAAAGTAAAAACAATAAGATAATGGGTGTAAAGATTCTTATTGCGAACAAACTTTATAATAGAATATCTAGTGAAATTGTAAAACTTTTAGGAAAGTACAACAATTATTTCAACTATGAAAATGCTTTTTCTGTAATATTTGAATTGCTAAAAGAGGAAAAAACTAGTAGAATAGTGGAGGCACTTGAGAATATCAAAAGTAAAGGCATGATAGAGGAAGAGCTTTCGGTAGAAGTAGCAAGGTTAAAAGAAGATGACAATAGTTATGTACTTATAAAAGTAATAGAAGAGCAATTTTCAAACTTATTAAAACTACAAAGTTCATTATTTAATGAAGTGAAAAAGATAGAAAGTGTAGCAATTTTATATGATGAATTTGTAACTAGTTCATTTCTAAAAAAATTATACAAATTAAATAATGGTGAGAGTTTTACCTTTTTATCAAAAAATGTTAAAATGATTATAAATTATAATAAACAAGATATAAGTAAGATAGAAATTTATAAAAGAATAGAAGAAGAAAGTGAAATTTAAAGGAGATATGATGAAGAAGAATTTAATGTATTTTTTAAAAATTTTTACAAATCCAAAAGGAGTAATAAGTGAGATAGTAGAAGAAAAAAACTACAAACCCACTTTTGCTATAAGTATCTTAGTAGGTATGTCATACTGGTTATTTCAACTTCAAGCATCAAATTTTGGTGATGAGTATAGCCCAGTATCATCATTTTTAGGAGCATTTGTAGTTGGTGGAGTTATTGGTTTAGCAAGTTTGTTTTTATTTTCTTATACAATAAAATTTGTATCAAAAAAATCAAGAGATGCTAATATTGATATTAAAGAGTTGCAAGCTGCAGTTGCATGGGGTAGTAGCCCAATGATAATTTCAATATTTTTCTTTGTAATAATGTCGTTGATATTTAAAGAAAAAGCTTTTACTTTACAAGTTGATAACGGATTTACTTCTACTTTTAGATTAATACTCAATGTTACAACAGGTATTTGCGTATACAGATCTGTTGCTGTTATTCTATGGCCAAAGGAAGAAAGTAACATTACAGTAGAAGTAACAAGTTCAAAAAAGAAGAGAAAAAAGAAGAAAAAATAATATATAATTTTTAGTTTTATTTGAGAGTTCCTTTAGGAACTCTCTTTTTATCTTTACCTTTTATTCAATTAACAATTGAAAATAGCTTCTTGGGTTTACTAAAAAAATAATTGTAAAATCCCTTAATAGTTAGAATTATAGTCAGAATAGTTTTATCGACCCCTTCTACCCCCAACTT
>CAZHXU010000129.1:0-9000 GCA_964536535.1 uncultured Fusobacteriaceae bacterium
TGTTATCATATATTGAAATATAAGAGATTAAATGTAATACAATTGAAGTAGAGTATTTACTGTGATATAATTGAGAGAAGAAAGCATACGAAAGGAGTAGAGATGAAAGATAAGATTAGTATTAAAGGAGCAAGAGAACATAATCTTAAAAATATAGATTTAGAAATTCCTAAAAATAAATTTGTAGTTATAACAGGAGTTAGTGGAAGTGGAAAATCCAGTCTTGCTTTTGATACTATATATTCAGAGGGACAGAGAAGATATGTAGAGAGTTTGAGCGCTTATGCTAGGCAATTTATTGGTCAGATGCAAAAACCCGATGTAGACAGCATAGAGGGGCTTGCACCAGCTATATCTATAGAACAAAAAACAACAAATAAAAACCCCAGATCAATAGTAGGGACTATAACAGAAGTATATGATTATATGAGGCTATTGTGGGCGCATGTTGGAGAACCTCATTGTCCTATATGTAATAAGGGAGTAAGGGGTCAGAGTGTAGAAGAAATTGTTGATTCTTTATTAGAAAAAAGCAATGAAAAAGACAAGATGATAGTTCTTGCACCTGTAGTAAAGGATAAAAAAGGAACACATAAAAATTTGTTTATTAACCTTATGAAAAAAGGTTATGCTAGAGTACGTGTTAATGGCGAAATGCTTTATTTAGAAGATGAAATTAACTTAGATAAAAATAAAAAACATAATATAGAAGTTGTTTTAGATAGATTAGTTAATAAAAAAGATGATAAAGAATTTTTGCAAAGATTAACTACAGCTATAGAAAATGCAGTAGATCTTAGTGAAGGAAATGTAATTATAAATGTAAATGATAAAGATAAACACTATAGTGAAAACTTTACTTGTCCAGATCATGATGTAACTTTTCCTGAGATAAATCCAAGATTGTTTTCATTTAATGCCCCTTTTGGTGCATGTCCAGAATGTAACGGGATAGGGAAAAAACTAGAAGTAAATGAAGATTATTTGATAATAGATGAAAACCTTAGTGTAGAAGATGGGGCATTATATGTTCCAGGAGCAAGTAGTAAAAAAGGTTATGTATGGACTATTTTTGAAGCTATGGCTAAAGCATTTAAGATAGATCTTAATAAACCCTTTAAAGATTTGAGTAAAAAAGAAAAAGATATAATCTTTTATGGAACAAAGGGTAAAAAGTTTAAGATAGAATATAAAGGTGATTCATTTTCATATAATGGAATGAAGGATTTTGAAGGTATAGTAAAAAATCTAGAGAGAAGATATTATGAAACAAACTCTGATTCAATAAAAGAAGAGATAGAAAATAAATACATGATTGAGCGTAAGTGTAAAACTTGTCATGGAAGTAGGCTTAAAGATGAAGTTTTGGCTATACATATTAATTCTAAGAGTATTATGGACCTTTGTTCAGTAAGTGTAAAAGATGCTCTTAAATTCTTTAATGAATTAAAATTAACACCTAAAGAAGAAAAAATAGCTAAAGAAATACTCAAGGAAATAAGAGAAAGATTATCATTTATGATAAATGTAGGTTTAGATTATCTAAGTCTTGGTAGAGAAACTAAAACTCTTAGTGGAGGAGAAAGTCAAAGAATAAGATTAGCAACCCAAATAGGTTCTGGATTAACGGGGGTAGTATATGTACTTGATGAACCAAGTATAGGTCTACATCAAAGAGATAATGACAAATTACTTGTAACACTAAATAGATTAAAAGAAATAGGAAATACACTTATTGTAGTAGAACATGATGAGGATACTATGATGAATGCAGATTACCTTATTGATATGGGACCAAAAGCAGGTAGATTTGGTGGAGATATAGTTGCTAAAGGTAGCCCTAAACAAGTTATGAATAATAAAAAATCTCTTACTGGTAAATATCTTAGAGGAGAAATAAGTATAGACGTACCAGAAGAAAGAAGAGAGATAAATAATTGGCTTAAACTAAAGGGTGCTCGTGGAAATAATCTTAAAGATGTAACACTTAATATTCCACTTGGAGTGATGACTTTGGTTACTGGTGTAAGTGGTAGTGGGAAATCTACTCTTATTAATCAGACTTTATATCCAATTTTATTTAACTCTTTAAATAAAGGTAAACTATATCCACTGGAGCATGATGGAGTAGAAGGCTTAGAACACTTAGATAAAGTAATAGATATAGATCAGAGTCCAATTGGAAGGACACCTAGGTCAAATACAGCAACATATACAAAAATATTTGATGATGTAAGAACTCTTTTTGCCGAAACAAAAGATGCGAAATTAAGAGGATATCAAAAAGGAAGATTTTCATTTAATGTAAAAGGTGGTAGATGTGAAGCTTGTCAAGGAGCAGGGATACTTAAGATAGAAATGAACTTTTTACCAGATGTATATGTTACTTGTGATGTGTGTAAAGGGAAAAGATATAATAGAGAAACTTTAGAAGTTCATTATAAAGGTAAAACTATATCAGAAGTACTTGATATGAGTGTTGGAGATGCCTATGAATTTTTTGAGAATATACCTTCATTAGAAAGAAAATTAAAAGTTTTAATGGATGTAGGTCTTGATTATATAAAGCTAGGTCAACCAGCAACAACATTAAGTGGTGGAGAAGCACAAAGAATAAAATTAGCAACTGAGTTGTCTAAAATGTCTAGAGGGCATACGATATATATATTAGACGAACCAACTACTGGTCTTCATTTTGAAGATATTAGAAAACTACTTGAAGTACTTAATAGATTAGTAGAAAAAGGAAATAGTGTAGTTATAATAGAACACAATTTGGATGTTATTAAAACAGCAGATTATATAGTAGATATTGGACCTGAAGGTGGAGAAGGTGGGGGAATGATAATCGCCCAAGGAAGACCAGAAGAAATAGCTAAAGTAAAAGAGAGTTATACAGGATACTACCTAAATAAAATATTTGATTAATAAACTAATAAAAGCTTGATACTGTATCAAGCTTTTGTTGTTTGAAAAGGTATAGAGAAAAAGTATGAAATAGGAATATAGTGTCTACAATAGTAGAAGTGATTATGATATAATAATTAATGGACAAAATATTAAAAATGTCGATAATATAAGAAAAAGAGGAGTTGATAAAATGAGAAAACTCAAATATTTTCTAATACTAATAATGATGATAATTTCGACAACATTGAGTGGTCAAGAATATACAAAAATAAAAAAAGTAAATACAAGGCTTCTACCTACCACTATAACAGTGGGACCCCAAAAAGATATATATATCGCTGATGGACTTAGTGGAAGCATAATAAAATATAATAGCAAATGGAAATACGAATATACACTTAATTTAAAAGGTGTAAAATCTATAGTAGACTTATTTTATACAGAAGGGTATATATATGGTTTAAGTGGAGAAGGGAAAATTTTTAGATTTACACCAGATGGAAAAGTAGACTTTTTTAGAGTATACGAAAAAGGAAGTTTGTTAGGAGAACTTAGTAATCCAGCAGCTATTTTTGTAGAAAAAGAAAATATTTATATTAGTGATAGTGGAAACAATAGAATACAGATTTTTGATAAAAGTGGAAAAGTAATAAGAGATTTTGGATATAAAACATTTACAATTAGTGGATTTATGTTTAATACAGGTTTATCAAAAGCTAATGATAATATATTAGTAGCAGATTCGGGTACAAAAGAAGTTAAAATTTATGATAAAGATGGTTTTTATCTAAATAACTTAAAAGACGAAAGTGGAAAAGAATTTATATTTAATACTCCAGAAGAAGTTTTTGTAGATAAGGACAATAATATTTATGTAGTTGATGCAGGAACAAATCAAATATTTATCTATAGCATAGATGGGACATTAAAAAAAATAGGTAAAAAAGGAACTAAAAAAACAGAATTTTATGGTATAAGAGATATATGGGTAGATGATAACTACATTTATGTAGCAGATACTCTAAATGAAAAGATAAAAATATTAGATAAAAATACTTATGAACTAGTAAAAGCAATTGGTGTATCAAACTTCATGAAAATTACAAGTTTCATTGTTATAATCCTCGTATTAATAATAATGTTTTCAGTATTGAAAAGAATCAAAAGAAAAAAAGGAGAAAAACTTGAATAAAAAAGCAATAGGAGTATTTGATTCGGGATTAGGTGGATTAACTATAGTTAAAGAAATAAAAAAAATCCTACCACAAGAAAAAATAATATACTTTGGTGATACTGCAAGAGTTCCTTATGGTTCGAAATCCAAAGAAGTTATTCTTAGATATAGTAGAGAAATAGCTAATTTTCTAAAAAGTAAAGATGTAAAATTAATAGTTATTGCATGTAATACAGCAAGTGCTTTTGCTCTTGAAGAACTACAAAAAGAGTTAACTATACCAGTTATAGGAGTTATTAAAGCAGGAGGAAAAGCTGCTGCTAGAGTAAGTGACTCGATAGGGGTAATAGGGACAAAAGGTACTATAGGAAGTATGGCATATTATAATGAAATAAAGAGAAATAATAAAAGTGCAAATATATATCAAAAAGCTTGTCCACTTTTTGTACCTCTTATAGAAGAAGGAATGGCAGACGACCATATAACAGCAGAAATGGCAAGTAGATATCTTTCTGAAATAGAAGATATGATAGATACATTAGTACTTGGCTGTACACATTATCCTCTTATTACTCAAACTCTACGTACAGTGACAAAAGGAAGAATAAAACTGATTAATCCAGCTGAAGAAACAGCAAAAGAAATAAAAGAAATAATAGAAATAAATAAATTTTCTACTGGAAAAAGAGAAGAAGAAGATGAATATTACTCAAGTGATACACCAGAAAAATTTAAGGAGTTAGCTGAATTATTTTTGGGGTATGACCTTGGGGGAGTAGAAGAAATAAATCTTGATGAATATAATGATAAAAACTGATAAAATCCACTAAAGGAATTTTATTATAGCCCTAGAAAAGATTAATAGGTATAATGCTTTATTTATAAGTTACTCTATATGTATATAACTAGAAAAAAGCTATATAGAGTAAAATTAGTGAAGATAAATTAGCTGTTACCCTTTAAAGAAAGGGCGTGATTAAGATTAAAAAATTTGGAACATTTAGTGGAGTATTTTTACCCACTTTCCTTACAATAATAGGAGTTATATTTTACCTGCGTTTAACTTGGTTAGTGGGAAATACAGGTGTATTAGGTGCATTAACAATTATTGTTTTTGCCCATTTAATAACTATTTCAACTTCTTTATCAATGACATCAATAACAACAAATATGAAAGTAGAAGGCGGGGGAGCTTACTATTTAATATCTAGAAGTTTAGGAAAAGAAATAGGAGGAAGTATAGGAATCCCTCTTTATTTTTCTCAAGTTTTGTCTGTTTCTTTATATGTATTAGGTTTTATAGAATCGGTACAAATGATATTTCCAGATGCAAATACAAAAATAGTGTCAATAATAGTTAGTTTGATTGTTGGTATTATATCTGTAATAGGAGCAGATTTGGCTATAAAAGCTCAATATGTAGTTTTTGCTTTTATACTTTTTTCATTATTTAATATAGGAATATCAACGAATATGGATATAGTACCTCAAATGCGAGGAACATTTTCAGAAGGAAGTTTTTGGCAAAGTTTTGCTATATTTTTTCCTGCAGTTACAGGAATATTAGCAGGAGTTAGTATGTCGGGAGATTTGAAAAATCCTAAAAAGAGCATACCTAAAGGAACACTAATTGCCATAGGAGTTACATTTACAATTTATGTACTTATGACATTTTGGATAGGAACAAACATACCTAGAGAAAAACTTCTTGAAGATGGAAAAGTTTTGTTAGAGATAACAAAATTTCCATTATTAATAGTTGGAGGTATATGGGCAGCAACATTGTCATCTGCATTAGGAAGTATGGTTGCAGGTCCAAGAACTATGCAAGCTTTAGCTCATGATGGTGTATTACCAAAAATATTTGCTAAAGGAAGCGGTAAAAATAATGAACCAAGATTAGCAAGTGTAGTGAGTTTTTTTATAGCATTTATTTTTATAATAACTGGAAATTTGGATAAAGTAGCACCTGTAATAACTATGTTTTTCCTAAATACTTATGGGGCGATAAATTTGGTTGCAGGTTTGGAAAGTTTAGTATCAAATCCTAGTTATAGACCTAGTTTTAAGACACCTACAATTATATCTTTTTTTGGTGCAATAGGTTCTTATGTAGTAATGTTTTTGATAAATCCATTAGCTACAAGTGTATCTATAACTTTTATTATATTAATTTATGTATACTTGAAGAAAAAAGGAATAGAAAAAACTTGGGGAGACCTTAGACAAGGAATATGGGCAAGTATTGCTAGATTTTCTTTGTTAAAATTGAGATTTGAAAAAGATGATAAAAAAAATTGGAAACCAGATGTAATGGTTTTTAGTGGCCAACCACAAAATAGAGAAGAATTAGTATATGTAGCAAATCTACTTTGTAAAGGAAAAGGCATAATTACAATAGTTAGTTATATTCTAGGAAAAGTGACAAATAAGATAAAAACAAAAGATATATTAGAAAGAAATCTGGAAAGTTATCTAATTGAAAATGAGATTTTAGCTTTTCCAGAAGTAGTAGTAGCAGAAAGTATACAAAGTGCTGTTGTTAACGCAATACAAGCAAATGGTTTGGGATACATGAAGCCTAATAGTGTACTTATGGGATTTAGAAAAAAAACAGATGAAGTAAATGACTATATAGAAAGTCTTAAGAGTATAGTTTCTTTAGATAAAAACCTTTTATTACTTCATATGAATGAAGAAAAAACTTTTGGTAATAAAGAAACTATAGATGTATGGTGGGGTGGCCTTGAAAGTAATGGTTGGCTTATGATCAATTTGGCTCACGTAATATCTCTTAATGAAGACTGGAAAGGAACAAAAATTAGATTTTTGTCTATAGTCACAAATAATAGTGAAGTAGAAAATAGAAGAAAAAATATAGAAAAACTATTAGAAGATAGTAGAGTGCAAGGAGATGTAGAAATAGTATTAAAAGATGATGAAATAAATGCTATTATAGAAAGAGAATCTAAAGATTCAGACTTAGTTATACTTGGACTTGCAAATCCTATGAATTTTGATAGTGAAACATATATAGAAAATCTATCGATTCTTACTGATAAGTTGCCATCAACTTTATTTATTAAGGCGGTAGAGATGTAGAAGGGAGAAGGATGTTTGAATATATTAGTGGGAAGATAGCGATTAAAAAAGTTGATTATGTAGCAATAGATGTAGGGGGAATTGCTTATAAAATCTACATATCTTTAAATACTTATGATAAATTAACTTTAAATGAAGCTAAATTATTTATCCACACATATGTTAGAGAAGATGCGTTTATTTTGTATGGTTTTATTAATGAAAGTGAAAGAGAATTTTTTGAAAAACTAATAAGTATTAGTGGAGTAGGAGCCAAATTAGCAATAGCTATTCTTTCAACATTTAATGTGACAGATTTAAAAAGAATTATTATAAGTGAAGATATAAAATTATTAACAAAAGTTCCTGGTTTAGGAGCAAAAAAAGGTAAAAAATTAATAGTTGATATTAAAGATAAATTACCTGCAAACTTAACTTTGGAAGATAATAATGAAGTAGTAGATGGTATTAAAGCAAATGAAATGGAAGAAAATATCTATTTAGCATTACAATCTCTAGGATATGCAAACAAAGATATAGATAAATTTGTATCAAGAGAAGAAATTGTAAATTATAAAGATATAGAAGAAGCAATTAAAGATATTTTGAAAAAAATACAAAGTAAAAAATAAATCTAAAAAATTATCGTTGGGTAATTACTTAGATTTTTGGGAAAAGGCTGGTTCTTTGATGAATCAGTCATTTTTATTTTAAATTTATAAAAAAAATTTACTTTTTGAAAACTTATATAATTAGAGAGTAAAGATTTTTTCTAAATTAATTTGTTTTTTATGTATTATACTTTGATTGTTTGAATAAGAAGAGGGAAGTATGCTAAAATATATTAGATAAAATTGGAGGATAAGATGGCAGGTAAAAAATATTATGGATATTATTTGAATGAAAATACCTATGGAGTAGTAGATAGCTGGCCTATGTGTCAAGAGATATGTAAAGGACAAAAGGGTGCTAGATATAAAGGATTTACAAGTAGACAAGAAGCCGAAGAATGGATAGGTAAAGGCGGAGAGTATGCTGAAAAAACAGGTAAATTTTATGCTTATTATTTGGAAGGTCTGGGGACTAGTGGGATAGTTAATAGTTGGTCTGAATGTCAGGAGAAAACAAAAAAATATAAAGCTAGATATAAAAGTTTTAAAAGCAAGAAAGAAGCAGAAAAATGGATTGCTGATGGTGCAAAATATGAAGATAAAAATGAAGTGAAAGCTAATCTTCCAGAAGGAATATATTTTGATGCGGGAACTGGTAGAGGTATTGGAGTAGAAGTAAGAGTAACTGATGTTAAAGGAAAATCTATATTAGATAAATTACTTGAAAAAAATAAAATTAATCAATTTGGAAATTATTTGTGTAAAGAAGGTGCTACAAATAATTTTGGAGAACTTTTGGGAATATATATAGCTCTTAAGATAGCTATCAAAGAAGATGAAAAAGCC
Source organism: uncultured Fusobacteriaceae bacterium (assembly GCA_964536535.1). GTDB lineage: Bacteria > Fusobacteriota > Fusobacteriia > Fusobacteriales > Fusobacteriaceae > CAZFBB01. The sequence continues at coordinate 8,623 of CAZHXU010000129.1, forward strand.
ATATTTGGAGATAGTGCTTTAGTAATTAATTATTGGTCAAAGGGATATATAAAAAAAGAAAATGTAAATGAAGAAACTTTAGAGCTTAGCAAAAAAGTAAAAAGTTTGAGAGAAATATTTGAAGAAAAAGGTGGAAAAGTAAGTCATGTGTCTGGAGACTATAATCCTGCTGATCTGGGATTCCATAGATAAATATAGTATAATAGATATATAGAAAGAAAAGCCTTGAATTTTTTTTGATGATATAGTAAAATGAAATACATTGTGTAGAGAATAAATATGTCAAGTAATATGCTTTTACAAAAAAGGCTTGAAAAAAATTGGACATTATGATAGAATGATTCTCGGATTATAAGTTTGGAGAGAGGTGGAAAAGTA
>CAZHXU010000130.1:0-8869 GCA_964536535.1 uncultured Fusobacteriaceae bacterium
AATTATTGGAGAAAAAAAGAGTTTTCATAAGGAGTATGAAGATTCTTTTTTTTTTGCAATTTTATAATTTTACTAAAACTTAAATGTTTATGCCCATATTTAAATTATATATAATAAGAAAGATTTATCTAAGGTAGATTTTTTATGTCCTTTGGACGTTGGTTACTTTTGTATCAAGACAAAGGACAAAGAATATTGAAAAAACTTTTAATTCACAAAAAAAAGGACTAAATTCTCTCAAATTAGTCCTTTGTCTTCAATTTAATTTAAACATATTTCAATTTTAATTAATTTACTGTATTTTCTTCTACTTTATCTTCTTTTTTAGGTTTTGGTCTTCCAAACATCCATTCGATATTTCTTCTTATACCAGTTAAGTCATGTTCATTTCCATTTACTACTAATATATCATTTGCTGGGAATCCTTCATAACCTTCTTCTATTGTTGCATTTTCATCTAAATTAAGTTGTAATTTAAATACTTCTTCCGATCCTGGTACTCTATAATCTGTTTTTACTTGAGTTATTAAATCTTCTTTTTTAGATAAAATTTCTTCTATTTCACCATCTCTAAAATTTCTTTTTGGTGGATACATAGCTGTAAACATATCTGTACTTGCTACAAATTTAAATCCACTTGGGCTTTTTTCTAATATATCAACTGTATATTTTCCTCTGTTCATTACAGGTAATTTTTGCAGTTGAATAGCTTGTTTAGCTACAAGCCCAGTTAGAGTTCCAGGTACTCCTACTTCTGCTTTTCCTATTAATTCATTGTCTGGTCCATTAACTCTTATTTCAAACATAGTATCTTTCTCAACACCATCAAATCCAACTAGAGCTACTACTTGTGGTATTTGCATAGGGAATACTGGTGATGTAACTACATCAAATATTCCTCCTAAATCCATTCTTCCAGTTTGTTTATTAAATCCTCCAACTTCTCCAAGTAAGAAATATTTCAAAGTAATTGCCATATTTTGTACTTCCTTTCTCTATTTAACTAAAAGTCTATTATTATCTATTTTCTTTTGTTTCTTCTACTTCTACTTGAGTATTCTCTACTCCTTTTGCATTTTGGATATTAGCTTTTATCTCTTCTACTTCTTTATCTATACTTCCTTCTTCATACAGAGTTTCTTCTTCTTCGATTTTCAAGAATTCTTCCATATTTTTATCTACTACAACTTCTTTTTCTTCAGATTCTTTATTAGCAAGAATTTCATTTTTCATTTCAAGATAAAAAGCAAATGTTTTTAACATATATTCTTTTTCAATATTATTAAGTTCTCTAAGATGACTTCTTTCATCATAGTCACTATAAAGTGTTATATTTACATTATCCAAAGTTAAATATTTATTTATTTTATTAATATCTTCTTCTTCAAGTGGAAAAGCCAAATATTCTTCTACTTTTAGACCCCAAGTAGTTTTGTCCTTCCAAATAGCTTTGTATAGTTTATGCTCATAAAAATCTAAAAGATACTTTTCTTTTGTTGCCAAATCCTCAAACTCAATAGCTTTCATATAAAGCCAATCTTTACCTTTATATTTTATAGAAAGGTATAAAATAACTTCTTCATCTTTTTTTTCAACAAAATATCTAAGTTCTTCACCATCTGTACCTTTTATTTTTTCATCTAGTTTATAATATATATTTGATTCTTCTACAACTTTTTCTTCAAATCCTTTATAAACTTTTGAATTTTTATATCCCTTTTTAAATACTTTGTCATATCTTTGCAAAGGGGTACATCCAAGTATAATCATACTAAAAATCGTCAAAATGATTATTTTCCGCATCTTTTCTCCTATCTTCAACCTACTAAATACTAACATATTTCATTTTTTTTGTCTATATTTTAGCATTTTTTCCCCGTAAGCTATTCCATCATTTTTATTTTTTATTTCTCCTCTAAGTTGCATATCAAAAATAAGTTCTATTACTTCACCTAAGTATTTTCCACTTTCAAAACCAATTTTTATTAAATCTTTACCTTTAATAATAGGTTTCAAATCTTTTTCAAAAGTACTAAATTTTTCCCTCAGATTATCCAAGTTTTTTTCATATATTATTTCATATAAGGTAAAAACTCTTTTTATATTTGATTTCAAACTTATTTTTTTCAGAGTATAATCATCAATATTTTCACCTAAGATTTTAAATGCTTCTAAATCTTCTTCTACTTCTACTACGAGCTTCCTATCATATGTTATTTCATTCAAAAATTCCATATATTCTTTTTGCCCAACTAATAATAACAATAAAAATAAAACAAAATCTCCATTTGAATACTTGATTTTTTTATAATCTATCCGAGTCCAATCAATCATTTGAAATCTTTTGGATAAAAGACCTATTTCTCCTTCTAATTCTCCCATTTTCTCAAAATCTATGCTTTTTTTAGCCATTTTTTCAAATTCAATTTGAAATCTCTCTTTTTTAACTTCATTTAATTTCTTTTTGTTTTTTATCAAAAGTTTTTTTAAGTTATTGTCTATAGAAAATTGGGGATATCTAGTCAAAAAGGTATAAACTCGAAGTAATCTAAGTGGATCTTTCAGAAATTCTTTTTTATCTACATAAGAAAGAATCCCTTTTTTTATATGTTCAATACCATTATTTACATCGATATACCTATCTTTACCCAAATCATAATAGATACTATTAACTGTCAAATCTCTTCTTTTACTTGCTTTTTCAATAGTAGTTCCTTCTTTTGCCAAACTTATTTCGTATTTTCCAAGTAATAAGTAGATTTCAAAACTGCCAACTTTTCTCCATTTTCCTATATTATCTAGGAGGTTTTCTAGGGTAGAAGGTTCTATTCCAAATACTTCTATATCTATGTCACTATTTTTTTTCCCAAGTAACTTGTCTCTTACATAACCACCAACAATATATGCTTTTCCTCCAAGTTTCTCTATATCTTCACATAGTTTTTTTACTACTTCTACTTCCCTCACCACCTAAAATATGCTATTTTTTTCTATTTTTAATATAAAGTGCTAATTCAACAAATTTTTCACTTCTATCTCCAAATTTATTTTTAACTAAATTAATTGCTTCTTCTACTTTTTCATCCAGCATTCTTTTAGTTTCTTCTATACCAAATATAGATGGATATGTTGATTTCTCAAGTTCAAGGTCACTACCAACTGGTTTTCCTATTTCTTCAAAAGTTCCTTCAATATCTAATAAATCATCTTTTATTTGGAAAGCTAAACCTATCAAATCAGCATATTTAATAAGTACTTCTTTTTCTTCTTTAGTACAATTTGCAATAATAGTTCCACCTTCTACTGGCAAACGAAGCATCATTCCTGTTTTATGTGTGTGTATATATTGTAAAAGAGGTAATTCTATCTTTTTCCCTTCAGACTCAATATCAACTACTTGACCACCAATCATTCCTTGTACACCTGAATATTTAGATGTTAATTCAACTAATTTAACGATTTTTTCTGCTCCCAATCCATTACTTTTCGTTGTAAGTACATAAAAGGCATAAGTCAAAAGAGAGTCGCCAACTAATATACCATTTGCTTCTCCAAATTTTTTATGAGTAGTTAATTTACCACGTCTGTAGTCGTCATTGTCAAGAGCAGGCAAATCATCATGAACAAGTGAATAACTATGTATCATCTCTATTGCACTAGCAAATCCTTCACCATATTTTTTATCTACACCAAATAATTCAAGAGTCATATACAACAAAATTGGTCTGATTCTTTTCCCACCATTTAAAAGTGCATATTCCATACCTTTTGCCATTACTTCTGGATAATTTATTTCACTTATATGTGTTTTTAGTATATCTTCAATAAAAATTTTCTTTTTCCCCAAGTATTCTTTCATACTTCCCCCTATTCAAAGTCTTCTTCTAGTATTTCTCCATTTTTAAGAGTTATTTTTTTTACTTTTCCTTCTGCTTCTTCTAACATACTTCCACATTTTTCTATCAACTTCATTGATTTTTCATATTCTTTTATTGATTCATCAAGAGTTAATTCTCCACTCTCTAGTTTTTCTATTATTTCATCTATTTCAGCTATATTATCTTCATATGTTTTTTTCTTTGCCATAATTCACTCCTTATTTTTAATACTTAATTATAACATATTTTTTATAGACCTTTGTAGTCTTTTAGAAAAAGAATAAAGGACTATTATATATCTCACTTTATAAATTTAATCTCTTAAGTATAATCTAAAAAAGGGCATAAGCCCTTTTCCCTTTATTTTCTCCCTTAACACCGAATCATTTTATATTCTAAGATTTTTTCCCATAAATCTTATATTCTTCTATAGATCTCAATAATATTTCTTGAGCTTCTACTTCATTACCAAAACCTTTTATTTCAATTTGGTCATTTCCTTTATAATTTGTAAACCAAGTTTCAAGTATATCTAATATACCTTCATAACTGTTTTCTAATTCTTCAAATTTTTCTATATCTGAAAAAACTGATCCTTCCAAAACTGCTAAAAGTTTATCATCCTGTTCACCATCATCTACCATTCTCATAACACCTACTACTCTAGCTTTTACAACTTCTCCCCTAGCTACTGCATCTCCAAGCAAAAGTACATCAAGAGGATCTCCATCTCCACCTAATTCTTCTGCAGAAAGTGTTTTAGGAATCATTCCATAATTACTAGGATATGGTAGATACTGTACAATACGAGGTTTACCCTTTTTTATCTCCCAATCAAGATTACCATTCTCTTTATTTACTTCCCATTTAGCATTAGTTCCTGCTGGTATCTCTACCAGTATATTAACTTTTCCATCTTCCGATAGTGGTTCTGCAATTGTGTTCAAATGTACCCCAGAAACAAGTGTATAATCTCCTGCAGGCTTTAATTTTTCCGAGTGTTTAACTACTTCATTTTGACCATAAATTAATGCTCCAATAATAAAATTTAAAAGTAAAACTTTTTTTAAGTATTTCATAATATCCTCCCTTATATAATTTGACACAAGATAATTATAATATATTTTTAAAAAATTTGGAAATAATTTTATTAAAATAGTATTAATTTAAAATTTTAATTTTTTTTAGATTTTTTCTTTTATAAAATACATCAAAAAACTAATTATACAGATACAAAAAAACCAAATTTACTTTTATGGCATTAATCTAAGTAGTAATATTTATTTTCTTTCTAAATAAAAAAAAAAGACTAATTTTTTATAAAATCAGTCTTTTGTCTTCAATTTGGCTAATCTTTATATAATTAGTCCTTTGCCTTTATCAAAATTTTATTCTTAAGGTACTTCATAACCTCTAGATGCATCTAATAGTTTAAACCATTGTTTTCTATTTAACTTTATTTCCAAAGCTTCTATGGCACTTTCTACTCTTTCTAGCTTACCAGAACCAACAATTGGAAGTATATTACTTGGATGGCTCAATAACCATGAATAAGCAATTACATCTATGCCACTTGCCCCAACTTCTTCCTTAACTTCATTTAGAGCTTTTCTTAATCTTTGATATTTTTCACTTTCTTCACTAAATAATTTACCACCATCAAGAGGTGACCAAGCCATAGGACTTATTCTATGCTTCATTCCATTACTTATGGCTCCATTTGCAAAATTATCATAACATGCTACAGAAAGCTCTAGCTGATTTGTAACTAATGGAAAATCTAAGTAAGAATTTAGCATTTCAAAATCTTCAGGCAAAAAGTTAGATACTCCAAAATTTCTAACTTTACCACTTTCTTTTAAATAGTTAAATGCTCTAGCTACTTCTTTAGGATCACAAAACATATCAGGTCTGTGTATAAGTAACAAATCTATATAATCTGTTTTGAGCCCTTTCAAAGACTTTTCTACTGTATAGAGTATATGTTCATAACTTGTATCATAATAATGTCCATCATTTTTTGGCATATTAGGATGCATAAATCTAATACCACATTTTGTTACAATTTCAATTTCTTTTCTAAGATTTGGTTCAGCTTCAAGAACTTCTCCAAAAAGCTCTTCACATATTCCACCACCATATATATCAGCATGATCAAAAGTTGTTATTCCCTTAGAAATAAGTTTTTTAACAAACTCTATTCTTTCTTCCAAACTATAAGCAAAATTTTCTGCTCTCCACCAACCATGAATAATTTTTGAAATTTCTAAAGTTTCACTTAATTTTACTCTTTCCATAAATCACTCCTATTTTTTTATGTTATCAAAAGCTTCGTTAATTTCAACTAAAATGTTTTCACTATCCCCTTCTACAACAAACTTCCCTTCTAATTCTTTTACTCTACTAGACACAGTATCTAAAGTATCTTTTACTTCTTCTACACTTTCTGCTACCTGAGCTATGCCCATTGCTCCTCTATCAAGACTTTCATAAATATCTTTAGAAGCACCCTGTAATTTTTTGTCTAAGTTTATAAGCTCATTATATACTTCTTTTGTTTCTCTAACAAGATTCATTCCGCTTGCAAGTACTTTCTTACTTTCAGCACTCTTCTTAACTGTTTCTTTTATCTCAACTACTAATTTTTGTAACTCTTCTTCTATTTCAGTAGCAGCTTCTTGTGTTGACTGAGAAAGTTTTTTTACTTCCTGTGCAACTATACTAAACCCTTTTCCTGCTTCTCCAGCTCTAGCCGCTTCTATTGCAGCATTAAGAGCCAAAAGGTTTGTTTGGCTAGATATATCATTAATTTTCCCAGTAAATACTTTTATTTTTTCTGAATTTTGCTCCAAATTATTAATAGTTTTTGATATAGAATCTAAACTATTATCTGTTTCATTAATTTGTTTTACCAAATTATCATTTAATTCATTACCTTTATTAATAGTTTCATTTGTTTTTTCCACTATTTTATTCAGGTTTTCTGATTGTTCTGTTACTTGTGCCATATCAACAACTATACCTTCCATACTCTCTATAGTTGATTCCATGTTGTAACTAAGGTTTATTAGTTTATCTGATGTATCTCTAACAGCTTCTATTAAAGAATAATCAATTCCTTCATTTTTATCAAGTGAATGTATTACTAATTCTCTTAATTTTTCAACTTCCCCAAGTGTTTTTAATAATTGTTCTCTTTCGTTTTTTGCATTTTCTATGGCTCTATCTCTTTCATTTTCCAAGTCTTTATTGACTTTATTAAAAAACATAGGATCCCTCCTCATAAATATTTCTTCCCCTAATAAAATTATACCACAGAGTAATTTTTTTACCAAATATTAACAAGAATAAGTGTAATATATAATTTAATTCTATTTTTTATTTAATTTAAAGTATATTCAAAAACTTTTCCTAGTTTTTACCAAAACAAAAAGAAGCTTTCCCAGAGCTTCTTTTTATCTATATAAAACCACCGAATAACAATTTTATTTTTCTGTATTTTAAACAGAAAATATTACTTATACTTACTATACTACTTTAAAAAAGAGATTTCAAATGACTATATTTTGATTTTTTTTCGTTGATAAATACTTGATTACTAATTATTTTATATGTATACTACTATTGTAGAATAGAATTATTTCTTTTTATCGTTTTTTATCAACACTTATTTTTTTTTTCATAAGGAGATTTATGTATTATTTTTTAAAAAAGAAAGATTTCAATTTAGACAAATATGATATTGATGTAGTTGTAAAACCTCATTTAACCAAAAAAGAACAAGATTTGTTTGTATTTTTATTAAATAGGTATAAAGTTAAAAATGAATATTCAGAAATTGCTTTAGAAAAATTTAATCTTCCAAAGGAAAAATTAATAACTCTTCTCAATTCTATAAGTAAAAAAAATATTACTATAACTATTATTCAAGATTCTAAAGTTATAAGTCATATCGTATTTAACTTTTTCAATTTTTTCGTAATTGAAGGTAATAATTTTATTTATAAATTTACTAGAGAAATTGATTTGTCATATTCAAATGGCAATTTATACAATCGTTGTAACCTTTTAGGTCTTTTAAAATATAAAAGCCCATATACATATGATTTTTATAGACATTTTATAAAAATTGTTCCAACAGAAAAAAGAATAAAAAAAGTTTTAAGTATTTTAGAATTAAAGAAAATTTTAAAAATTCCAGAAGACAAATATACTCGTTTTTATGATTTTGAAGCAAAAGTCCTAAAGCCTTTAATAAAAGATTTTGAAGATTTTGGTATTTATCATTTTTCAATCTCATATGACAAAATCAAAAGTAAAGAAGGCAAAGGAAATAGAATAGATCATATACAATTTAACGTCACTAATGCTTATTTTATAGAAGTAAATCAAGATACTAATACTTTATTAAAAGAATATTATGAGTATATAGATGATTTTTCCTATGCTTACAATACTATCTACAACTATCGTAAAATGTTTACTTTTGATGAAACAAAAACATATATTGAAAATAATTTAAATGATATTTTTAATGAAAAATAAAGAGGTTGACTTAAGTCAACCTCTTTTAATCAATCAATTTTATATAAAGAAAATTATATACTATTTTTTACCTTTTTTTTCTTTTTTAGCTGGTTTTTCTTCAACTTTTTTCATTTCAGCATATTTTTTAGGTCCGTAGTATGCTGCTAAGTACATTTCTTTTAACTCAGCCATTAATGGGTATCTAGGGTTAGCACCTGTACATTGATCATCAAATGCGTCTTCTACCATTGCATCTACTTTACTTAAGAATTCAGCTTCATTAAGTCCGTATTCTTGTAAACTTAATGGGATACCTAAAGTAGTTTTGAAGTTTTCGATTTTATCTACTAACTTAGTTACTTTTTCGTCATCTGTTTTTCCACCTAAGTTTAAGAAATCAGCTATTTTAGCATATCTTAATTTAGCATTTGGATATTTGTATTGTGCAAATCCAGCCATTTTAA
>CAZHXU010000131.1:0-8857 GCA_964536535.1 uncultured Fusobacteriaceae bacterium
TAGAATACATAATTGGCCAAGATATATATTCTGAGCGTTATGACTTTCAGTTAGGTACGTCATAACCCTCCCTTGTAACCCCAAACACATCAATGCAATTTATCACTCTCAGCATTTCTAATTGCTGAGTAGTTCTCGTTTTAAAATGTCAGCTTTAAGGATAATTACGTTTTGGTGAAAGGGCTATACAGGCGTTAGACAAAAGGTGAAAACTTGTTAACTATCGAAGAAAAGAGAAAATTAGAAGAAGAAGATCTCTACGATATCGAGGACTTATTCCATGCTGAAGTTGATAGTTGGTTTAGTGCCGATATCGTCTGCTGTGGTAATTGTGTCGATGATTTTCTTGAAAGTTGGCCCTTTGCATATGATGCAGATGGGAAGCTGTTTCAGTTAAACCAAATAGACTTAAAATCATTTTTCGAGGGTTCTCGTCTAAGTCAAGCATACTCAGAAGAAGAATTCTTTAGGTTTGTTAGACTCGTTTCTTGTCCAAGGTGTGATTCCGAATTAACTTCGCATTTTTTTCCTTACTGTTTTCCATTTAACCCCGTTAATGGATTTGAGTTGTTAATAAAAGAAATAGCTGAATTATCAACGAAAGCCCCATTCTTACTATTAAAACATCCATTTGCAGCACAAGTCTTTGACGTTATAAGAGAGCTTGAAAAAGACACTTCTCCATCTCTAATTTCTGGTAGCCTTTACAGGGCAAGGATCGCGGCACAGCTCCAAAGAGTAAAAGAAAGCGAATTCGATATCACTCCAAGTAGATTTGCTAATGAAGGACGCTATAACCATAGTGGGCAACCTGCATTTTATTTAGGCAGTGACTTAGAGACTTGTTATCAGGAATTAAGACGCAATGAATCATATATTGCGGAGCTGAAAATAGAAAAGAAAGTAAAAATACTTGATTTGACTGCAACCTATGAAAACCATAAAAAACATAGTGACTTACTTGATACTTTAGTTTATTCCACGCTCATTAGTGCAAAGCAAGACGAAAGCGGCGCATTTAAGCCTCAATACATATTTTCACGATTTATTGCTGACTGTGCAAAATTTGTTGGGTTTGATGCTATCAAATATCCATCAACAAGAGCCCACGAAAATAGCTTTAACATTGTATTGCTATGTAATGATCTTTCATTAGGCAATAATATAAAAGTCAGTAAAGTGTTCTTGTATGATGGCGTAAGTACAGAGAGAGAAATAGAAATTTTGACTTAACAAACAATTCAAGTAGGTTAACAATGATCAGCACTTTATTGAGTATTATTCTTTCATTTCGTAATATCAGATAGCTTAAATATATCAAACAGCTTGTACAATATTTGCTAAAATAAATTTAGCCGACAAGATAATACTGTATATGATAAGATAGCATTAATGCTATCTTATCGATTCTAAGCCATTTTAATCCAACAAATCTCTATATTTAAGAGAAAAGTTATTCTCATCATCTATATAAGCTTCTCTAAGTTTAACTAGAGGCTCATATTCTTTTCTATTACTGTTTATCATAGATACAATATTGAAAATCAGATCTCTTTTATCAAAAGGAAATTTGTAGCCAAGAGTGATACTACTTACACAAGCATTAATGTTATTTATATTTATGTTCGGATAATCGAATAGCTCAAAGTTCACTTTATCTGTCTGATTAGAGAAGATTCTAACTTCATCTTCATATTTCCAGTCAGAGTTCTTTGTTAGAAGATATTGATTAAATGTATAAAATGCTTTTTCCTTACTTCTCTTTAACCCATCACTATAACTAACTTTCTCGATCCCTACACCACTAGGGAACTCTCCTCCAAACCAATACTCAATCATTATTCCCTGATGTTCTTGAGCATAATGAGACCACATAAGCATAGAATTATTATTATTAGTCAATGAACATAGGCGATAATTTGAAGCAATCAATGTATCATCATCAACCGTTTCAATATCTGGCAATTCAATGGGATCATTGAGTTGTTCTTTTTCAGCCAAATAGAAATACTGATTAAGTAAAGAATCAATTGTATTCATACTAAAAGATGTATACTTGAATAGGAAATTATGTCGTGTTGGCCGAGTTAGAAATATATCCCATGTAAATTGATTGGTTAATTCAATATTGAAGAGATTACAAAGCTTGTGTAACTCATCATCAGGTAACTTTATTTGTGGAAGTCGCTTAGCTGCATAAATATAGTTACTGATTATGATATAATCAAATTCTTGCTGAGATTGCATTAAGTTTAATGCTAGGTTGTAATATTTAAATGCCATTTCAATATCACCTTTCCGCTCATAGCAAACTCCAATACAATTATATGAGGAAATTGATGGGGCTGTGTGTTGATGGTATTCCACAACACTTTTAATTACGAAATCATATTCGTGGCATTCAATACCAAAATGATGAAGATACTGAAAATCATCATCAGTCATATCTGCATTTAATAGTTTTGTTTTTAAACCATCCAACTGCCTTTTATTATATTCGCTATACCAATTCACTTTTAACTGATAAAGTTCTTCCTTTAAAGAATCATATAAATAATGTTCGATAATTTTTGGTTGATTAATGATTTTTTGAGCAGATTGATATGGTGCAAAATTCTCTAAAAAAAACCTTCGATAGTTGTTTCTTTTACTTTTTGTAGATTTAACTTAAATTTTAGTACTTGATATAGTAATTTTGATTCATCATCTAATGAATCAAAATTACGATGAAAGAAATCGACTTCGTTTTCATCTAAAGTCTGTCCTAACTCTAATTGAGCTAGTAAAAAATATAACCCTGATGACCTATGAATAAAAAATGAGTCAGATTTTTTTACCTCTTTGTAATAATGTTCAATATCTTCATATACTTTGGCCTTGAAGGCTTTTTGAATTAAAACTGCGTGTGTTGGATTAGATTTATTTTTCTTAGACTCCTTTACATATTCTATGTAAATATTTTTATCATCACCTTCAAGTAATTTATCAATTTCCCAGTAGTATAATTTTTCTATGGCTAATTTTTTATTAATTAAATTATTGTCATAGTATGTTTTGATTATTTCAAAATCTACGTGTTTGCTGTCATCAATTAACCTTAGACAAGATTCAATTTCATCAAGATTAAAAAAAGCCCAAATTAAAATTTCATTATTAGTTTCGATCTTTGAATTTTGCAGAATTGACCTAAGAAAAAACCACGTTTCGTGTGTGAGACGGGAAAAATCATTATAATGATGACGATAATGCTCATTTAACCAAGCTGAAATCTGATCATAATTTTCAATTCTATACTCAAGTTCAATTGCCTTAATAAATGAATTTACATCCCGAGATATAGTATAAAGTATCCAGTGAGCTTCAGAATTTGAAGGATTCATCTTTATAGCTTCTCGACAGAAACCAATCGGTATGTGGTTATTATAAAATGAATTATAAATTTTCTTTGCTGTTTGAGCCAAATAAAGATAAGCAGATGAATTATCCCCATACCGAAGGATTACTTCTTTGATGATAGCCTTTGTATTTCTGCCTCGTTGTAATTGAAAAAAATAATAAAACCCTAGATACCATTTATTATCAGAATCTAACCACTGATCATTCAGAAAAACCAGATTTGAATATTGCTTATTATTTATCCATTCTATTATATCATTATCATTGATATCGGTCATTCGCCCGCCTTATACATTTAATTATTATTAAGTCAAAAATTATCCTTAACTATATATTTTATTAAAATGACATAATAATAAATGATTCTTATGATCTTAGACAATTTATTGCTAGCCCAATAAATATTCACCTCTAGTAATATATGAAACAATGATTTTATTATTAACCATTAGTTAACAAATAATACTCTATTATATCTTTATAACATATAATTAAAATAATTCTGTTTTGCTGTAAATTGTATATTCGCCAAAATCATGTTTTAATCCATCATGATAATTCATTTCATTTTTTTTATATGGGTTGATTGCATTTGTTAAATGTCTTTTAAACTTAAATACACGAGAATCCCACCACGCAGGTGAAATATATATATTTTCAAATGTATAAAATGCAAAATTTATCAACATTTTTGCTTTTATTGATGCTTCCAAAGAATCAAAGGTTTCAATAAATTTACTACAGCTTTCATTACTATTATTTAACCACCCGAATAACGCATAAGATTTCTCGTTATCTGAAAATATAGAACATGACATTAGATCCAATTCTTTCTCTAATTCCATGACATCTTGCAGCTTATTTCCATTGAAATCAACTTCAGGATTAAAACTACCACTACATTGAATAGGTAAAATCTCATTAAAAACAATTATATAAGCATTAAAGTTCGAATAGTCTTTTTTTAATAGACTATTATCATATAAATCTTTATGTACTGTTGTATCTCTTAAACCAACTTGCGTCATTAATGTATTTAAGAAAGCAAAGTTTTGAATTTCAAATTGTTCATCTATTGACCTACCACGATCAGCATCTTTAAGAAACTCGGCTATCTCAGCCTGTCCTTTCTTTGCATGAAACTCTCGTGCAATGGCGCGATAGCTAATTAAAAAATTTTGCTCATCACTTTGAATATAAGGAAAGTTTTCAAAGCAAGAGAAAAGCTCTCTATCATGATAAGCACAGAACCCCGTAAATGTTGAAGCTTTATTAAGACCTATAAGCTCTGGTTCAAAGATTCCTTTTGTTTGCTCTAGCTCCCTAACAGACACCTTAAGGCCGTATACATGACCGTTTTTAGCTATTTTTGCGAGAGAACTACTTTTTGATACCGTGTGAGCATTAATTATTTTTCCTTTACAATCAACTCGCATTATCTCAGGACATGAACAATATTTATTTTCGACTGCAGTCTTAATAGCTTTATCAGCTTCCCATAGTTCTAATGGCTTTGCGTTCTGTCGGTTAAAATGGCAATCAGAGAATAACTTCCCAGAACCACACCAACACAGCTCACCACTTTTGAATTGCTCTTTCATCGTTATCCCGCATCAATGTATATATGTATAACATATCATACAAGAGGAATCCTAGAGTCTCACTGTATCAGTTCAAAGTTTCAGCTTGTTTTATAACAAATAGAAAATAATCGGCTAGTCCATTCCTAAAGTCTCTCGTTGAGTTTGCTGAATTTTTATAGAGACGTCCATTCGAGTCTAAATCCATAACATCACAATTCTGCCAATGAGGAGCTTTCTTGCTATAGTCAAGCTTTCCCAAAACGATACCTGCTTGTATCAGCTCACTTGAAGAGGCTCCACGAGAAACTAATTTAAAAATAACGATGGATAAAGCTTGCCAAATCTGAGCTGATAGACGAAAGCCAGTCCTTAGCCTATGCTCATTGTGTGTCAAGGGCTGCAACCACGCCCCTAGAAACAGCTCTATATCATTAAGACGACCTTCCGCTAATATGGATGAAACTAAACTTCCGTTGTAAGTCACATTATCAGAAAGCTTACATGCCTCCTGAACCTTAGCACCAGCGGTAGCACCAACAAGAAATTTAAACAATATATATTCGGTTGTGAGGAAAGATTCAGATTTTCTTACATGCTTAGATTTTTCTGAAACGCCACCATATTGATCTAAATTTAGATTATCAATCAGATGATTAACAAATGGCCTCAATGGGAATTTTTGCTCTGTTTTAGCAAAATGAGTTAGGTGTAATCCCGAATTTTGACGATTAAATTTAAAGAAGAAATCCTTTACCTGCTCTTTCGAAATCCCATTTTCATCATCAAAAATCAACGTCAACATCACTTCTTCTTGAGATAACATTCGCTTGAAACTGTTCTGCTTTTGTCTTTCTGACAAGCTCATTCTTGATGAAAATAAAGGGGTCTTAATTCCTAAAGACTTTAAAATTGCAGTAAACAACAAAACATTTCCAACAACAAATGTACGAGATTGGTCATACTCAATCACGCCTTGCTCTCCAGTCAAAGACAAGCAAGGCTTTCCCTCAAAAACAACCGTCAATGAGAATGGAACTCGAAGAGAATTAGAAATTAAGCTTTTCTTAATATCTAATTGAATCTCATTAACTTTTTTTGAATTGGTTATGTTTTTAGCCGCATCATAAATAAATTCCATATCGGAACTTTCATCCCCTATCGAAAGATAGTTAACAAGCTCTCTCGCTGGTAGATACGCCACTAAATTTTTTATAGAAGAGCAAGGACTAGATACCAATCGCCCCATTAACTGTAGCTTGGGCAAATCTTATTCCTCCGCCCATATCTCTTGTATAACCACAGTTTAAATAAAAAAAAATACTTGATTAGACAACACCGACCGATCAAACATTATCTAATCACTCACTTACTAAGACGAAATCAATAAAATGAATAATCGAGTAAATTGTATCCAAAGAGATGAACAAATTAGATTTGAAGATAACGAAAAAGACTATTCTGCCAATTTTAAAAAAGCAGTCAGTACAACAAATAGCTTCTTGCCATCAAAAATAGTCCATCAAATTTTTCAGAGAAATACAGCTAATTACTCAATAATCAAACGACCTTATACAAATTTAGAACATATCGAGGTCTATCTAACTCCTCAATTAGCTAGTGAGATGCTCAAGCATAACCAAAAGGAGCTAGCCAATTGCCGAATAAGCTACATTAAAATACTAAAGTATGCAGATGAGATCATATCTGGAAAATTAAGCCAGACTGGTGATCCTATAATTATTTCAGATAAAGGAAATATTGTTAAAGGATATAACGTATTACATGCAGTCATCAAAGCTGATGTCGGGTTTATAGCAACAATCACTTATGGAGTTAAGGATAACTTAGCCTTTCCTTGTGAAAGTTCTTATTGCATGAGTTTTATGACAAAAAAAATTATTCGCATCATAAAGAGAGAAATAAATTTGAAATATCAACAAGTTAAATATCATTCAAAAAACAAGTAAATACATTAAAACATAGCTAACTTTAAAGTAAATCCAGAAAAGTTAGCCATATGGCTAACTTATGGAGAAAAAATCATGACATCTTGTCCTGAACAAAATGCGTAGAAAAGAGTATTAGATCCCCTAATAACAGATGCAGAGATGACACCTATGTAAAAATACTAGAGCATTTTATGCGCTCTAGAACATGTAAGGCTGATATACGCTGTAGGATATATCAAATTTTCACCACAATTCACCATGACTTGGTGAATTCATCAAGTCATGGTGAATTGTGGTGAAAACTATGAAAAACGAACTGCTGAAAGGTAGTTTGTCAAATCCATCATGTATCCTAGGTCAAAACCGCCTCTTCAGTCATCTGATCTCAATATCACCCCGAAACCAATCTGTCACATAACAGGTTCAAAGAATTTTCTTTTTTCATGTAATCAATTTTTTATGGATTACTAATTCTGCAACAAATTTTTTGAATTGTGTTGACGATACTGAACTCACTAAACCTTTTCTAGATGTATAGCGTAGGGACTTATTCATACTCGATCTTGCACATTAACTTGTACAATGCGCACAGGTTGCTGACTCTAAAACTCACAATTGAACAAAAACAAGTTAGGGATTCTGCTTTATTTGGGCTGGTAGGTATTAGGAAAAGTAGGGATAACGCCCTGTTAAGGTGTGAGCAACGCAATACCGAAGCCGCCGCATACCACCTTAATCACTAGAATCAACGCATGATAAAAATGCCACACGTTGCGAATCACTCTTGAACAGTTGTTAAATGAGCGACAGTAACCAATGTATAACTTTGTCCAAGTCTATCTTATAAGAAGTTTCGATTATTTTGGCTTGAAGTCCGGCAAATATGGCTAGAATGAATGTTAAAACTATTATCATTTTTTGATTTATTCTATCTGATTTTGCACGCGATACTTCAATTTGATACTTCTCCAACGTAGCAACAGCCTGCCCTGTAATTTTGTAATCACTTGCAGACTTCAAGAGCTCCCCAGAAGCTACGAAAGAATCAAGGTACAAATCCATCTTTTGCCGAACTTCCGTCTTTTGAGGATGCAAATACCAACGGAGACCATAAACGTAACTCATAATATCTAATGAGCTAAATGTTTTGTCAGGAGCTACAGATTGCTTAGCGATGATTTTTTCTAATATTTTCATGCGACTAGGAAGCTGAAGAGGAACTTTATTAAAGACAAATTGAGGGATAGCATGTTTTGCCCAAGCACAGAAAGTTTGTACTTTGTAGAAACGAGTCCATTCATGCAAACAGTAATCGATCACTGAATTGTATGTGTGAGTATAGAGACCATAATAGTGTTCAATTCTCACAGTGACCCCATACGTCAAAGAGAAAGGTATGCATACTTTTGAGTTAAAGCGATCGCTTTCAAAATACATCCCACCAAAGCCATGTCTGGTGATTTCATCAACCAACAACAACGGAATATCGCCAGCATATAAACTTATTGAATAGCAGTTGACGGCTTTACCTCTATCTCCACTTCGCGGGATAAAGACCGGGCATGGTTTTTGAAGCAACTTTTCTATTATTTTGGATTCAAACTTCTTTATCATATTCCAAATAGCTCATTTAACAGTATATTAATAAGCATTCTTACTTTCGCGCAAAAATATACTCATATAATACCTTTATCATATTCGATATAATCTTTATATATCATGAACAAGCCAATCCCTTTGCATCAAATGTTCAATGATCTCATCCAAAAAACTTGGATAAGCATATAAAGATTGCATTATCAAATCCCCATGTACAAATCAAACTGTAGATTAAAGCATTTTTAATCATCAAATAGCTGTTCAAACACAATATGATACTAGTTTCCAAGCAACCTTGCTTTTAACTCTTCATTTTCCCTCGTAAGTCTC
>CAZHXU010000132.1:0-8591 GCA_964536535.1 uncultured Fusobacteriaceae bacterium
TTTACTCCCCTTGTTAGGTTAAGTAAAACTCTTGTTTTGTACCCAAGTTTATTAGCGTCTAAAGCAGAAAAATATACACAATAATCAGTAGCTAATCCTACCAAATCAACTTCTGTTACTCCAAGGTTTTTTAAATATCCATCTAAACCAGTTTGAGTTTTTTGATCATTTTCATAAAATGCCGAATAACTATCAAGTTCTGGATTCATTCCTTTACGGATAATAAGGTTTATTTTATCTAGATTAAGTTCTTCATGAAGTTTGGCTCCGTGTGTACCTTGTACACAATGATCTGGCCAAAGTACCTGTGTAATCCCATTTAATTCAATTATCTCCCCAGGATTTTTCCCGTGTACACTTCCAAATGATTTGTGATTATTTGGATGCCAATCTTGTGTTGCCACAAGCAAATCATAGTTTGTACTTATCTCATTTATCCCCTTAATTATTTGGTCTCCCTCTGCTACAGCAAGGTTTCCATTTGGACAAAAATCATTTTGAACATCTATAATAAGTAATGCTTTCATCTTAACCCTCCTTTTTTTTCATAAGTCTAGCAGCTTTATGCCCCAAACCACTGGACATCTCTTCAGTACTCTCAAGGTATTTTTCAAAATTCCTTTTAAATTCCATCCTAAATATCTCTCTACCTTCAATAGCTTCTATAGTTTTTCTATATTGTGCCATAGTAAATTTTTCAGGCATTAAATGAAGAGAAATATCTGTATAATTAACTTTATTCTTTAATCTATCTATAGCATAAGTAAGGATCTCTTTGTGGTCAAAAGCAAAATCAAATTCTAAAGCTTTTGAAACTTCTACCCACTCAAAACCTCCTACATTAAAACCACTTTGTATATCAAGATTGTCATCTGTATTACAAAGGGCTAAGTACGAACATGAAATAACCCTTTTATCCCTAGTAATATCCCTTGTAGGATTACTAAATGTATATAGTTGTTCTATATAAATATCTTCAATATTAAGTTTTTCCTTAAGTTTCTTTTTTGCCGTTTCTTCAAGAGTTTCTTCTGGTCCCAAAAAACCTCCCGGTAGAGATAACTGACCCTTGTAAGGCTCAAGGTCTCTTTTAACTAACAAAACTTCTATTTGCCTGTCATTTACTTTTTTATAGTTATTATTTTCTACTTCTACTGAACGAAATATAACAACGTCTATTGCAAGGTAATAACTAGGATACATTAGTCTAACTCCTTCATCCACGTATTATAGTGAGCATCACTTGGCATACGCCAGTCTCCACGTGGTGATAAAGAAACACTTCCTACTTTTACCGTATCTGGCATACAGTTTCTCTTAAATTGATTTTGGAAAAACCTTCTAATAAATAATTTTAGCCATTTTTTAATCTCTTCTACTTCGTACTCCCCTTCAAATGCAGTTGTTGCATATAATAGGATTTTTTTAGGACTAAATCCGTGTCTAACCATATAATATAGGAAGAAATCGTGTAGAATGTAATCTCCTATTACAGATTCTGTTTTCTGTAGGATTTCATCTGTATCAGATGCAGGTAGAAGTTCTGGACTTATAGGAGTAGCCAGTATATCTGCTAAACCTTCTTTTACTTCATCTTTCAAACCAGCCATATTATCTTTAATATGGTCTATCATATTCTTAACTAATGTTTTAGGTATGCTTCCATTTACTGCATACATAGACATATGGTCTGCATTGTATGTAGCCCATCCAAGAGCTATCTCAGATAGATTTCCTGTACCAAGAACTATAGTATTATATTGATTAGCAACATCCATAAGTATTTGTGTACGCTCTCTAGCTTGCGAGTTTTCATAAACTATACTATGGTCATTAGGATCGTGTCCTATATCTTCAAAGTGTTTTAAAGTAGCTTCTTTTATAGAAATCTCCTTTAATGTAGCTCCCAAGCCTTTTACTATCTTACAAGCATTATTATATGTTCTTCCTGTAGTTCCAAAACCAGGCATAGTTATACATATGATATTTTCTAATGGAAGATTCATAGCTTTAAAAGTATTAACAGTTATAAGCAGTGCAAGAGTAGAATCAAGTCCACCTGAGATACCTACAACTATATGTTTTGCACCTATATGCTCCATACGTTTTAATAATCCTGCTGTTTGGATATCTATTATCTTTTTAATTGAATCAAAGTTTTTTGTAGCAAATATCTCTTTTTTAATATCAAAACGCTCTAATTTTTCTACCTTTTCATCTTGTAGGTTTACAAAGATTTTTTTATAATCAAGTTTTGGTACAGAACCCATATATGAGTTCTTTTTAATACGCTCATGTACCAGTTTTTCTATATCTATATCAGCAAATATCATCTTACTTTCTCTATCTAAATCAAATGTTTTTTCAGCCAAAATTCTACCATTTTCAGCTATTAACAAGTGGTTACTAAAGACCAAATCAGATGTTGATTCGTGGCTAGACGCAGATGAATAGATATATGCACCCATAGTCCTTGCTGATTGTTGACTAAGCAAATCTCTTCTATACTCTTCTTTACCAATTAGTTCGTTACTCGCAGACAAATTGATTATTACATTTGCTCCGTACAAACTATGATAACTACTAGGTGGAATTGGTACCCACAAATCTTCACAAATCTCTGTTCCTATTACAGCTCCACTATTTTTATCTTCTACTAATATATTTGTTCCAAAGGGGATATCGTCCCTTCTACCAAAAGATACTCTGTCTGTAATTACATTTTCACTAGATTCAAACCATCTTTTTTCATAAAACTCATTATAGTTAGGTATATGAGTTTTGGGAACTATCCCAAGTATCTCTCCCTTAGATAGTAAAAATGCACAATTAAACATTTGGTTCCCAGTTACAAATGGATTTCCTACGGCAATAATACTCTCCATCTCTCTAGTATATTCCATTATCTCTTCTATACCTTTATAACTCTCTTCTATTAATCTATTTTGAAAAAACAAATCTCCCATAGTATATCCACTAATAGATAACTCAGGAAAAACTATTAATTTACTTCCTTTTTCATAAGCTATATCTATTTGTTTTTTTATCTCTTCAATATTAAATTCTATATTAGCTACCTTTAGCATAGGTGAACAAGTAGCTACACGAAGAAATCCATATTCTGATAATCTAAATTCCATATTTCCTCCATTTATAAATAAAGTTTATTCTCTTTAATATATTTTTCAACATTAGCAGTTACCAAACCAAATATACTCATACCTGATTTAATAGCATATCTGACTTTTGTTGCACTAATATTATTTTCATTTAATTCATAGATGATTTTTATATTGTTTCTATATTTCAAAAGTAAGTCACTATTCATTATTATATTTTTATAGATATTTTCATCTTCTCTTTGGAGAGTTATAAGTTTAAACTCACCAAGTATCTCTTCTGCTCCGCTCCAAGGCCTATAATCTTTTAGACCTGCCAAAAACTCGAGGTTATCAGATCCACAAATAAAGTATATTTCACCAAGTGGATATTTTTCTCTATAGTATTTTAATGTGTCTATTGTATTTGGCTGAAATAGGCTATTTCCTTCAAAGTTTCCTACTTCTATTCTGCTTTCACCAGAATCTTTTATGGCCATTTCTATTAACTTTACTCTTTCTTTATAAGATAATATATCTTCTTTAAACCTATATTTATCATTTACAGGTTCAAATATAATTCTATCAAGATTTTGCTCTTCAAGAGCTCTCATAGCAAGTCTAATATGTGCTATAGTTATGGGATTAAATGTTCCACCAAAAATGGCTATCTTTTCTCTTTTTATTTTCATAAATTTTAGCAAAGAAAAAGCCGATTTAATTCCTTTTCCTTCAAGTACTTCAAGTGCTTCTTCTACTTCAAAAAACCTTTGTTCCAAAATAATTTCATTTTCTTCAAGTTCATTTTTTTTCTTTTTTGCATCTTTTTTTAACCTAGCATAAAAGATATTTTCTTTACAATCAGAAACTCCAGGTGATTCATAACCACTAGTAAGTAGAGTCAAATCAAGTATGTCTTCTTTTTCATAACCAGTTTCTTCCTTTAATTCCTTCAAAACATTTTCTTCTGGACTAAGGTCTTTTTCTTGGTAACCAGCTGGAAACTCCCATACTTCTTCGTCAATACCCGGTCTATATTGTTTAATCATAAGTACTTTTTTATAATCATTTGAAAACAATAATAACCTTGTTACTTCTCCTTTTGTCATTACTTCATAAGTAAAATCATTATAGGGAGATTTTACCCCTTTTACTTTGATAAATTTCGGTTTTTCTATTATATTCATTTAATCATCTCCAAATTACATTATACAAAATTTCACTTACAAAATAAAGCAGTTCTACATATTTCATATGCTAAATACTAACTTCTAAATTCTAATTGTCCTAAAAGCCTCTTAATATTACAGCTGAATTTTTCCCAAATTGCATACTATCTATTATTCCTATATTATCTTCTGTTTTTTCCACTACAATATTTCCATTTTCTACATATACTTTTTTGTATCCACCATAAGAACTTTTCCCATTTGCTTTTTTCTCAGGGTATATCTTTTCATTTCCTATACTATTTACTACCAGTTTATATACAAATCCACAATTTATCCTCTTAAACAGTCCTATATTTACATATTTAGTTCCTACCATAGCAAGATCAAAGGGTATATTTTTTTCTTCAAAGTCTCTTAGCCTTTCTGGAGTCAAATCACCAGATATAAATATTTTTATATCTTCCCTTCCATTTTCATCAAAATATCTTCTAAGATCCTTTGCATATCTATCAAGTGGTTCACTGTCTATTCTAACACAGCTTGTTTCCAAGTTATTTTCTACTATCATCTTTCCTGCTTCTAATACATCATATGTATCTATTAACAAAGTCCCATTTTTATAGTATTTAAGCCATGTTTTATAAGCAAGTAATTCATCTTCAAAAGCCATTACAAAACTATGAGCACAACTTCCACCTATTTTTTCTATTGCTACACCTTCTTTATATAGTCCAATATTACTACTCTTAAAAAATCCTTCTTCTATGGCGATTTTACTTGCCATAATAGCACTTTTTAGATTCGGACTTCTTCTAAATCCAGCTTCTACCAACAACTTCCTAGTTGAATTTAGGTATTCTCTAGCTTTTAGTCTAAGGTTTACTTCATAATCTCTATAAAAACTATTGTCATCTACATTATCAAGTATATCCAAAATCTCTTTTTGATTACTATTTGTCCCTACACCACTTCTACTATTAATAATATTAAGTATCCTAGTTTCAATCAGTTGTCCTATCCATCTTGGTCCTCTGTATTGAAATGCAGGTTGTATTGGTTTTATTATACTCAAATCTTCTGCTATTGAGTATTCAAAATCTATGTCTAATTCCATCCATAATTTATCAAATTCATCATTATATCTTTCCCTAACTTCTTTTGATAAACCACTATATAATACCTCTTTAAATTCTACTAGCAACTCTTTTTTATTGTTTTTAAGTTCTTCTTTTATCTTTCCAATATACTCTTCTACTTCTTTTCTTCCCATAAAGATGTAATAATCTCCATTTTCATTTACTTCTCCCTTTATCTTTCTTACGAAAGCTTCAAAAACTACCTCTTCATTTGCTTTTCCTTCAAGTATATATACATAATCCATAGCTAATTGGTAGTAGTCAGTAACAAATAAATCAAATTTCATATTATCATCTCCTTTTTATATGTAACTTATTGTTACTATGAGTATATCACAAAAAAAATATTATGCAAGTGTTTTTTATATTTTTTATTAATAAAACTATAAAATTAATAATACTGTAGAGCTATAGCTTAGCCCTAACCTATTAAATATTGTACTTTGACTCTAAAAAAATTACTGTAATATGTAAGGGTGTTATTAATAACACCCCTACAAAAATTCTATTCATTTATATGTAATACTGATTCTTATCTATTCTCTTTTTCTATTCCCTTAAATATCTCGTGGTTCCACCACAGTGTCTTTCAACCTTCCTAATCTGTGCTATTATATAATTCGTGGTTAAATAGTTTTTTTCTACTTTTTAATTACCATCTTTATGTTCAAACACATCTGAACAGTTCCCAAGATTTTCTATATCTATATTTACTTCATCTATCCCTTTGTGCTCCAAATAATGCTTAATTTCTCTCTTTAATTCTACCATTCTACTTATGCCACAATCATCAGCAAGAACTAGATGAAATGTCATAACATTATTACTACCATCCAAAGTCCAAAGATGAACATCATGTATATCAAGAATTTGAGGACTAAGTTTTTTTATCTCTTCTACTAATATATCTATTTCAAAATCTTCTGGTGTTGCTTGTAATATCACAAGCCAAATTGATTTTAAGTTAACCAAAACATTTTTTACAACATAAATAGCTATACCTATAGATAATAATGGATCTATTATATACCAACCTGTAAATTTGATAATTATAGCACCAACTAAAACTGCTATCCACCCTAACAAATCTTCCAAAAGATGAAGTGCTACTGCTCTTTCTGCTATCTTATCTCCACCCTTTAGTTTGAATACTGCTGCTCCATTTACTCCTATTCCTATTAATGCAAGCCAAAGCATACCATTTGCTTCTACCATCTCTGGCTTCCAAATTCTAGGTATTACTTCTCCCAATATATAGATTGATCCTACTGCCAAAATAACACTATTTATAAGAGCTGATATTAACGACAATCTTTTATACCCATATGTATAAATTTTGTTACCAGTTTTTTTTGATTTTTTTTCGAATATATAAGCTAGACCAAGAGAAACCGAGTCACCAAAATCATGTAATGCATCGGATAAAATAGCCATACTATTAGTAAGTACTCCTCCAATTAGCTCTATTATTACAAAAGAAAAATTTAGTAAAAATGCTATTCCTATATTTTTTTCACTGTCACCATGATTGTGGTGGTGATGATGTCCATGTCCCATATTAAAACCTCCATTTTTTATCATATGAATACTTGCTCATATATTCAAATTATAGTTTATTATTTAAAAAAAATCAAATAAAATTTCTATAAACTTAATATTTTTTTCTTATTACTTCATTGTTCTCCTTTAAATTAAAGATTTTATTACAAGAAAATGGATTAGTATTTTAGAAAAGGTAAAAGAGAAGTTTGGTATCAAAACTCATGTAATAGTAAATCTTAGAGGAATTATTGAATATCTGCAAAATAAAAAAATTAATGGAAAAGTCTATATTTATAGTGGAATGAAAAGTGGGGTAGAAGAGTATCTTTTAGAATATGGAATTTAGAGATTAAAAAAAGCAAGGTATAAAACCTTGCTTTTTAACTACTTTCAACTATCTAGTATCAAAGTCTGCACCAAATGTTGTTACTGGGAATCCGATGTGATTAAATGATGCATATGCTGATACACTTAAAACTCCTAGCATTAATACTACTAATAATTTCTTTTTCATTTTAAAGCCCCCTTATCTTTTCTATATATTCTTTTATCATGTCACTTTCTAACAAATATTTTTCTCTGGGCAAATAATCTATAATATCTTCCTTACCAATAATGTTTAACTTAAACAATTCTAAAATTGCTTTCATTTTATACTCTAACTGAGTATCTCCTCTACCATTTATATTAGCAGCTAACTCTAAATAATATAAATAATCTTTTTCGTTATTCAAACTTTTAGATAAAATAGCTGTTTCATAAAATCTAACATTCTTTTTGCCCAAAGTAATTCCTTTAAGTGAACTTTTCAATTTTTTTAAATACTTTTTTGATTCTTCAAAATTATTAACTTTTAAATAATATTGTGCATAACCTGTATAAATATAAGATTTTACGTCATCATTTTCATTTTCTATATTCATACTATCATAAACCAAAAGTTCTTTTTCACTGTTCATAAGAGAATAAATATGTGCTTCTAATATCCTTGTTTCCATATCATTATTTTTCTGAGTTAACTCCAATGCTTTTTCATATTTTCCTAATTTCATATGAACACGAGCAAAGTTAAAGTTTATATCTTCATAAAATTTAGAATTAGATAATTGTTTTTCGATGTCTATTTCTTCATCTTCATATAAACAAATTGCATCAAGATATCTTCCATTTATTGACGTTGACCTTAAATAATGATGATAAAAGTAATCTGCATCTTCAGGATAATATTCCATCATTTCTTTTAATTTTTCACAGTCATTAAAAGCTCTATGAATAAACTCATACTTTTTTAAATCAACTAGTTTTATTACAAACTTTCTCAAAAGATAGTTTATATCTTTTTCAACCATATTGGGATTTATATCAATATACATTTTATTCATTAGAATATCGATACCTTCTTTGGTCAAATTCATTATTTCACCTTCGTATCTTTCTATGGACATACTTTTTTCCCCGCCCCCCATGTCTCTCTCACTCTAATATTTTTTAGAAATATTATTTTCTAAAACAATTATACCTTTATATTTTTGAACAATCAATAGCCCTTATTTTTCAATGATTTTATCTTTTGTTCTATTTTGATTAATTATCATGGAAAAATTCATTTTTTTCAATTTTTTAAGCATTTTCGTCATTTTCAC
>CAZHXU010000133.1:0-8514 GCA_964536535.1 uncultured Fusobacteriaceae bacterium
TAAAAGAACGATAGTTTATATCGTTCTTTTTTTATAAGGAAATTTTTACTTAAACTCTATATTTTGATAGTTCCGAATCTAAATTATGTGTAGCTCCGTCTACTTCTTCTAATATATCAAGTTTATTAACTAACAGTGCTGATATTTTTTGAGCAATAAAATCATTTTCAGTAGCACTTTCTTCTATTTCCGTACTAGCTTCACTAATATTAGCTACTGCTTGCATAATCTCTTCTGTTGCTACTACTTGCTCTTCTACCTCATATGCCACCTTTTCAATGCTTTCATTGTTCTCATTAGTTACTACAATAATCTCATCTATGTTATTATTCACAGTCATACTAATATCGATACCTTCATGAACATTTACTTGTACTTTATCATTAGCTCTTTTTACATTATTAATTTCATCTTGAATATTTTTGATTATTTCATCTATTTTATTAGTTTCTTCATTTGTTTTATCTGCTAATTTTTTTATTTCCTGAGAAACAACTGCAAATCCTCTACCTGCTTCTCCTGCTCTTGCTGATTCTATAGCTGCATTTAATGCCAATAAATTCGTTTGTTCTGCAAGTGATGTAATAGATAGTGTAATATTACCTATATTCTGAGATAAAGCAAGCAAAGAATTTACTTTATTTTCTGCATCTCCAACACTTGCACTAATCGTATTCATTTTATCAATCATCATCTGTACACTTTCCATACTTCCAACTGCTTTCATTAGTGCATTTTCAGATACTGATTTTGAATTATTCAAGCTACCTCTGATTAAATTTGAACCTTCTGTTATCTTTTCCAATGTTGCCAAACTTTCTTCTGTAGCTGCTGTTTGATTTCTTACTTTATCAAGAGTATTTTGTACATAATCTCTAAGATGAATTATCCCTTCATCTACTCCTTCATCTATCCCATCAAGATATAGGCTATTACGTCCATTTACCAAGTTGTCTAATTCTTTTTTTAACTTTTCATTTTTTTCTCTAATATCATTCCCAGTACTTTTTGCTCTTGCAATTATTTCATTCAGATTATCCATAAACTGATTAAAATACAAAGATACTTCTTTCATATCCCCAGCAAGACCTTCTTCCATTCTGTAACTTAACTCCCCTTCAGAAGCTTTTTTTAATGCTTCCTTAAGTGTAACTAATGGTGATCCCATACTTTTGGCTGATACAAATGCCAAAATAAAAGAAATCGCTATTCCAGCTCCTATATGAACTTCAGCTGATAAAAAAGCGATTAATAGTGCTCCTATTAAAACACCTAGCATAAATTTCAAATTATTTTTCCCCATAAACTACTCCCTTCATTACCTTTTACGGTAAATATCTGATACATGTATTTTACTCCAATTTTCGTATTTTAGCAAGGTTTATTTAACAAAATATTTCATTTTAGTATAATTTGTCCTAAAATGTTCCATGTTTTTATTGACATTTCAAAGTATAATAGTGAAACTTTTAATTTTTATGTTAACAAAATATTATTATTTTAAATATTACATTTTAAAATATGTACTTTTTTTGAAATAATTAAAGAAAAGAAATTAACTAGTCGATAATAATATTGAAATTATGAGATTTTTTGTATATAATTTAGGAAAATTATTAGGAGGAGATTAATGAAAAAATTGTTACCTCTATTATTTAGTATAAGTACTTTATATGGAGCTGTTGAAAATGTAACATCAGGTAATGAATTTTTATTCAGTAATGAGAGTTCATCTACTTTTTTTATAGAAAGTGAAGAAAAAGGATTAAGTCTAGATGAATTTAGAACACCTAATAAACAGAGCATAAGAACAAGTGATGGAACTGATAACAAATTTTCTTTGGGTCTTATGATGAATATGAAAAAATTACCGTATCAAGGTCTAGATGCAAGTTTTGGTTTATTACCTCTTGTAGAAGTAAAATATAACCATTTTTTTATACAACCAAATATTATCGAAACAAACAGTGGATACGAAGTTGGTTACACATTATATAGTGACCCACAATTTCTTGTAAACGCTTTTGGTGAGTACCATTTTGGTGGATATGATGCCAGTAGGCTAGCTTATCCTTATTCAAGAGGGTTAGAGGATAAAAATTCGGAGTTTTTCTTTGGAGCTCAAGCTTTGTTTATTCCTGAAAGTAACCCAGAATTTCAATTGGGTATAGACATTGGGAAAAGTTTTGTTGGAAGTGAAGGAATGAAATTTAGATTATTTGGACAAAGATATATTTCATATACACAAGATTTATTTTTAGTTCCAGGTGTTAGTTATGTATTTCTTAATGATAAATATGTAAATTACTATTATGGCGTTAATGAAGAA
The DNA here is from genome assembly GCA_964536535.1 of uncultured Fusobacteriaceae bacterium. Classification (GTDB taxonomy): domain Bacteria; phylum Fusobacteriota; class Fusobacteriia; order Fusobacteriales; family Fusobacteriaceae; genus CAZFBB01. Next base: position 2,330 of record CAZHXU010000133.1, read on the forward strand.
GAAGCAAATATTATAGGTACTCTGCCTTATTCAAGGACAAGTGGTCATAAATTTGGAGCTCATATTGATATTTTGTATTCAGTTTCTTCAAATTTACAATTTAGGTCTATTAATGCAATTGAGTTTTTATCTAATGATATTGTTTCTAGCCCTATAGTTAATAGCTCTATTAATATTACTTTAGGTTTAGGTATGATGTTTACATTCTAATATACAAAAGGTAGGAGAAATCCTACCTTTTATTCATTAAATATTAATATCTGTATTTAATCTCAAATAATCAAATTCTTCATGAGTTTTTTCATACTCAAGTTGACCTTCTATATTATATCTTTCAATAAGAGCATCAAATTTACCAGATTTGTAAGCAATTTTTTGGTAAACTTTACCATTTTCAAAGTATATAGTCGTTAAACCTTCTTGAAGACCATTTTTATAATTAGTACTCTTATGAAGTATTCCATTTTCATAATACTCTTCTACTTCCCCATTTAATAAATCATTTGTATACGTTCCTTTTTGATATAGTTTTCCGCTACTATAAAAAGTAGAAAATTCTCCATCTTTTTCACTATTTAAAAAATTATACATAGCTTTATTTTCCCCATTTTTATAATACTCTTTGTACAATCCTTCTATTTTTCCATGTGAAAAATACATTTTTTTATATAGAGTACCATTTTCATAGTACTCAAAATATGGTCCATTTAACATATCTTTGTCAAATATTGCTATGGCTCTAATAAAATTATAGGGATAAAAATATGTAGAAAAACCTATTCTCATATCATTGTCTGTATTAAGTATAGCCGCTATTGCCCCATTGGAGTAATTAAGGTAATACTTTCCTCTTAATATCCCATCTTCATAATTCTCTTTGAGATAAACTTTACCATTTTTATAATACTTAATTAATTGTCCATTTTTTTTATTCTCAACCAAATTTAGTTTTTCATTCATTTCTCCACTTATATAATATGTAGTAAAATCTCCATGTAACATTCCATCTTTCAAGAATCCTTCTAATTCAATTCTTGTTGTATTATTATGATACTTTACTACTTCTCCTGTATAAAGGACATTATTATAATAGTATAAACCATCTTCCCTTTTGTCCAATAAACTTGTATCTAAAGCTGTTTCTTCTACCCTCTCAACTTCCTTTTCTATGTTGGTACAGGAAACAAAAAGGAGTAGAAGGACATATAATATTTTTTTAATCATCTTCTCTTTCATAATATACTCTTTCTTCTACACTTCCATCTTCCCTATAAATAATAGCTTCCCCAACAATCTTGTCATGTTCAAAATTCATTTTTGCTTTCAAATTTCCATTTTCATAATACTCTAATTTAGCACCATGTAATACCCCATTTGAAAAGTTTTCTTCAGACTTTATTTTACCATTGTCATAATATTTTAGTACTAATCCTTCTGCTCTACCATTTTCAAAGTTTATTTTTGATCTCAAATTTCCATTTTCATAATAACTAATAAATTCTCCATGGAATCTTCCTTCAACAAAATTCATTGTTGCTTTTGGAATATTAGCTTCGTAATAATCATATGCAGTACCAGTAAATAGTTGTCCATTTTTATAGTATCTACCATTATTGTTTTCTATTTGATTTACTTTAGTTTCTCTCTCTAAAGTTGTACAACCTACTATTATTAGTAGGAAACCTGTTAAAATTATCTTTTTCATTTTTCCTCCTTGTATATATTTAGTCAATGTTTAAAATTTATATTATATATATTGTATATTTATATGAACATTTTTAAAAAAAGTATTGATTTTTTGTACAATACCAAGTATAATTCTGGTGTAAAATGAATTAAAGGAGTGATAACATGTTTGTAGATATTTACTCAGAATTTAAAAAAAGAAGAAAGCATAATGCTTCTGCTAAAAATATATTAAACCTATTTTTGATAGACTCTTGTATGATAAAAGAATTCTTAAATAACCCTGAAAAAAATGACCTTCCAGAATACTTTAATCATCCAGAAGATGTTTTTTACTTATAAAAAGGTAGCTTATGCTACCTTTTTATAATTTATTCAATTTTTCTTTTATAAGTTTTAACACATACTCTCTATCTTCTTTATTATCTCTAAAATCTAGATTATCTACATTAATTTTTAGTACTTCTCCATTATAACTATCAAAATACTCTCTATAGTTTGAGTTCAAACTTTCCCAGTATTCCTTTGGCACTATTTGTTCATAGTCTCTACCACGTTCTTTTATCTTTTTCATTGCATTTTCAACATTTGTCTCCAAATATATTGTTAATTTAGGTTCTTCCAAATGTTCAAACATATTATTTGTCAAATCTTTATAAAGATCAAATTCTTCATTTGATAAATCTCCTGATTTATTCAAAATATTTGCAAAAATTACATCGCAATATAATGATCTATCAAAAATTGCTCCTGTTCCACTTGCTTCTTCTACCATTTGAAATCTTTTATTCAAAAAGAATACTTGCAAAGAAAAACTATATGTTTTTTTATCATGGTAAAACTTATCTAATAAAGGATTATCATATACAGGCTCTTTATAAAAAGGCACATCAAATTCTTTTGATAAAATTTCACCTAAAGTACTTTTTCCTACTCCAACTACTCCATCTATAAATATCATGCTCATGTCCTTTCTTTTTTTTAATTATACCATTAATTAATAAAAATTCAAAAGTATAATCTTTTCTTCTTAGTATTTCTTGAAACTTAATAGAAATTAGTATAAAATGTATATGACCTTATTTTAGAGGAGGTATAAAAATGGTAAAAAATGATACTATCTACAAAGTTAAAAATATCAAATATTCTATCGATGAATATGTTTATATTCTAAAAAAAATTGATGATACATCTATCTCTTTTATTTTTGATTTCCAAAACAATAGATATTATATAGAAGATAATTATCCTTTAGAGCTTATAAAAGAAAAAGAGAAAATTATTTCTAAAGAAAATTTCTATGGGATGTACAAAGAAATTCTAACTGATAATATCAAAGAAAGTTTTCCAGATATTTTTCAGAAACTTTCAAACTTTAAAGTTCAAAAATCATTATTCTAAAAAAAAAGCTGGCATCTGCCAGCTTATATTATTCACCTAATATTTCTTTAATATCTGTTGCTATAAATTGTGCTTTTGAACCGAATATTGCTTGAACACCATTACTTCCTACTTTAAGCACTCCTGCTGCTCCAAGAGACTTTAAGATAGCGTCATCTACTGATTTAGTATCTTTTACTTCTAATCTAAGTCTAGTTATACATGCATCTACAGAAACTATATTATTAGCTCCTCCTAATGCTTCTAAAACTTTAGTCGCTAATTCTAAACCACTTCCTGTTTCTTTTGCTTCTTCATTTGATTTTTCTCTTCCTGGAGTTTCCAAATCAAATTTCTTTATAAAGAAAGTAAATAAGAAGTAATATAAAACAAAGAATATTGCTCCAACTACGATTACTAAATACCAAGGTGTTTTATTTGGTAATACTCCAAATGAAACAAAATCAATTAACCCACCTGAGAATGTCATACCTATTCTAACATTTAATATATGCATAAGCATAAATGAAGTAGCTGCTATTAAAGTATGGATACCATATAAAATAGGTGCTACAAATAAGAATGAAAATTCAATTGGTTCTGTAATCCCAGTTAAGAATGATGTTAATGCTGCAGAAAGAAGTATCCCTGCTGCTGCTTTTTTCTTTTTTGGATTTGCTTGTTTGTACATTGCAAGAGCTGCTCCAGGTAATCCAAACATCATAAATGCAAATTTACCTGTCATATAAGCCCCAGTAGTACCAAAGTTTGCAACATTATCTTGTAATTTAGCAAAGAATATAGTTTGATCTCCTCTAAATACTTGACCTGCTGCATTTGTCCATTCTCCAAATTCAAACCAGAATGGAGAATAGAAAATATGATGTAATCCAAATGGAATTAATGCTCTTTCTATTAGTCCAAATACAAATGTTGAAAATGCAGTTGGGTTAGTACCAATTACTGATAAACTAGCTAATCCTGCTTGTATAGGTTTCCATACAAATGGGAAAGCTAAACCAACTAAAAACGAAACTGCTGCTGTAGCTATAGGAACAAATCTTTTTCCTGCAAAGAATCCTAAGTATGGAGGTAATTCTATTTTATAGAACTTTTTATACATTGTAGCTGCAATAACCCCAGCTATAATTCCTCCAAATACACCTGTTTGTAATGTAGGTGTTCCTAATACCATCGTATAAGCTTTACTTCCAGCTTCTATTTGAGCCGCTGCATCTGTCGTAATTCCCATTACAGTATTCATTATAAGTAATGAAACTATAGCTGCTAAACCTGCAACACCGTCTCCGCCTGCAAGACCAATTGCTGATCCTACTGCAAATAAAAGTGGTAAGTTTGAAAAGATAATTCCTCCCGCTTCAGCCATCAATTTTGAATTTAAAACGTTAGGTTGACCAAATGCTAATAATAACCCTGCTGCTGGTAAAATAGCTACAGGTGTCATTAAAGCTTTACCGATTTTTTGTAACTGTGCAAATGCTTTCATTATTCACTCACTCTCCTATATTTTATTATTCTAAACAATACCCACACAGTATTATTCAAAACATTACACACAATTCTAAATTAAAACTGCCACACACAAATTTTAATCGAACATATTGAATTTTAAATGTACATTTAGTTCTTTTTCAGAACTATTGTCTATCTAAGGAAAAAGGAGCAGCAGTTAAACCGCTGCTAATCCTTATTTTTTTAAAGTTACTTTTAATAAAAGGTCGCCAGCCTTTATTTCTCCAGTTGATCTTTCGATTTTTTCTACTTCATCCATATTTGAGATGATTACTGGAGTTTTATGAGATTTTGCATGTTCTTTGATATAATCTAAATCAAATTTGATTAATGCATCTCCTTTTTTAACACTTTGTCCATCTTCAACTAATCTTTCAAAACCTTTACCATCTAATTTAACAGTATCGATTCCAAAGTGAACGATTAATTCTAATCCATTACTAGTTTCAAATGAAACTGCATGGTTAGTATCAAAGATGCTTATATCGTCTGCATCACAAGGTGCATAGATAGTGTCACCTGTAGGTTCGATTCCAACACCGTCTCCGATGATTTTAGAAGCAAATGCTTCATCAGGAATTTCTTCTAAAGGAATAATTTTACCATTTAATGGTGAATAGATTTCAAATACATTATCATTACTTTTCTTTTTAAATAAGTCGAATAATCCCATTTCCATACCTCTCTTTATTAATTTTTAATTCTAGCTCTAATCTCTGCTGCTGTATCTAATTTAAGAGCTTCTTCTGCTAATATTTTTGAATCAGCATATGAAGAATTAATTAAATTTCTTTTGATTTTTGGAATTGAAATAGCACTCATAGAATAAGCGTCTAATCCTAATCCTAATAGTAACTCAGTAGCAGTTTCATCACCAGCAAACTCTCCACACATAGAGATTGTGATTCCAGCTTCATGAGCTCCATCTATAGCAAATTTGATTGCTTGTAATACTGCTGGATTATATGTATCATATAATTCAGATATATTTTCATTTCCTCTATCTACAGCAAGTGTATATTGAGTTAAGTCATTAGTTCCAATTGAGAAGAAATCTACTTCTTCAGCAAATTGTCTAGCTCTGAATGCAGTTGCTGGAGTTTCTATCATTATTCCAACTTTTACATTTTCATCAAAAGCTACTCCTTCTGCTCTTAATTCTGCTTTACATTCTTCTAATAAAGCTTTTGATTTTCTAACTTCTGTTAAATTAATAACCATAGGGAACATGATTTTAACTTGTCCAAATGCAGAAGCTCTTAATAAAGCTCTTAATTGAGTTTTGAACATATCTTTTCTATCAAGACATACTCTTAAAGCTCTATAACCTAAGAATGGATTATCTTCATGTGGAAGCTTCATATATGGTAAAGCTTTATCTCCACCAATATCCATAGTTCTTATAGTTACTGGTTTACCTTCCATTCTTTCTGCTACTTCTTTGTATGCAGCAAATTGTTCATCTTCTGAAGGTAATCTATCATTATTCATAAATAAAAATTCTGTTCTATAAAGACCTACTCCATCTGCACCATTTCTTAGTACACCGTCTAAGTCATTTGGACTACCAATGTTTGCCCAAGTAG
>CAZHXU010000134.1:0-8368 GCA_964536535.1 uncultured Fusobacteriaceae bacterium
ATTAATTTTCTGACCTCTTTCATTTATTGCTTTAATAATATTAATATTTTTTTCTGAATCCATTTTTTCATAAAGTTTATTAAGTTTTTCAAGCAGTTTCTCACTGTTCATACTATACCTCCTTTTTTACCATATGTGAAAAATAGATAATAAAATTAATAATAAAAGTAACACTTTTAAGAGTGTAAAGAAAATTCTATTATAAATTATTATTATTATTATTATTATACCAAATCAAGATGCCTAATTGTAGATGAAATGTAAAATAAATTAAATAAAAAAACCTGACAATAAAGTCAGGTCCTATATTAACTAAGAAGTATATTAGTGGGGTTGCCAAAATTTAAGGATGACAGTAATTTTGGCTGACTTCTTAAGAAAATATTACATGTAAAAAATGTTATTTTTGTATTCGTCAAAGATTTTATTATTGTGTTCATCTCCACCATCTATATTGGCACTGTAAAAGAATGGAGGAGTAATCCCACGTAATATTAATTTTTCTGCTACATCAGCAATAACTGCATTCATAAGGAGTGATGCTGCTATGGTAGAAGTAGGAGCCACCTTTTGACTAAGCCCTTCTACTTCTACACACGCATCTCCTATATCACCATGGTTATCTATAACCAAATTTGCCACTTCAAACAAACGTTTGCCACTAGAGTGTCTAGATGATACTTGTTTTGAATAAGATAAATTTGTAATTGCTACTATTTCTACTCCTTTTTCTTTGGCACTAAGAGCAAGGTCTATACTTACACAGTTTCTACCAGATACTGAATGTATAATTAACAAATCTCCTTTTTGGAAATTAGTTTTATTAGCTATCTCTCTCCCATACCCTTCTAACCTCTCCATTTTACTGGTAAAAGTAATAGGTCTCATATTAAGCATCATAGAAGGTTCTAAGATAGGGTTTATAAGAGCTAAACCACCTGCTCTATAAAATAGTTCTTCGGTAATAATCCCAGCATGGCTTGCACCAAAGACAAAAATACTATTTTTTCTTTCTATAGTATCTGCCATCATAGTACCTAACAAATCTATATTTTTTTCTTCTCCATAGACAATTTCATCTATTAATATACTTATTTTTTCTATATATTTTTTATAAGCTCTCATACTAACCTCCAATTAATTTTGCAAAGAAATTAGCAATTATCCCCCATAAACTAAGGTCATTTCCACCAAAAATCATAATCCAGTTTTGTATAGTACCACTAAATACACTGATAGATAATCCTAATAAAAGTACCATAAGTGATGATGCAACTATTGTACCAATAATAGCACCTCTAAGTCCTCCTTGTCCTTCGGCAATAACTGCTGCTGTACCACACTCAAAGAAACTTGTGATTACAAGGGGAATAAGTATTACTCCAAAAGTATTAAAGTATGAAGCTAAAATAATAAGTATACTAGAGTTAATCATTGCAACTATAAATCCAATTAAAACAGCATTTGGTTTGTAATTGAATAAAATAGGACAATCTAAGGCAGGTATAGCATTAGGTACAAGTTTCATAGAGATACCTTGGAATGCAGGCACAAGTTGATTAACTAACATTCTTACACCAGTAAGAAGTATAGTTAAGCCTCCACCGAATTTAAGACCTTGACCTATAGCATAAAATACAAGTGATCCTTCTGAAGCAAATGCACCTTTTAATGCTATACCAACAATAATATACATAATAAATATAATAATACCGCCAGTTATTGCTATTTCTCTAAAGAATGATAAACCTTGAGGTAATTTGATATCTTCTGTTGATTTTTCTTTGTTTCCAAATTTTCTAGCTACCAAACCAGCTACAAGAGCTAAAATACCAGATGGATGACCAAGTGTAAATGAATCGTCACCAGTAATATCTCTTACAAATGGTCTTAGTAACCATGGAATTACAGACCAGTAGATACTTGAGAAAACAGCTGCAAATAAAACTATATATGTACCACTAAGCCCAGCTTCTACTCCTACTGCTACAAATATAAATGGTATCCACCATAAAAAATGCCCTGTTAAAAAGATGTTTTTTAAAGGTGTAAACCTTGCAATAAGTATATGAAGTCCAAAACCAATAAGCATAGATAAACCAATTTGTCCTCCATATAAAGCAGTAAATGTTTGATCATTTAGTCCTTCTGTAACTGTTGCACCTAAACTACTCTGGAAAGCAACATTTATTGGTACTATTGAAACTGCTAAAAATGTAACTCCTTCTTGTAATATAAACATACCTACTGCTGCTAATATAGTTCCTTTAACTATATCAGAGATTTTTTTCTTTTGTAATATTAACCCAAGCATAGCAACTAGAGCTAATAATACAGGTGGGTTTCTAAAAATATTATTAATCAAATAATCTAACATGACTAACCTCCTATAAATAATAACTATTTAGTATCTAAAAATTTTTTTACAGCTTCCATTACTTCTTCTTTATTTACATATTTTTCAATAGTAAATATTGGACATTTTACATTTCCTTCCAAGTTTTCAGCAAACTGAGCCGATGTAAAGATTGCATCACAACTAACTGACTGAGCAGTTGAAATATCTGTATTTTCTACTTCTGCTTCTATAGAAAGTTCTCTTAAAACTCTTTCAATAGTCATCTTTAATACTAATGACGAACCAACTCCAAATCCACATACTGCTAATATTTTCATAATAATCACTCCTTATAATAATGACATAATTTCATTTGAATCTTTACAATTTCTAATTAAATCAAGTTTTTCTTCATCAGATAATAACTCTGTAAGAGCTTCAATAAGTTCTATATGTGAGTTTGAATCTTGCGAAGCAAGAATAAAGTATAAATCAACATCTTTATCTTTTAGTTTTGAAACTTTGTTTAGTTTTACAAGTGCCATAGAAGTTTTGTTTACTCCGTCTTCTGGTCTTGAGTGTGGCATTGCAACTTTGTCAGCAAGAACAATATATGAACCTAATTTGTTTATATTGTTAATCATTGCTTCTACATAACTCTCTTCGATATACTTCCTATTTAATAAAGGAATAGAACCTTTTTTTATTGCTTCTACCCAATCTACTTCTTTATCAATAATAGTTATGTTATCCCTTAGAATCTCTTTTAACATAAATTCACCTCCGAATCTCTATGTGATAATTCTACTTTTTTATACTAAATTTGAAAATTGTTTAATTATTTCTATTTTTTCAGAAAAGAATAAACTAGTAAAAATCTCAATAAAATATGAAGTTTGGGAGTAGAAGGGTATATAAAAATTTATTTCTTATTTTTTAAAATTTCTAAATTTTATTCAAATTTTTCTCAAAGAAAATATTTTATTATTAGATAAATAATAGATTTCAAAAAATAAAGAAAAGAAGAAAGTATAAAAAATTAGGATATAAAAAGAGATGAAGTTTACCTCCATCTCTAGAACGTTATGTATATATAAAAGCTTATAAAGCTTTTATTTGATCTTTTAAAGTTTCTGATTGTGTACCAAAAATAGCCTGTACCCCATTTTGACCAGCTTTTAGAACACCAGCAGCTCCTAGTTTTTTAAGTTTTGTTTCATCAACTGAATCAGTATCTTTTACAGTTACTCTCAGTCTTGTTATACATGCATCTATAGACATTAAATTATCTTTACCACCTAAAGCATGAAGGATACCTCTTGCTTTAGCATTATCATCAGCACTAACACTTTCAGTTGCTACTTCTACTTCTTCATCTCCCCTACCTGGAGTCATAAGATTCCATTTTCTAATGGCAAATCTAAATGTTGTGTAATAAATTACAGCTAAAATAAGCCCAACTACTATTACCATAATCCAGTTTGTTCTATTTGGCATTACTCCAAAAGCAATAAAATCAATTACTCCACCAGAGAATGTTTGTCCAATACGAACATTTAACATATTCATAGCAAGGAATGAGAATCCAGCAAGTACTGCATGTAATCCAAATAACATAGGTGCTACGAATAAAAATGAAAATGATATAGGTTCAGTTATCCCCGTAAGGAATGATGTAAGTGCAGCAGAGAATAAAATTCCACCTACGTATTTTTTCTTGTCTTCACGAGCTTCGTGATACATAGCAAGTGCAGCAGCAGGAAGTCCAAACATCATAAATGGGAATCTTCCAGTGGCAAATTTACCAGCAGTAAATTCTACTCCATCTTTTAATTGTGCAAAGAATATAGCTTGGTCACCTTTTACTAATTCACCAGCTTTATTTATGTATTCTCCAAATTCAAACCAGAATGGTGAATAGAATATGTGATGTAAACCAAATGGTATTAATAATCTTTCTATCATTCCAAACAAAAATGTTGATATATTTGTATTTGCTTCATTGGCAAAATATGATAACTGCCCAAGACCTGTTTGTACAGGTGCCCAAATTATTGGCATTAATAAACCTACTAAAAAAGCTGCAATAGCTGTAACTATAGGTACAAATCTTTTTCCTGCAAAGAATCCTAAGAACTGAGGTAACTCTATCTTATAAAACTTATTAAAGAGAAAAGAAGCAATAAGCCCAGCAATAATACCACCAAATACCCCTGTTTGAAGTGTTGGAATACCAACTACCATAGCATATCTAGGGTCCCCAATCATATCAGCAGTAACACCAGCTCTTATTCCCATAGTTATATTAAGTACTAAAAATCCAACGATAGAAGCAAGTCCAGCAACACCGTCTCCACCACTTAAACCAACAGCAACACCAACAGCAAATAATAATGGAAGGTTTGCAAAAATAATCCCTCCAGCTTGCTCCATCATAGGTATTCCTAATTTATTACCAAAAGCCAAAAATAATCCTGCAGCAGGAAGTATAGCAACAGGTGTCATCAGTGCTTTTCCTACTTTCTGTAGTTTGCTAAATCCTAACATATAGTCCTCCTAAAATTTTTTCATTGTAAAGAGCTCTTTGACTCAACTATAGCCCATATATTTTTCTCTGTCAACACCTTTATTTTCAATATATCTAGAAGATTCAACATCATTTTTGACGACATAATTATAAAAAAATGTCTGTGATAAAAGCATAAATTTTGCCAAATTTTAATTAACGAAAAGTTTATGACGACATTTCTAATAAAAAAAGTCTTTGTAAAATGTTATAATTATTTTAGAAATTTTTTTAATATTTTAAAAATATTTATTAGGGGGAAAGATGAATATTAAATTTGATTTTATAAAAGTTGCAGAAACACACTTTGATTTTGAATTTTCTTTGAATAAAAAACTTTCATTAAAAGAGCAAAAATTACTTGTACAAATCTTAAATGCATTTATCAAAAAGGGTGAAGGAAAAGTTTTTTTATCTACTTCTAAAGTAAAAGACCTTTTAATTTTAAAGGAAGACAAAGAAGTTTTTTTTCTTTTGGATAAACTAATAAAAAATGATATCTGTATAGATTCATACAAGAGTCAAAGTTTAGTAAGTCGAGTAAAATTTGTAATAATATCTACATATGAAGTTTTTGATGATGATAGTTTTGCAATAGAATTATCAAAGGAATTTTTGAAAGCATATAATAATAACTCTGTATACAATAAAATTTCCCTTGATATGATAGTTAGATTTAGAAATAAATATACTCCAGTTTTTTTTCATAATTTTATCATAAAACTGCGTGATGTTAGGAAGTTTGAGGTAGAAGTGGAGAGTTTAAAAGAATTACTTAAAATAGAAGATATATATGATAGAACTTTTGATTTTGAAAAAAGAGTATTAAAAGGAGTTATAGAAGAGATAAATTCTTTTACTCCATATTTTATTAGATACAATAAAAATTATGAAGGGAAAAAACTTAAAAGTTTTGAGTTTATCCTAAAAGAAATTGATAAAAGTAAAATATTTGATACTTCAAAACTTAGAGAAGAAAAGGACAAATATAAAGTAATATTTGAAGAATATGCAAAAGTAAAAAATCTTTTTGCAATAGAATCTTTAATATTCTCAAAATTTGCAAGATTAAAATTTTCATATAATGTTTATACTGAATTAAGTGATGCTTTGTCAAAACTTGAAGAAGAAAAAATAATTGTTTTTGAGCATAAAGATATAAGATTATTAGTTGAATATAATCCAAATGAAAAGAGTCTTATAAGAATATATGAAAAAGAATAGTTTAGATTAATAAAGATTATTTTATTTAGTAGGCTTTAAGTAGATGTTTATATATTTCCTTTAATATTGAAATAATTTACTAGTATCCAATTTCTTTGATAAAAGGTATAATTTTACTAATACAAGTAAGAATAAGAAACTAATTGTTTTCAAATGATACAAAGGAGTCCTTATGCTAAATACAAAAAATATTAATATTCTAAGTAAAATAATTGAAGAAAAGGGAATAACAAATATAAAAACTTTAGCAGATCTATTTGGAGTAACTGAAAGATCCATTAGGTACGATTTAGATTTAATTAATGAATTTTTTCAAGAAAATAATTTTGAACCTTTTGAAAAGGGAAAAAAAGGTGAAATTAATTTTAAAGATTTGGAAAAAGTAAGAAAATACATAATTCAAAATTTTTCCAAAGAAGATTTTAGTAGTGAAGGAAGAATTGCTTATATATTAATGAAAATATATTTTGAAGATATAATTAATTTGAATCATTTAGCAGATGAGTTATATATAAGTAGATCAACTATTAGAAATGCAATGGTTGAAATAAAAAATTATTTGAAAAAATACAATCTTTCAGTAGAGTTAAAAGGAAATATAGGTCTTGAACTTTGTGGAAATGAAGAAAATATTAGAAAATCTATACTTAGTTTTTTAGGTGCTAATACTCTTAATATTATTGAAAATGAAATAATAGAAAGTTATTTGGCAGAATATTTTGATTTTGATATGACCCATGTACATACTTTTATTAATTATATACAGAAAAAATTAGATAAATTAATTTCAGACGAAGCATTTAATACTATTGCTACTTATTTGTTTATTAGCATATATAGAAGGAAAAAGAATAAAAAAATTACTGAAATTAATAATTTTAGATTTTTGACTGAAACAAATGAATATAAAATTATAGATAGTTCTATAGCTCTTTTAGAAGCTAATTATGACATTACTTTTAATAGGGAAGAAATAGGGAAAATAAGTGAATTTGTTATTGGTAGCCATTCATTTAATTTTAGTAAATCTTATTATGAAAATTGGGTTGAACTTGAAATAAAAATAAAAGAACTTATTGATAGAATAGGTAAAGAAGTAGCTGTAAATTTAAATAATGATGAAGAATTATTAAAAGGTCTTATAAACCATATTATTCCAACTTTATATAGGTTGAAAAATCGAATAGAATTTCAAAATAGTATATATGATGAAGTCTATAAAAATTATCAAAAATTATTTGATATAATTGAGAAAAATCTGGTACTTATAGAAAAAAATATGAGTATAAAATTCTCAAAGGAAGAAATAGCTTATTTAGTAGTTCATTTTAAGGGGGCAATAGATAGAAATAGTTATAATACTTATGAAAAAACAAAATTGCTTTTAGTTTGTAATTTTGGTTATGGTAGCTCTAAACTGTTGGCTCAGAAAATAAAAGACAATTTTAATGTAGAAATTGTAGATATAATTCCAAAATATTTGTTGGGGAAAAAGAATTATAAAGTAGAAGAAGTTGACTATATTATAAGTACTATTGAAATAGAATTTGAAAGTAACATTCCTAAAATACTTGTAAATCCAATGTTAAATAGAGAAGATATTGATTTGATGGAAAGTTTGGCTATTCCTAAAAATAAGAAAAAAGTTTTGTTATCTGGTATTTTGGGAGTAATAGAAAAAAATTCTGTAATAACTGACAAGAATAAACTGGGGAAAGATTTGATAGAATTTATGCCCGATAAAATATATAACGACATAGAAAAAGATGAATATTCACTAAAAGATTTGATTAGGAAAAAAGATATACATATAGATGTAAAACTTGATACTTGGCAAGAAGTGCTAAGATTTAGTGGAGAAAAACTTGAAGAGCAAAAAGCTGTGTCAAATAGGTATACAGATGAGATGGTAGAAGTAATTGATAAATACGGTGCGTATATAGTTATAGATGATTACATTGCTATTCCTCATGCTAAAAGTGATGAAATAGAAAAAACAGCTATGTCTCTTGTTATATTAAAAGAAAAAGTTGTTTTTCCAGGAAACAAAGAAGTTAAAGTTTTATTACCTTTTTCATCACGAGACAATAAAGAACATTTGAAAGCTTTAGTTGAATTTAGTACTTTAATAAGTGAAGAAGATTTTAAAAAAGAATTATTTAAAGAAAGAATAGATATAGATAAAATTTTGAAATATATAAACAAATAAATTAGGGACTAATTTTATAAAAAATTAGTCT
>CAZHXU010000135.1:0-8321 GCA_964536535.1 uncultured Fusobacteriaceae bacterium
CTAAAAGTTATCTAGTTAATATATCTATTATTGCATCTCCAACTTCATTAGTTTTAGCATTTCCATTCATGTCTGGAGTTAATACTTTTCCTTCAACCATCAAAGTTTCTACAGCATCCAAAACTTTTTTACCCCAATCTTCTTCATGAAAATGATCTAACATTTGACTTGCAGACCAAATTGAAGCAAGAGGATTTGCTATGCCAAGATGTGCAATATCTGGAGCTGAACCGTGAATTGGCTCAAACATAGAAGGATAAGCTCTTTCAGGGTTAATATTAGCACCAGCAGCTAAGCCCATACCACCAGCAATAGCAGCACCAAGGTCAGTTAAAATATCTCCAAATAGATTTGATGTAACAACAACTTCAAATCTTTTAGGATCTTTAATCATAAACATAGCTGCAGCATCAACTAAATAGCTATAAGTTTTAACTTCTGGATATTCTTTTCCAACTTCTTCAAATACTTCATCCCAAAAAACCATAGAATAATTAAGAGCATTTCCTTTAGAAATAGAACTAAGACTTTTACCTTCTTTTTTTGCTATTTCATAAGCATATCTTATAACTCTTTCTACACCTTTACGTGAAAAAATACCAGTTTGAAGAACAACTTCATTTTCTTTACCTTTAAACAACCAATCTCCAGCTCCTGCATATTCACCTTCAGAGTTTTCCCTTACAAATAACATATTAATCTCTTCTCTCTCAACATTGTTAAGTGGACAAGGAGCTCCTTTTAATAAAGTAACAGGTCTTATGTTAATATACTGGTCAAAACCTTTACGGATTTTAAGTAGTAGGTCCCAAAGTGAAATGTGATCAGGAACGCCTGGGAAACCAACAGCTCCAAGGTAGATAGCATCAAATTCTTTAAGTTTTTCCATACCATCTTCATCCATCATTTTACCCTCTTTTAGATAGTATTCACAGCCCCAAGGAAAATAAGTAAAATCAAAATTAAATGAACCGTCTAAATCACTAACTTTATTAAGTACTTTGATTCCTTCATCAAGAACAGCAGGACCAATTCCGTCTCCGCCAATTACCGCAATCTTATAAGTTTTCATATTTACCCCCATGTTTTTTATAAATACAAATCATATATAAAATTTATAATTACCCTTTATAAATATTTATATTGTTAATTATATCAAAATGGATTGCTTTGGTAAAGTATAAAAATAAAAAAACTTATAAGTATAAAAAAAGCCCAACAATTTAATTGTTGGACTTCAAATTTAAAACTAGTCTCCGAATAATTCATTTAAAATGTCATCAATCTCTCTATTTCTCTCATCTTGCATTATATTTTCTTCATTTTCAATCTCTTCTTGTACTTCTTCATATTCTTCTTTCATCTCTTTTATAAGAGTTTCATCAAAGAATGAACGTATACCGTTTCTATATTTATCACCGTATTCAACAGGAAGTTTTTCTCTAGGTAGAAGCATAGCTCTAGAAATATAACTACCTTTGTCTACTAATAAACCATTACGTGAATCTAATACTTCTTTAACAAGAGTTTTATCTTTTATTAAATCATCTACAAATTCAAATTTTTCCGATGGACTATAGACATCTTTATCTAAGATACTCTGATACAGGTCACCCCAAATAGGTGCAGCAGCAGTTCCACCAGTTTGTTTTCCAGCAAGAGATGAGTTATCATCATAACCAACATAAATAGTAGTAACCATGTCAGGTGTAAATCCTGAATACCATGCACTACGCCATTCATTTGTTGTTCCTGTTTTACCACCTTGAGGTACTTTAAGTTTTTTACCAAGTGAATTAGTGTAGTAAGCTTGTGCTCTTCTACCCGAACCAAGTTCAACAACATCCTGTAACATATAGTTAATTTGTGCCACTGATTCTACTTCAAAAACTTTTTCTTTAGCAACTTTATTTTCTAAAACAGTTTTTCCATATTTATCTTTTATTTTAGTTATATAGATAGGTTTTACTCTATATCCACCATTTGAAAATGGTGCATAACTAGTAGCCAGTTCTAAAGGTGTTGTAACCATAGTTCCAAGAGATGCAGTAAGATCAAATGGTATATCAGATTCAAATCCAGCTTGTCTAGCTCTTTGAATAACGTTTTTAATACCAACTCTTTGCATTATTTTAATAGAACTTATATTAATAGATCTTTCAATAGATTCAAATGCAGTTACATTGTTTCTAAAAACTCCACCGTAATTATTAGGTTTCCAATCATCATAATTAATAGAACTATCTTCTACTACCATATTCATAGGATATCCCATATCAAGTGCAGTAAAATAAACAAATGGTTTAAATGCAGATCCAGGCTGTCTAACAGACATAGTAGATCTATTAAAGTCTCCACTTTTGTATTCTCTTCCACCAACCATATTAAGTACATATCCAGTATGACTATCAATTGTTACAAGAGCACCATTCATTTTTTCATCAGCTTTAAATATAGCAGACTCTCTAAGAGCTCTTTCAGCTTCTTTTTGCATATCTAAGTCAAGTGTAGTATAGATTTGTAAACCACCTTCATAAATTTCTTTCTCAGTAAATTTACTTTCAACTTCTCTTCTAACAAGGTCAACAAATTCAGGTGCAATATCTCCCC
This sequence comes from uncultured Fusobacteriaceae bacterium, assembly GCA_964536535.1. Lineage (GTDB taxonomy): Bacteria > Fusobacteriota > Fusobacteriia > Fusobacteriales > Fusobacteriaceae > CAZFBB01. The sequence continues at coordinate 2,611 of CAZHXU010000135.1, forward strand.
TTCTTTGCTCAACAGCTTTTTTTACAAGAGTAACATGTGGATTATCTTTTTGTTCTTCACTTGCTTCATCTTCATAGATAAACTGATGATTTTTAGCTTCTTCATATTCTTTTTCTGTTATAAAACCATATTTTAACATTTGAGAAATAATTATATTTTTTCTTCTTATTGCATTTGGTAAATTTTTCATAGGAGAATATGCTCCTGGTCTATTTGGTACACCAACTAATAAAGCTGATTCTGCAATGTTTAAGTTTTCAACACTCTTATCAAAGAATGTTTTACTTGCAGTCTGTATACCATATGCACCGTGATTAAAATAGATAACATTCAAATACTTTTCCAAAATTTCATCTTTTGTATAACGTCTTTCTATTTCAATTGCAATAATTAGTTCTTTAATTTTTCTTGTTAGTTTTCTATCGTGATTAAGGAATGCATTTCTAGATAACTGCTGTGTCAAAGTACTTCCACCATGAACATTTCTTCCTCTTATAATATAAATAGGAGCAGTTATAACAGATTTGGTAAATCTAATAATATCAAATCCAAAATGATCCATAAATCTTCTGTCTTCAATAGCTAATACAGCATTTTTAAGGTGTTTTGGTACATCATCAATATCTACTACTTCTCTATTTTCAGTAAAGATTTTGTCTATAATATTTCCTTTGCTATCATAGATAACAGAAGGTGTAATAGGATCATAATCTTCTACTAATTTTGAAACATCAGGCAAACTTTTGTAGGAAGAATAAATTAGATATAAAGACATTCCTCCAACTAAAGAAACTCCGAAAATAATTAAAGAGATAATAGCTATTTTAAACTTCTTCATAAACTAGTCCTTTCTGTTTTTTTGTCTTAGCTGTCCACAAGCCCCGTCTATGTCACTTCCTTTTTCCCTTCTCAAAGTAACGTTTACTTTTCTTTGGTTTTTCAAATAGTCATAGATTTTTTCTATCTTCTTTTCATGAGGTCTTTCATACTCTAATCCTTCTACTTCATTATATGGAATCAAGTTTAAGATATGATCAAATTCATGTAAGAAATCAGCTAATTTTTCTATATCAAGTGCACCAGTATTTACATCTTTTATAAGTGTATACTCAAAAGAAATTCTTCTTTTACTATGTTTTTGATATTCAATAAGTGTACGATATAAATCTTCAACTGGATATCTTTTGTTAATTGGAATTAATGAACTTCTTACATCATCAAATACAGAGTGTAGTGATATAGCAAGTTCTACAGGAACTTTTTCTTCCATTATTTTTTCTATACCAGGAATAATTCCACTAGTACTAATAGTAATTTTTCTCTTTGAGATATTTATACCTTTTTCATATGAGAAGTGATTAGTAGCTTTTAGAACATTGTCTAAATTTAACATAGGTTCACCCATACCCATAAATACTATATTTGTAAGAGTATCACCTTTTTTACTTAATCTTCTCCAAACAGTATAAACTTGATTAAGAATTTCACTTAAATCAAGATTTCTAACAAAACCAGATTTCCCAGTAGCACAAAAACTACAATTTATTGGACATCCAACTTGTGATGAAATACATAATGTATTTCTGTCTTTATGTCTTAATAAAACAGTTTCTACAGTATTTTTATCTTCAAGTTCCCATAAGAACTTTTCAGTTTTATCCTTTTTTGATACTTTATGGTCAAGTAATTCTAAATATGGTATATAAAATCTTTCACTAATTAAATCTCTGTTTTTGATAGAGATATTAGTCATTTCATCAAACCTTCTAATTATTTTTCCATGTAACCATTCGTATATCTGCTTAACATTGAATTTTTTGAAACCTAATTGTAATAATTCTTTTTCTAAATCTTCATAAGACAAGTTTAATATATTTAACTTTCCTTGCATTTTTCCTCCTATAACCTTTATAATACCCTTAATTCTATCATATTAAAACCTATAAGTAAACCAAAATAAATAGAGTATAATACCTTATATAGGCTATAAATAAAGGAGGTGAAAATATCATGAAAAAAAGGATATTGATTATTTCATTTATAGTAATTATTTTATTTTTACTATTTCCTTTTGCAAAGGATAAGTTAGATTTTATTCTCGAAACAGCACACTTTATTATTATTTTATTAGTTCTTTGTGAAGTTTATAAGAAAACAAAACAATTTTCATTTATAAAATATGCTCTGATTGCATTATTATTAAATCTTTATATTGACATATTAGATGAATTTATAACTGCTATGTATATAGAAGATATTTTTGATACACTTGAAAATATCTCGGGAATTTTTGCTGTTATAGTATTGGGAGTCAATTTTGGAAAAATAAGAAGTTTTTATAAAACTGTATATCAAAATATAGAAAAAGATAATTTGACAAAACTATTAAATATAAGACATTTAGACCAGTTTCTCTTTTCAAGAGATAAATTTACAATTATATTTATAGACCTTGATAACATAAGAGAGATAAATGAAAGATTTGGTAGAGAAAAAGGTGATGAAATTTTAGTAAGATTTGCAAAACTTCTTAATGAAAATTTTGATGAAAGCACTTTTAAATATAGACTAAGTGGAGATGAATTTTTATTAGTTTATAAAGGGGAAATGTATAAAGAAGCTGTTGAAGATAATGATATCTTAATGGAAATGTCAAAAAAAGAACAAATAGGTTATTCTTATGGGATAGGAACTAGTGAAGAGGGAGAAACAATGGCTGAACTTATAACTAGGTGTGATAGATTAATGTTTACAATGAAATTTAAGGGGAAATATAAGTTAGATTAAATATTAAATGGTTGAGTTTAATCTATATTAAAATAGACATAGGCTAATTAAATAACTAATTAGCCTTTTTATATTGTTTTAGAATTAGAAAATAAAAGTTAGAAGAATTTGATATATGGAAAATATATATAATTTGAATGTTTTAATATTATTTTAAATCTGTAAAATATTGCTATTATTAAGCAAATATTATATAATAATTGAAATATTAAAAAATGGGAGGGGTTATGAAGTCGAATTTGGTTTTAATTGGTTTTATGGGTTCGGGAAAATCGACTATAGGAAGATACCTAGAAAAAACCCTTGAAATGAAGTTAGTAGATTTGGATCATTATATAGAGAAAAAGAATAAAATGTCTATTAGAGAAATTTTTGATAGATATGGAGAAGATAAATTTAGGAAGTTAGAAGTAGAAGCTTGTAAAGAAATAAGTAAATTAAATAATGTAATTGTATCTACAGGTGGAGGAATAGTTTTAAATAGAAAAAATATAGATGAACTAGAAAAAGATAGTTTGATAATCTATCTTGATGTAGATAGAAATACTCTTTATAGAAGATTAAAAAATAGTAAAAATAGACCTTTGTTAGATGGAGAGAAATTGTGGGAAAAGATAAATACTACAATGGATTTTAGGCAAAAATTATATGAAGAAAGTGCTAATTATACTATTTATATAAAAAATGAAGATACTTTTGAAGTAGCTGATAAAGTCAAAAAGATATATATAGAAAAAGGCTAGTAGCATAGGAGGATGGTAGTATGGAGAAAGTAAAAGTAGATTTGGGAGAAAAATCCTATGAAATTATTATAGGAGATAAGCTAGAAAATTTAGGGAAGTACATAGGAAATTACTCTAAAATCTTGGTTCTTAGCAATACTAAAGTTGGTAAACTATATGGTAGGAAAGTAGTAGAGAGTTTGAAAGGTAGGAATATAGTTTATTTTGAAATTGAAGATGGTGAAGAGTACAAAACTATTGAAAGTGCTAAAAAAGTTTACGATGTATTAATCGATAATGAATTTACAAGAGATAGTCTTATTATATCTTTAGGTGGAGGAGTAGTTTGTGATCTTTCAGGTTATATAGCTTCTACTTATATGCGTGGCATAGACTTTGTCCAAGTGCCAACGTCATTACTTGCTCAGGTAGATGCTAGTGTTGGAGGGAAAGTTGCTGTAAACTATAGAGGGAAAAATCTTATTGGTGCTTTTTATCAACCAAAACTTGTTTTTATGGATACAAATCTATTAAAAACACTTGATGAAAGAGAGATAAAAACAGGAATAGCAGAAACATTAAAAATAGCTTTATGTTTTGACAAAGAATTTTATTCTTTGTTAGATGAAAAACATAAAGAATTTTTGGATTTAGATATATCTATAGTGAATAAAATAATCAAAAAAGCAGTTGAGTTAAAAGCTATGGTAGTTTCACAAGACGAAAGAGAAAAGGGATTAAGAGCCCAGCTTAATTATGGGCATTCTTTTGGTCATGTAATAGAAAGTCTTACAGATTATAAAGTGTATAGACACGGAGAAGCAGTAGTTGTAGGGATGAATTTTGCTTTACAACTTGCAAAATACCTTGGTTTAGCAATAGATGATTATGTAAAATTACAAGAAAATTTATTTGAAAAATATAATTTAGACTCAAGTATACCAAAATTTTCATATGAGAGAATGTTAGAAATACTTAAAAGAGACAAAAAAAATAGTAATGGAAAGATAAAATTTGTATTTTCTTCTACCCTAGGCACTTCCCACAGTCAATATGTTTCTGAAGAAGATTTAAGGGATTTTTATGAAAAATTAGAAGGAAACAAAGTACGTGGTGTAATAGACCTTGGAACAAATACTTGTAGATTATTTGTTGCAGAAGTAAATAATCAAAAGATAATTAGAAGGTATCTAAAAGAAGTAGAGATAATCAAACTTGGTGAAGATGTAGATAAAAACAAGTTTTTATTACAAAGTGCTATAGAAAGGGCCCTTGTTACTTTTAAAAAGTATAAAAAAATCGCTGATTCTATGGGAGTAACAGAGATTTTGGCAAAAGCAACAAGTGCAACTAGAGATGCAAGTAATAGAGATGAATTTATAGATAGAATAAAAAGAGAAGTGGGAGTGACTCTTTCTTGTATAAGTGGAGAAGAAGAAGGAACGTACACATTTAGAGGGGCAAGTTCATTTTTAAAAGAGAATATTTTGCTTGTAGATATAGGCGGTGGAAGTACAGAACTTATACTTGGTAATAGCAAAGATGGTATAGAGTATATTAAAAGTTTTGATATTGGAGCAGTTAGACTATTAGAAAAATTCTTTTTAGATGAAAAGAACAATGAAGATTACGGAAGTAAGAGGGTAGAAGCAGAAGAATTTATTAAAAACATATTTGATGATGCATCTATATTAAAAGGAAAAAACTTTACTCTTGTAGGCGTAGCAGGAACAGCAACTACACAAGTAAGTGTAAAAGAAGAGATGGAAGTTTATGATACAAATAGAGTACATGGTTATAATCTTAGTTTAAGAGATTTGGAAAAAAACCTAAAGTTATTTATGAGTAAAGATATTGAAGAGAGAAAATTTATAAAAGGTTTACATCCAAAAAGAGCAGAAGTTATAATTAGTGGAACTATAATTTTAGAATATTTAATGAAGTATTTTGATAAAAAAAATCTATTAATATCTGAATATGATATTTTAGATGGAATAATGTTAGATTAAAAAAAATCTGAACTTTTAAGTTCAGATTTTTCAGATTGAAGACAAAGGACTAATTTGTAAGAATTTAGTCCTTTTTTATGAATTAAAAGTTTTTATTATTCTTTGTCACTTTTGTCTTGATACAAAAGTAACCAAAACATCAAGTACTGTTACAAGAAATAAGATTAAGTAATCACTACATTCACTAAATTTC
>CAZHXU010000136.1:0-8266 GCA_964536535.1 uncultured Fusobacteriaceae bacterium
CAGGACTTAGTATAAATGATAATACATTAATGGCTGGAATTAGAAATATTCCAAACAACCCACAAGATGTAGCTCTAATTTTTGAAGAATTAGGAAGACAACATGTAAATGTAGATATGATAAGTCAGTCTTTACTTGGAAAAGAAGTATTAGATTTGTCATTTACTTGTCCAAGAACAGAAGAAGATTTATTTGATAATGCTATAGATGTGATTAGGGAAAAATTGCCTAATATAAATGTAAGCAAAAGAGATAATCTTATTAAAATAAGTCTTGTAGGAATTGGAATGATGAGTCATTCTGGTGTAGCTGCAACGGTATTTTCAATATTCTCAAAAGAGAATATAAAGTTCTATCAAGTAACAACATCTGAAATTAGTATCTCTTATACTATTGATGCAGAAAATAAAGAAAAAGCAGTAAATGCACTTGGAGCAGAATTTAATTTATAAGTTTTTTACTTTGCTTTGATGGAAAGTAAAGTAAAAATCAAGTGCTATTATAATTATTTTAACTATTACACATTAATTATTATCTATTATCTATTAATTGTAATAAAGTGGGAGGCTAATATGAGATTTGAAAAATACCACGGTTTAGGAAATGACTTTATCATTTTTGTGGAAGAAGATGTAAAAGGACTTGACTATAGCCAGTTGGCAGAGAAAGTATGTCACAGAAAATTTGGTATTGGGGCCGATGGAATGATGGTAGTTGGCAAAAGTGACATAGCAAAATTTAATATGATATTTTATAATGCAGATGGTTCTCGTGCGCCTATGTGTGGTAATGGAATTAGGTGTTTTACTCACTATATTGTAAATAATAATTTAGTTCTTGAAGAAGAATTTTCTGTTGAAACTCTTGCAGGTGTATTAAATACAAAGTATACTAAGGGAGAAGAATTTATGGTAGAAGTATATATGGGTGAAGCAAAGTACGAACCAAAACAAATACCAGTAAATTCAGATAAAGATAAATTTATAAATGAAAAGATAGAAACTACTTTTGGACAAATTGAAGTAAGTTCTATATTTATGGGAACAACTCATACAGTAGTTTTTACAGATGATTTGGGAAGTGTAGATGTAGAAGGTATAGGTAAAGAGATTGAGAATAATCCTATCTATCCAGTAAAAACAAATGTTAATTTTGTAGAAGTAAAAAGTAAAAATGAAATAGATGTAAATACTTGGGAAAGAGGAGCAGGATTTACTTATGCTTGTGGGACTGGATGTTGTGCCAGTGTAGTTTTAGCAAAAGACTTTGAAAAAGTGGATGCTAGAGTAAAAGTAAATGTACCTGGGGGACATATGTATGTAGAATTGAAAGATAGTAGTGTATATATGACTGGACCAAGTGAAAAAATAGCCGAAGGAAACTATATATATAAATAAGGGGGATAAAATGAAGAAGTATAATGTAGCAGTAGTAGGAGCAACAGGATTAGTTGGGCAAACATTTTTAAAGGTATTGGAAGAGAGAGATTTTCCAATAGAAAACCTATATTTAATGGCATCAGCTAGAAGTGCAGGAAAAGTTATAAATTATAGAGGAAAAGATATTGTAGTAGAAGAATTGAAAGCAGAAGCTTTTGATAAAGATATAGACATAGCTTTATTCTCAGCAGGAGGAGGAATTTCAAAAGAATTTTCACCAATTGCAGCATCAAAAGGTGTAGTAGTAATTGATAATAGTAGTGCATTTAGAATGGATGATGAAATACCATTAGTAGTACCAGAAGTAAATCCAGAAGATGCATTTAAACATAAAGGAATCATTGCAAATCCAAATTGTTCAACTATACAATCGGTAGTTCCATTAAGAGTATTAGATGAAAAATATGGAATTAAAAGAATAGTTTATTCTACATATCAAGCTGTATCAGGATCTGGTCTTGCTGGTATTAAAGATCTTGAAAATGGATTAAAAGGTGGGGAACCAACAAATTATCCACATCCAATAGCAAATAACTGTTTACCTCATATAGATGTATTTTTACCAAATGGATATACTAAAGAAGAAGAAAAGATGATAAAAGAAACTAGAAAAATCTTGGGGAACCCTGATTTGAAAGTAACTGCAACTTGTGTAAGAGTACCAGTATTTGCAGGACATAGTGTTTCTATAAATATAGAATTTGAAAAAGATTTTGACCTTGCTACAGTAAAAGAAGATTTAGCAAGTGTTGAAGGGTTAATAATAGAAGATGATACTGCAAACAACGTATACCCAATGGCTATTAATGCAGCTGAAAAAAATGAAGTATTTGTTGGAAGAATAAGAAGAGATGAAAGTTTAGACAGTGGATTAAACTTATGGGTTGTAGCTGATAATATAAGAAAAGGTGCTGCAACTAATACAATACAAATTGCTGAGTTATTAATTAAGAATAACAAAATTTAGGAGGTGCCGTATGGCTTTGTTTCAAGGATCAGGAGTTGCTTTAGTTACACCATTTAATGAAGATTTAAGTATAAATTTTGATAAATTAAAAGAATTAGTAGAGTTTCATGTAGAAAATGGAACAGATGCTCTAATTGTTGCAGGAACTACTGGGGAAGCGTCAACTTTGCCAGACAGTGAGCATATAGAATTAGTTTCTAAAACTGTTGAATATGCAAATGGTCGTATACCTGTAATTGGTGGAAGTGGAAGCAACGATACTAAACATGGAATACATCTAAGTAAAGAACTTGAAAAAGTAGGAGTAGATGGACTACTTGTAGTAACGCCGTATTATAATAGAAGTAATAATAGCGGATATATTAAACACTATGAAGCAATTGCAAATAGCGTAAATATACCAATTATTTTATACAATGTACCAGGTAGAACGGGAGTAAAATTGCCAGTAGAAGTAATAAAAACTCTTAGTCAACATAAAAACATAGTAGGGATAAAAGAAGCAAGTGGAGATATTAGTTATGTAGCTGAGATAGCTAGAAATTGTAGAGATTTTCCTATATATTCAGGAAATGACGATATGATAGTACCTGTATTATCTCTTGGAGGAGTTGGAGTAATATCTGTATTAGCAAATACTCATCCAAAAGAAACTCATGATATTTGTGCTCTTTATTTAGAAGGAAAAACAAAAGAATCTTTAGAGATACAACTTAATTTAAATGGTTATGTAAATAGTTTATTTATAGAAACTAATCCAATACCAGTGAAAAAAGCTATGAATTTGTTAGGACATAATGTTGGTGGATTAAGAGAACCTTTAGATGAAATATCTCAAGGTGCTGCAGAAATATTAGTTGCAGAAATGAGAAAAATAGGATTAGAGGTATAAAGATGAATATAGCAGTATTTGGTTTTGGAGTAATGGGAAGACATGTAATAGATTCAGTTTCTAAAGCTGGTCTTAATATGGTTGGAGCAGTTGAACCTTTTGGAGATTTTGAAGGGGAAAATATATATAAATCACTTGATGAGATAAATGAAAAAATTGATGTTATTATTGATTTTTCTCATTTTTCAAATGTAGAAACTGTTCTTGAATATGCTCTGAGAGAAAAAGTAGCAGTATTAATAGCAACTACTGGTTTTAGCGAAGAAGTAGAAGACAAAATAAAAGAAGCAGGAAAAGAAATCCCTGTATTATTAGCTTCAAATACTTCATTAGGAGTTAATGTTTTTGTTGAAACTTTAAAAAAAGTAGTGCCTATGTTAGCAGAAGATTATGATATAGAAATTATTGAAAAACACCATAATAGAAAGATAGATTCACCTAGTGGAACAGCAAAAACTCTACTTGAAACAATAAATGATTCTTTACCTGAAAAAAGAGATTTAGTTCATGGTAGAGAAGGTATGAAAAAAAGAGAACAAAATGAAATTGGAGTTCATGCTGTAAGAGGTGGAAGTATTGTTGGTGAACATACAGTAATATTCGCAGGACAAGATGAAGTTATTGAGATTAAACACGAAGCTTTCTCAAGAAAATTATTTGCAAATGGAGCTGTAAAAGCAGCAAAATACCTATATGGTAAAGAAGCAGGATTATATACTATGCAAAATGTATTAGGTTTATAATATAAAAAATTAAAAGGAGATGAGTAATGGCAGAATTACAAAACGCACATGAAATCATTGCATATATTAGAGATGCAAAAAAATCTACACCAGTTAAAGCATATATTAACGGAAACTTTGAAGGAGTAAACTTCTACGATACAAAAGTATTTGGAGGAGCTGATAGCAAAGTTGTTGTTGGTGAATGGGCTGACATAGAAAAAATATTAGTTGAAAATAAAGACAAAATTACTGATTATCATTTAGAAAATGATAGAAGAAATTCAGCTATACCAACTCTTGACTTAAAAGGGATTAATGCTAGAATCGAACCAGGTTCAGTTATAAGAGATAAAGCAGTTATTGGTAACAATGCTGTAATTATGTTGGGAGCAAGCATAAATATCGGTGCTGTTGTTGGTGATGGTACTATGATAGATATGAATGCAGTTTTAGGAGGAAGAGCTACAACTGGTAAAAACTGTCACGTTGGAGCAGGAGCAGTACTTGCAGGAGTTATTGAACCACCTAGTGCTGATCCAGTAGTTTTAGAAGATAATGTTGTAGTTGGAGCTAATGCAGTAATACTTGAAGGTGTAAGAATAGGAAAAGGTTCTGTTGTAGCAGCAGGAGCTATTGTTACTGCTAATGTACCAGCAGGTGTTGTTGTTGCAGGTGCACCAGCAAAAATCATCAAAAATGTTGATGAAAAAACTGAAAGCAAAACAGAAATAATAGAAGATTTAAGAAAATTATAGTATAGATTAGAAGCTGGTCACTTCTATTCAGGGTTAGTGGGGTAGTTTAAACTACCCCAAATATCTTTTGACAAGCATGTAACATTATGATATTATTATAAAAAATTAAAAAGGAGAATTTTATGTATACTTTATACCGACGACAATTAAACTTTAAAAATTTAATAGAAATTATGGGCTAATTAAAGTATAGGTAAAATATTCTTTTTTAGCTGGTATTTGAATACCAGTTTTTTTATACTCAAAAATAGAAAATCTAACTTTATTTAAAGAAAAGAAATAAAAAAATAAAATTATTATAAAGGAGAAAAAATATGGGATTTTATGAAGAAGATAAAAAATATGTGCTTAACACATATAAACGTATACCAGTAGAGATTGAAAAAGGTCAAGGTGGATATGTTTGGGATGTGAATGGTAAAAAATATTTGGATTTTTTTAGTGGAATTGCAGTATTACACCTTGGACACAATCATAAAGAATTAAGTAAAAGAATAAAAGATCAAATAGATAAATATATGCATCTTTCAAATTATTTTGCAAGTGAACCAGTTGTTGCTTTAGCTAAAAAACTTGTAGATAATACTTTTGCTACAAAAGTATTTTTTACAAATTCAGGAACGGAATCAAATGAAGGTGCATTAAAGATGGCTGTAAAATGGGGAAGAGAAATAAATAAAGATAAGATAGAAGTTGTATCTTCTCTTAATAGTTTTCATGGAAGAAGTACAGGGGGATTAGCTCTAACTGGACAACCAGAAAAACAAGAACCATTTAGTGGATTATTACCAAAAGTTAAACACTTTGATTATAATAGTATAGAAAGTCTTAAAAAAGTAGTAAATGAAAATACTTGTGCAATATTTTTAGAAGCTATACAAGGTGAAGGTGGTATAGTAGAACTTGATAAAAATTTTGTAAATGAATTAAATAAACTAAAAAAAGAATTTAACTTTTTAGTTATTATGGATGAAATTCAAGCAGGTTTAGGAAGAACCACTAGAGAACTACTTGCATTTGAAGCATATGGAGTAGAAGCTGATATTGCTACATTAGCAAAAGGTATAGGTGGAGGATTACCACTTGGTGCTATATTAGTTGGAGAAAAAGTAGAAGGTACATTTACTTTTGGTGATCACGGAACTACATTTGGTGGGAATCCAGTTGCTTGTGCAGGAGGAAACTATATACTTGAATTAATGACCGATAAAATATTTATGGATAAAGTGGCTGAAAATGCAGATTATTTGAGAGAAAAAGTAGAAGGACTTAGGGATAAATATAATCATATAATTAAGGAAGTAAGGGGTAGAGGGTTTATGCTCGGTCTTGAAATGGGAAGTTATGCTGAAAAAGTAAGAGTAGAAGGGCTTGAAAAAGGTATGTTACTTAATGTTACTGCAAAAAGTGTTTTAAGACTTATACCAAGAATAGATATACCTAAGGAAGAAATAGATGAATTTTTAACTAAGTTTGAAGAGATTCTAAAGAGTTTCAACTAAAGAAATATTTATATTTGACGTTAATAGTATTATAAAACTTTTAGGAGGAAAGATGTCTATAATTAACTATATGGAAAAAAAAGTAGATGAAGTAATCGAAGAAATATTGGGGAAAAACTTAGATTTGAAAGAAAAAATAAGTGAAGATCAATTAATAGATGTAAAAATATTTGCACTGAATAATCTACCTCCATGTTATAGTACTAGTCAAAAGGGTTATGCCTTTAGTAAAACAAAATGTATGGACATGCAGAGTAAAACAAATATTACAAAGTATGTTATACAAGGAATAGATGAAATAATAAAATTTTAATTAAAAGACAAAAACTTTCTTAGTTTTTGTCTTTTTTTATATTGTAAAAATTATTAGATTATAAGAGTAATTTTTGACTTGTAAAATTCTTTGTACCTAAAGTACAAAGTTAAGAAAGAATATATAACAAAGATAGATTTATTCTTCGTAATTTTAATCTTCAAATAGGCATAAAATTCAATAATAATAGATATCATCTAACAAACTGTCTTTTTTACTATTATTGGACAAATTATAAATATATTAGCGCATTATAAAGAATTAATAAAAAGAATACTATATTTTACTTATTTGGCTAAATTTGGATTTTACAATTGAAAAAGGTATATTTACTTATAAAAACTAAAATAGAGAAAGTCATAGAGATATTATTATATAGACATTAAAATTTGTTCAGTTTTACTAAATAAATTATATATAAATAAATTTGTGATTTTTAAATTTAATCTAATGCTATTTATTCTATTTTTTGTATGATATATATATAAAATATAAAATAAAAAAACTCATATTTAAATATATGAGTTTTAATTTATTAAATTAAATTTAGTATAAAATACATACTGATAATATTTAAAAAGAAATCAATCGAATAAATATAAATATTCTTCGTAACCTTCTTCTTTCATATTCTCTTTAGGGATAAATTTTAAACTGGCAGAATTTACACAATATCTTTTTCCAGTTGGAAGAGGTCCATCATCAAAAACATGCCCAAGATGATTATCCCCATATTTACTTTTTATTTCAATTCTTTTAGAAAATAGAGAATAATCATCTTTTTCAGTTAAAAAATTCTTGTCTATAACTTCATAAAAACTAGGCCAACCTGAACCAGAGTTATACTTTGATTTTGATGAAAACAAAGGTTCACCAGATAAAATGTCTACATAAATACCTTCTTTTTTATTATCTAAATATTTTCCTTCAAAAGGTTTTTCAGTTGCTTTTTCTTGAGTAATTTCATAAGTTTTTTTGTCTAAAATCTCTTTTAATTCATTTTTTTTAGGTTTTTTATATTCTTTAAAATTTATCATTTCAGCCTCCTATTTTTGACTTATATAGTAAAGTATACCCTTAAAAAAAAGTAAAAACAACAAAAAAACTTATTTTAAAATAGACTCTTTAAAATAAATAAATGCTTAATTTTACAAAAAACAGAAAATTTTTAATAAAAAAATTATATTTTTACTTAATTACTAAGCATTTCTATATTAACTGATATTAAAAGCTTTTAGAAAAAATGAATCAGATACTGTATCATTGGAATAAAATATCATTTAATTTTTTTTATTTTTTACCCTTGACTTTGTATAGAAATAGGTTATATAATCCCATTGAAAATAATTTTAAAAAAATAAAAAGAAAGAGGTGTAAAGCGTAATGATTAATTTTAGAAAAAAAAGAGGAATTATTTTGGTACATGGAGGAATCAAAAAAAAGAAAATTAAATAAGAGAAGGTTTTGTTTGCATATTGATTAAAAATTCTTTATTATAAAGTTTATTTTGTTATGCACTGCTATAAGTTTATATAGCTTCATTTTGTAATGCTATTTAAATTATTGGTTATTTATACAAACCTTCTCATCTAAGAGATTAGGTTTGCATTAATGGCTATTAGTTTAAATACAGGATAAGTATAACTATGCCCATTTAGGTTACCCTAAATGGG
>CAZHXU010000137.1:0-8248 GCA_964536535.1 uncultured Fusobacteriaceae bacterium
TGTGGGACTTGAAGATAAAAGACTGATTTTTAAAAAAATTAGTCTTTTTTTTATGGTTCTTTGTCACTTTTGCCTTGATACAAAATCATTAAAATTAAATATTACTATTTTGGACTAATGTCCACTTACTTTTTAGCAACCAAGGTAGATGACCCCCACTAACTACCTCTTTTTTGGAAGGGGGAGAATAAAAGAGGGGGTTGCGTGCTTGCTTGTTCCACAGAATAACCGTGAATACTTCATTCCTTAAACTAGGGCAAACTTATATTACACGGTTTGGCTCTTGGTAGAAGGCAAATATTCTTTGGCATTTATCATAAAAAATCAGTGTAACTATTCCTTTAAACCTATGCTTTGTTGCTTGTTTTAATAGGTTATGTATTAAATAACTAAATAGAAAACCTCTAAATTTCATCAATCTGTCCTGAAAGATTTTAGAGAAAATTCTTTATCAAAGACTAATTTTTCCCCTTTAGTTAATTAAAGATTCAACAAAAGATTTTTTTGTATAGTCTCTATAAATAATAGATTATTCCCTTCTATAAACATAAGACAAAAACTCTTTTTTGTGCTATAATAAATAGCAATTTTGCTTTGCAAAGGAGTATTATGAATAGTATTGATATTTTTTGTTCTGTAATTGATAATTATGGAGATATAGGTTTTGCTTATAGACTTATTAAAGGTTTGAAAAAAAAAGATGAAAATCTTGAGATAAGATTATTTTTAGATGATTTGGTTTCTTTTAATAAAATCAATGACAAAATAGACATAAGTAAAAAAATACAAGTTATTGATGGAATTGAATATATAAACATTAAAAACTTTGGAAAAGAAGATTATTTGAATATTATTCCAAATGAAGTAGTTATAGAAACTTTTGCTTATGACATAGATGAAAATTACTTTTTTTCCTATGAAAAAAACTTAAAAATAGTTATAAACCTTGAGTATCTAACTGCTGAAGAGTGGGCAAAAGAGTATCATCTACAAAAATCATTTATAAACCTTAAAGGTGTTGAAAAATATTTTTACATGCCTGGTTTTGATAGTTGGAGTGGGGGAGTTATTCCTCATAGGAAAAAAAATCATATTAGCAAAATAGATTTTCTAAATCAAATGATAGATAAATATGGAAGTGAAAGAGTAGAAGTAAATAATAATGATTTATTTATAAGTATCTTTTCATATGAATTTAACTTTGAATTTTTCACAAAAAAACTTTATAATGTTTATAAAGATAAAAAGATTTATTTATTTCTCTTTGGAGAAAAGAGCCAAAGAGGTTTTGAAGGTTTAGAAAACTATGATAACATAAAAATTATAAATATGGCTTATTTAAATCAAGAAGATTATGACAGTTTTATAAACTTTTGTGATTTTAACTTAGTAAGAGGTGAAGAATCTTTTGTAAGAGCTATGTTAAGTGGCAAATCATTTTTATGGCATGCTTATTGTCAAGAAGATAAAATCCATCTTGAAAAAGTCGAAGGATTTTTGAATTTTATAAATAAATTTTTTGTAGATAAAAAATCTTTTGAGATTTTTTCAAAAATAATGTATGATTACAACTCTAGAAGTGAAAATAATTATGAAAATAACACTATTGATTTTGAAGATTTTTTTAGAAATATAGATAATTTCAATGAGATTTTTAAAGAAGTCAATTCATTTTTGGAAAAAAATAATCTGATAGAAAAACTCTATGATTTTTTAGTAGAAAAAGTAAATAAATGATATACTTATTAAAGTAGTTATTTAATATAAATTTAAGGAGGCATTTATGAAAACTGCACAAGAGTTAAACTCTGGTAATATTATTAAAATGGGTGACGATGTATTCATCATATTAAAAGCAGCTTACAATAAATCTGGAAGAAATGCTGCAGTAGTTAAAATGAAATTAAAAAACCTAATTACAGGGCAAATCAAAGAAGAAGTTGTTAAAGCAGCAGATAAATTTGAAGATATTAGATTAGACAAAGCTAAGATGCAATACTTATATGGAATGGATGGAGATTATAACTTCATGAACAACGAAACATTCGAACAAATTGCTCTTACTGAAGAAGATTTAGGAGACGCTATTAACTTCTTAGTAGAAGAAATGGAAATCGAAGTTTTATTCTACGAAGAAAGACCAGTTGGAATCGAATTACCAACTACTGTTGAAAGAGAAGTAACATATACAGAACCTGGATTAAGAGGAGATACTACAGGAAAAGTAACTAAACCTGCAAGTATTGCTACTGGATATGAATTACAAGTTCCTTTATTTGTAAATATTGGAGATATCATAAAAATTGACACAAGAAATGGTCAATATATGGAAAGAGTTAATAACAAATAATTATTCAAGCTAACTATAAAGTTAGCTTTTTTATTTGTAGTTTAATATATAAAACTTAATTATTTGCTTTTTAACCTTTAATCCTATATACTCTAATTAAAATAGTAACTTTGTAGGAGGAAAATATGTCAGAGTTAATAAATGCTAATTATAAAATTAAAAAATTAGAATTACATAAATTAATAGAAAAATTAGATAATCTCTCTATTGATTTGGGAGATAAAGAGAGTAGAAGTGATTTAAAAAAACTTATAAGTAGTCTTGATAAACCTTTTATGTTTGTTGTTATAGGAGAAGTCAAAGCTGGTAAAAGTTCTTTTATTAATGCCCTTTTGGATACTCCTAATCTTTGTAAAGTAGATGTTGATATATGTACTGATAAAGTAAGTCAACTTGTTTATTCTGCTAATGAATATGAAGAGTTAGTTGGCGAAAGTCTTATAGAAAAAGGTGTTGATAAAGAGATACTTAAAGAGATAAGTATAGTTGATACTCCAGGTACAGACTCTATTGTTGAAGAACATGAAGTGATTACTAAGTCTTTTGCACCAGAAAGTGATTTGATAATATTTGTTTTCCCTGTGTTTAATCCTCATCATCGTAGTGCTTGGCAGATGCTTGATTATATGAATAACGACTGGAAAAAAAATATAGTTTTTGTTTGTCAACAAGCAGATAGAATGAATGAAAAAGAGATAGAAATAAATGTAGGTAGAATCAGACAATATGCTATTGAACGTGGCATTAGTGAACCAAACATATTTATTACCAGTGCTAAAAATGCCCTTGAAGGTAAAGATGACGGGATAGATAGTTTAAAAGAGTTTATTTCATCACATGTTACTGACGGTGAACACATGAAACATAAACTTCGTGATAAAATCAAATCTTGTGAGATAGTTAGAGATAGGCTTGATAAAGAACTTGATAAAAGAAGAGGGATACTTCAAAAAGACCTTGATTTACGTCAGAATATAACAAGTAGATTTAAAAGTGGAGAAAAGCGTAGTTTAGTAGAGATGGAGAATATTATAAGCAGATTACTTCGTATCTATCACTACAAAGTAAAAGTTTATACAGACCAATTAGAAGAGTTATTATCAACACCAAATCTATTTAAACAAATTATTCCTGGGATACAAAAGGAAAAATTAAATAAAAACTCATTAGAAGAGTTTAGTAAAAAAATGAAAAACGACATTGAAAAGGAACTTGAAGTAGAAGCGCATAAAAATGCAAATCATTTTATCGAAGGTGTTAAAGAAATTTTTAATAATATCATTCAAGATATAAGTAAAGAAGTAGAAAATCTTAATAAAGATAAAGTTTATGATAATTTTTATAGAAAAAGAGAAGAATTATTTAAAAATGCAAAAGAAAGATTAGAAGAACTTGCTAATGAAGAGAATTTTATTGATGTGTTAAGTTCACATACTCCAAATGTTAATAGTATCGCTATTAAGGGAGGAAGTTTGACTGTGGCAGGTGCTTTACTTGCTATCTTTACTCAAAATGCATATCTTGATATAACTGGTGGTATAATGGCTGCTCTTGGTATCCTTGGCACTACTCTTACTATTATGTTCAAAAGAAGTAAAACTTTAAAGGAGTTTAAAGATAATTTAAATAAAGCTGGAGATACTTTTGAAGCAAACTTGAAGATACAGTTTGAAAACAGTTTAACTATCCTTTATGAACAAATAGAAAGAACTTTTGCTGACCTTGACGCACATATAGATGCAGAAAGTAAAAAACTCGAACCTCTTGAATCTAAAATTGAAGATATTAATAATAACATAATTCAATTTAGAAATGAATTGCAAAAATAAATATATCTAAAAAGCTGCCTTTTTAAAGACAGCTTCTTTTTTTATTTTATGGGAACATAAATATCAAATTCTGAATCATTTGAATTTTCTATATATCTACTATCATAAAGTTCAAAATTAAAGTCATTATTAACCTTAAACTCACTTGTTGGTAAAAACTTTGAATAAATATAATCATAACTTCTACTCACCAAAGACACGCCTCCATTATCAAATAATAATCCTTTATGAGTAAATACTATATACTTTTGTGCTGGTATTATATAAGTGCACATATCTTTGGGAATATTCTCAAACTCTTCTACTTCTACTCCTATAGTTTCATCAAACTCGTATGCTTCCGTTGACATATTGTCTGCTATACCATAATAAACACCTTTTTTCTTTTTACTTATTTCATTTTCCCTTGTCATAAATTTTTCCCACAGGCTTGGAATAGTATTATTTGGCATAATTATCCTATCTTTTATCCCCACTATCTTTATTTGACCTAATTCTACTATTTTGTAATCCATTTCTAACCTCCTTTTTTTTATTTTTTTATTTACAACTAAATTATACAATAAAAAAAGTGACAGCAGTATGTCACCTTTATTAAAAAAATAATATTATTTATTTTATGTTTATTTTTTCAAGATATCTTTTTTCCATTTTTATTTTTTGTAATATTTATAGATTTATTTTATAATTCATTATATAATCTTTCTTGGGGGTGTTTTATGTTAAAAAAAATATTTAAAGTCGACATAAATCTTTTAAAAGAAGTTTTTAAGCAATATTCTATTACTATTAGTTTGTCTATTTTGACATATGTATATTTATTATTTATATGGAATGATGCTGATAATTTGCAAAAACTTGTACCATTTTTATCTACTACTCTTTTTATCCCTTTGTGGGCAAAAGTCGAAGAGTATAAAGAAAAAAATCTAAAAAAATCAGGTGTTTTATTCTTTTTACATTTTTTATTAACACTTTTCTTTTGGCAGTTTAATGGAGAATTTCAGTTATTTGTTTGTTTTTCTACCTTATTAATACTAGCAAGTACGATACTTTTTTTTATTTCAAAAAAAGAAAAAAATTCTAATGAAACTAATTATGCACAAAAAAGTCTTTCTTTTTTTGCAATAACTACTATTTATTCATTTGTAATTTTTTTAAGTCTTACTTTTTTTATTTTTCTAATAAAAGAATTATTTAAAATAGATTTAGATTACGATTATAGTCTTAAAATCTTCTTTTTTGTTATCTATGGTCTTAGCCCTATTATATATCTTTTATTATGGAAAGATAATAACGATAGTTTTTACCATAAATTAACTATATTATTTCAAAAATATATAGTTTTTCCTCTGTTATTAATTTTTTTAGCTATAATTTATACTTATATTGTAAGAATACTTGTAATAAGAGAGTTTCCTAAAAAAGTTGTTCCTTATATGTTATTAAGTTATTTATATATCTCTAGTTTGTTTTATTATCTTAGTAAAGATTTAAAAATAAATCGTATTACGAAAACTTTTAGATCAATTAATTTTTTCTTGTACTTACCTCTACTTCCATTACTGTATTATTCTATATTAATTAGAATTAATCAATATGGGTTTACAGAGTTTAGGCATATTGTACTTAGTAATACAATATATTTTACTATGATTACTGCTTATTTTTTATTCTCAAAAAAGAAAGATTTAAGTCTATTACCTAAATTATATATTGTTCTGACTTTGCTTATTGCTATAGGACCTCTTAGCAGTAATTATATAACTTATCATAGTCAAAAAAGTAGATTTGAAACTTTTCTTGAAGAAGTAAATGGAAATTGGAATAAAGATAATACTTATAAATTAAGTGCTTTTATAGATCATTTTTATAAGAGAAAACAATTTGGAGAATTAAATCCTGATTATGCTAATATTGATAGCCGAGAAGATTTTGCACAAAAATTAGGAGCAAATTATTCTTATGATTATTTATACCCAAATAACTATACATACTATTATGGCAACCCAATTTATAACATTAGCTCATATGAATATAGCTTTAATTTGGATAGTTTAAGTACTGATAACAAATATATTCTTGAAAATAATTTAGAAATAAAATATGAGTATTTAGTTGAAAATGAGCAAATACTTTATATTTTTTATAATGGAGAAAAAATTTCTATTAATTTTAACCAAATTGCAAATGAAATCATTAGGGATTATTTGGACAAAACTTATAACAATGAAGTTCTTGATTTGTTTAAAAAAGTTCAAATAAATGACTTGGAAATATTAATTAGTTTTAATAGTATTTCAAAATATACTTCTGAAGATTATGTTTATTTTATGGGAACTTTTATTGCTATCAAAAAAATTTAAATACTAAAAAAGCCCTTATGAATATAAGGGCAATTTTTTTATAACAAACCTTCTATATGGAAAAATAACTTTTGAAGAACTTCTTTAGAAATTTTTACTTCTCTAAGACTTACTTCTTTTCCATATACTTTAATTTTTACTAAATCTTTTAATTTACTTTTATCTTCTAATTTAAAACCTTCTGGCATTTTAAATACTCTTTTTTCTTGTAATTCTTCCTTTAGGATTATAAAGTTTCCTTTTTTGAAATCGATAACTTCTACTTCAGAAACTAACTCCTTTTCAACTTTTTTCTTTTCGTTTTCACGTCTTCTATCAGCATTCTTTTTAGCATTTTCTATACGATTTATCTCATGTTCTCTCTCTTGTACTCTTTTTAATTTGTTTTTTGATTTTATTTTTCCATAAGCTTTTCCAGTAGCTTTTCCTTTACTTATTACTCTCATACCAAACTCCTTAATTTCATTTTACTAAGTATTATAACATATTCTATGTTTTTTTTGTATATTTTTTAGTATAATTGGCAAAATCATTAAGAATATTGTATACTGATAGAAAGAAATTATAATTGTTATAATTAAAAATATATAATAGGAGGAAAAATGGTAGAAGTTGCTTACATAACTAATATGGGATATGAAAGAGACCATAATGAAGATAGTATTTTGATAGAAAATAATTTGATTAATAACATCTCACAAGAAAGTATAACTTTTCAAAATGAAGACTTTAAAACTTTTGCTGTTGCTGATGGTATGGGGGGGCATGCCAAAGGAGAAGTAGCAAGTGGTTTTTTACTTGAATATATTAAAGAAAATATAGGAAATATAAATTCTGAAGAAAATACTCTTGAACTATTAGATTCTATTCAAGAAGCATTTAAAACAAAAGGGGAAGACCCTGAGTTTAAGGATATGGGGACTACTCTTAGTGGAATAAAAATTGATGAAGATTTAGTTCATATTTTTAGTGTTGGAGATTCGAGAGTTTATAGAGTTATCGGCGGTTATCTCGAAAGACTTACTAAGGACCATTCTCTTGTAGAAAGAATGGTAGATATGGGGCTTATTGACATAGAAGAAATGAGATTTCATCCAAAAAAAGCAACTGTTACTAGTGCTTTTGTTGCTAGAAATGAAAAATTAGAAGAAAAATTTTATAGAAGTATACCATATAAAAAAGATGAGGTTTTTTTAATTGTTTCTGATGGTATATGGGAAGCTCTTTCTCTTGACGAAATGGAAGAAGCAATTGGAAAAGATATAGAAAAAAGTTGCGAAAACCTATATAATAAAGCTATAGAAAATAAATGTAAAGATAATATTTCTATAATATTAGTAAAAGTGTAGGGGGAATCATGGAAAAAACGGTAATCTATAGAAAAGACAATTTAACTCTAATTAATGAAGATAAAACCGAGTTAGTTTTTAACTCTGATGATATATTTGGACGAGATGCAAAAGGAGGTAAGTGGGTAGAAGAAGTACTTACTGTATCTCGTAAACATGCTAAATTTGTTTATAATGAGTATTTGGAAAACTGGTATATTAAAGACCTTAGTTCAACTAACAAAACTTATGTAAATGGAATGGCAATTAAACCTGAAGAATTAACACTTATACGTAGCGGAGACAAAATTAGTTTCTCTTCTGCATATACAGTAACTTGTTTATATTAAACAAAAGGGCTAATAATAGCCCTTT
>CAZHXU010000138.1:0-8188 GCA_964536535.1 uncultured Fusobacteriaceae bacterium
GTCGCTGGTTCGAGTCCAGCTCAGGGAGCCATTTTTTTTATTTTAGTAAAAAAATTAACAAAAATTAATTGTGTTTATTTTGTGAATAAAAAAATCAAAATAGATTGAAAAAGATATGAAAGTATCTTTAATCGGCCACTACTCCGTAAATAGAACATAATACTTTATTGTATTATCTTATGCTAATTTGACAAAATTAAGCAAATCTTATATACTGATTATGTAGAAATTTATCACTAATAAGGGGCGTGTTATGAGAAAAAGAATAGAAGTTGAAATCGTGGCTGAAAAGTTAGATAGTCTTACTTTTCATTGTCTAGACTTGATTGGTTTAAACTCATACAATGAAAAATTTGTATTAGGTGAAGAAGATTTTGCAGTAATATATGATGGTGGAAAAGTGTTAACAAATAAGATAAGTATGGTTGATGGTTTGGAAATTGTAAAGAAATATTTAGATGAAGAAGAAACTATTTTGAATAAGTTATTACTAAAAGTAAACATTGGAGAAGAACACTTTGAAATAGAAATAGCAACATGTAATAGAGAGATTTGTAAAGTAAGTCTTTTAAAAATAAGAGATATAATTAACTATTTTTCTCTTGTAAATAAAAGAATAAAAATTAAAGAAGAAAAAATGATATTAAGTGCTTAGAAGAGAGTAATACTCTCTTTTTATATTTCTTAGAATTGATTCTTTTTGTCACTATATTCTATGAAAAAAACTGAATATATGCTACAATTTTATAAAAGGAGAGGTGAAAAATGGTAAAATTAATCGTAACAGATATGGATGGTACATTATTAGATGATAATCATAAAATTAATGAAGAATTTTGGACTGTTTTAGATAAAATAAAAGAAAAAGGAATTAAATTTGCAGTTGCAAGTGGTAGACAATACTATAACTTACTTGAAAATTTTAAAAAAGTAAAAGATGATATTATTTTTTTAGCAGAAAATGGAAGTTATGTAGTTGAAAATGGAGAAGAACTATATTCAAAATCAATGGATAAAGATGGAGTTAAAGAATTACTTGGAATTAGTAAAAAAATTGAAAAAACTTCTATAGTTCTTTGTGGGAAAAAATCAGCATATATAGAAGATGACAAAGAAGAATTTGTAGAACAAGTTAAAAAATACTATCATAAGTATGAAATAGTTGAAAGTTTTGATAAAGTTGAAGATGAAATACTAAAGATAGCTATATATGATTTTATAGGATCAGAAGAAAATTCACACAAATACTTTGATGATTATGAGAATAAATATAAAATTATTGTGTCTGCTAAAAACTGGCTTGATATAATGGATATGAATACTAATAAAGGTATAGCGTTACAAGAAATAAAGAAAAAATTAAATATCGATTATTATGAAGTTTTAGCTTTTGGAGATTATATGAATGATTATGAGATGCTACAAGAGGCTAATTATAGTTATGCAATGGAAAATGCACATGAAAAAGTTAAAGAAATAGCAAATTACATTGCACCCAATAATAATAGTAATGGAGTAGTAAAAGTAATAAAAGAATATATATAAAAAAACAGGCTTAATGCCTGTTTTTATTATATTTCATTAATAAATATATTTTGTTCTCTATCAGGACCAACTGATACCATTGAAATAGGGGCACCAATTAATTCTTCTACTTTTTTGATATATTTTTTACAATTTTCAGGTAAATCATCATAATTTCTAATTGCTGTTATATCTTCGTCCCATCCAGGAAGTTCAATATATACTGGTTTAGCTTGTGCTAATTGTTCTATTGCTGCTGGTGGTGCTGAGTATATTGTTCCATTAATGTCATAGCCAGTACAAACTTTAATTGTTTTATGTCCACTTAGAACATCAATTTTTGTCATAACAACATCTGTTAAACCATTAATATCTACAGCATATTTACCTACAACTACATCTAACCAACCACATCTTCTTGGTCTACCAGTAGTTGCTCCAAATTCCCCACCTGTTTGTCTTAATTCTTCTCCAAGTTCATTTGTAAGTTCTGTTACAAAAGGACCTTCTCCAACTCTAGTAGTATAAGCTTTCATAACTCCTATAGTTTTTTTAATTTTACTTGGTGCTACTCCTGCTCCAGTTGTAACCCCACCTGTAGTTGGTGATGAAGAAGTAACATAAGGATAAGTTCCATAGTTGATATCAAGCATCATAGCTTGAGCTCCTTCGAATAAAACAAATTTATCTTGATCTAGAGCTTCATTTACTTCTGGAACAGAATCCATAATTCTCCAACTTAATTTTTCAGAATACTCTTTATAATCATTTAAGATTTCTTCAAAATTTAAAGGCTCTTCATTATAAATTTTTGTAAATAATGCATTTTTTTCATCTAAGTTAAACTTTAATTTTTTAGCAAAGTTATCCATATCTAACAAATCAACAGCTCTAATACCACATCTAGTAATTTTATCAGCGTAACAAGGACCGATACCTCTTTTAGTAGTACCTATCTTACCTTCTCCTCTTGCTTTTTCTTTTACTTCATCTAATTTTACATGGTAAGGCATAATAAGGTGAGCTCTATCACTAATATAAAGGTGATCTGTTTTAGCCCCTTTATCGTCTAGTGCTTTTAATTCTGCCAATAAAACTTTTGGATCTACTACAACACCTGGACCTATGATACATTTTCCATTTCCATGTAACATACCAGATGGTAATAAATGAAGTATAAACTTCTCTCCATTAACAACAACTGTGTGACCAGCATTATTTCCACCTTGGAATCTTACTACATAATCAGCTTTATGCGCTAAAACATCGATTATTTTTCCTTTTCCTTCGTCTCCCCATTGAGTTCCAACAACTACATATCCAGCCATTTATTTCTCCTCTCAATACAATATATATATAATTAGTCTTTAATGATAACTTTACCAACATAGTTTAGATTTCTATGTTGTTCTGCATAATCTATTCCATAACCTACAACAAATTCATCTGGAATCTTAAATCCAATAAAATCGACATCCACTTGAGCTTCTCTTCTATCAGGTTTATCAAGAAGAGTACAGATTGCTAAAGATTTTGGTTCTCTTAAGTTTAGCATCTCTTTTACTTTTGAAAGAGTAAAACCTGTATCTATTATATCTTCTACTATTAATACATGCCTATCTTTTATGTCTTCTTCTAAATCTTTTTTTATTTTTACATCTCTAGAGCTTTCCATTGAATTACCATAACTAGAAACTGTCATAAAATCTAATTTAACATCATCTATTTGAATTTCTCTAGCTAAATCACTTAGAAAAATAACCGAACCTCTTAATAAACCTACTAATAATAGTTCGTTAGCTCCTTTATATTTTGCTTCAATTTTTCTTGCTAGTTCTTTCACTTTTTTGTCTATTTCTTCCTTTGAAATAAGAGTTTCAATAGTATAATTCATAAAGCCTCCTTTTAAATAAAAAAACCTAAGTATACACTAATGCTAGTTACACTTAGGCCTTGTATATATTAAGTTAAAGTTATTGATGGGTATGTGAGAAGATACTGCACTTGATGTACAGTTATACTTGGTTTTTCTTTTGTTTTTATACAATAAAGAAAATATCCTCATACTCATCTCCTAATATTATTTATCAAACCAATAACAATTCTATCATAGCTATTAATTTATTGCAAGTAATTTTTAGAAGGGAAAAGTTGAAGTATCTCGTAAAATAAAGTAAGAAAAAGAGGTGACAAAATGAGAAAAAAATTATTTGTTTATTTAATAGTAATTATTAATATATTTACAAAAGATATACTCTTGCTACATTCTTACTCTGAAGGATATGTTAGAACAGAAGAAATTAATGAAATGTTTTTATCAGAATTTGGAAATGAAAAATTGGAAGTTGATTATATAAATAGCAAATACCCAGAGTGGGATGAAAAAAGTATTTATATAAAATTGAAAGAAAAATATAATGATGATAATTTTGACTATATAATAGCTGTTGATAATGAAAGTTTGGAATTTTTATTAAAGTATAAAAAAATGCTTTTTCCTAGTAGTAAAGTGTTTGCAATGGGAATTTATGAATATTTTCAAGGAGAAATTCCAAATGATTTTTTTGTTCTTTATGAAAAAAATTATATAGAAGACAATATAGACCTTATTAAAAAATTTGATATGGGAATAAAAAAAGTAATTTTGTTAAGCGATATTGGTGGAAGTAAGTATAACAACGATATACAAAAGAGAATTTTGACTAATTTGGAAAAAAGATCTTATTTGATAAAAAATTATGATATAAGTGACAGAAACTTTATAGGGAACTTGGAGAATTTATCAGAGGATACTATTATTTTACATGGATTTTTATTTGGAAATAGTTATGGTTATGATAGTATCGGTTATTTGTGGTCTATAGACAGAGTTGCCAATAGACCCATACTTACTTTTTGGGATTATGGTTTGATAGGAAAAAATATATTAGGTGGGAAGATAAATCTTTTGGAGGTAGAAGTAGAAGAAACAATTCAAAATTTGAAGAAAGATATGGATGGAGAAAAAGTAAAAAATAAAATAATATTAGACAAAATGGGAGAATATGTTTTTGATTATGAAATTATAGATAAGTATAATATTAAATTGAATAAATTACCTAAAAATAGTTTATTGATAAATCAAAATGTCTTTAATTATACTAGGGTTAAAAAACTCAAAATTTTTATAGGGATTATTGCAATTTTACTTATAATTTTCTTTTTCTTTTTAATAAAAGAGTATTTTATAATTAAAGATTTGTTAGAAAAAAATAAAAATTCAAAGGAAGAATTGAAAATATTAAATAGTAGATTAAAGGACAAAAACTCTATTTTAGATAAAAAAATTAGAGAGAATGAAAGGTTAGTGGACCAAGTTGATATATTGTTAGAAAGTACAATAAATTTATTTAGACATAAAAATGAAGAAGAATTTATGAAAAATATCATGGAGTTATTATATCAATTTATACCTGAATTAGTTTTTTCATATGCTTATATTGGTTATGGTAATTATGAAGAATTTATAATAGGTACAAAGGATGATATCAAACGAGAAACTATAGATTTTCATGGATTTCCTTTTAAAAAAGAAGAATTATTTGAAATATATAAACTCAAATATGCTGATGTTTTTGAAAGGTATCAAAGTCAAAGGTGTATTACAATTACACTTGATTCACAGAAAAAAAATTATGGACGTATTTACCTTTGTATAGATGAGGTTGAGAATATACACGAAGAGTACATGATGAAACTCATATCTCATTTTCAGTCTCTTACAAATATATTTTTAACTTTATTAGAAAGAAATAGTGAACTTATAAATTCTTATAAAGGTTTTGCAATTAAACTGGCTAAGATTGCTGAAGCACACGATAATGAAACTGGAAATCATGTAATCAGAGTAGGACGATTATCTGGTTTTGTAGCAGAAAAACTTGGCTTGGATGAAAAGAAAGTAGAAGAAATAGAAAATTTTGCTCCTTTACATGATGTTGGTAAAATCTATGTTCCACTTAGTATACTAAAGAAAAAAGGGAAATTGACTGAAGATGAATGGGTCCTTATGAAAAATCATACGCTAAAAGCTAGGGAACTTTTGGGTGGAGATAGTCGTTTTGAAGTAGCTTTGAATATTGCATTGTATCACCACGAGAAATATGATGGTAGCGGATATCCATATGGACTTAGGGGTGAAGAAATACCGGTAGAAGCGGGTATAGTGGCTTTTGTTGATATTTATGATGCTCTTAGGTCTAAGAGATCTTATAAAGATAGTTTTAGCCATGAAAAAGTTATGGATATAATTTTGAATGGAGATGAAAGAACTAAACCATTTCATTTTTTGCCAGAGATATTAGAAGTAATTAAAAAATATTCAAATGAAATAGAAATATTCTGGGAAAAAATAAGTAATAGAGATTAAAAAAAGGTTGATTTATATCAACCTTTAATAATTTTCAGGAAACATAATACGTTCTACACCTTCTATAATAATATGTAGAATCATCATATGAATTTCTTGTATTCTATCACTTGTTTCACCAGGAATAATAAATTCAAAATCACATTGTCCTTTTAATTTTCCACCATTTTTTCCTAATAAAGCCATAGTTTTTAAGCCTTGCTCTTTTGCTTGTTCAATAGCTTTTATTATATTTGGCGAATTACCACTTGTAGAGATACCTATGAATAAATCTCCATTTTGCCCATAAGCTTCTACTCCTCTAGAAAATATATACTCAAAGCCAAAATCGTTTCCTACACATGTAATGTGCGATGAATCAGAGATGGCAATTGCAGGCAAAGCTCTTCTGTTACCTCTAAATCTTCCAGTAAATTCTTCTGCAAAATGTAAAGCATCACAGTTACTTCCACCGTTTCCTGCAATTAATACTTTTCCTCCATTTTGAAAAATTTTAGCTAATTCTTCTGCAACTTTTTCTGTTAATTTTTCTTTTTCTTCTTTTTTTATAAAGTCATTTAATAAATCTGCTGTAATTTTATATGAATCTAATAATGACATAATTTCCTCCTAACATTAGTTTTTTTACATAATGTTACTACCAAATAATAAACTTAATATATTTTACAATAGTTTATAGATTAATGCAAGGGACAGTTGTCCTAGGATTTAGTTTGTTTTTTCAAGAAGTACTATTGCTTCTAGATGTGGCGTATGTGGAAACATATCTTTTCCAATTACTTTTTTTAAAGAATAACCACTTTCTTTTAACCTATCTAAATCTATCATAAGACTTTTTGGATTACAAGAAACATATATTATTTTTGGTGCATTGAATTTTATTACATAATCCATTGCAAAAGGATGAACTCCAGGTCTAGGTGGGTCAAGAATTATAATATCTGGTTTATCCTCTACTTGACCAATAACTTTTGCAATATCTCCAGCAATAAATTCAGTGTTAGTAATATTATTTAATTTAGCATTTTCTCTAGCATCTAAAACGGCCTCTTCAATTAGTTCAATTCCAACTACTTTTTTAGCTTTTGGAGCAACTATTTGACCAATAGTTCCTGTACCACAATAAAGATCAAAAACTATTTGGTCATCAGTATCTCCAATAAATTCTCTTACTAACGAGTATAATTTTTCTGCACCTAAAGAATTTGTTTGAAAGAAACTAAAAGGATTTATTTTAAACTTTAAATCTAATAAGTTCTCATAAATGTAACTTCTACCCCATAAAACTTCCAAAGAATCAGATTGTACAACATCACTAAATGAGTCATTTGTAGTATGCAAAATTCCCTTTAAATCATTTTTTAAGTTAAGATTTTTAAGACCTTCTAACCATTCAGTTAAATCAAAGTTTATTTGACTAGTAGTAACTAAATTTACAAGTAATTCTTTAGTGTTTTCACCTAATCTAAGAACTAAATGCCTAAGATAGCCCTCTCTTTGCATTACTCTATAAAAAGGAAGATTTTTTTCTCTAAAATAATTGAGTGTAAAATTAAGTATGATAGAGAAATCATGTTGCACAATTTGACAGCCAGTAGCATCTATAATAGAATATTTTCTATTCCGAACATGCATTCCAAGTGTTAAAGGTCCATCTTTTTCATAATCTCCAAAAGTAAATTCCATTTTATTTCTATAATTAAAAACTTTAGGACTACCTTCTACTCCTAAGTATTCAAAATTTTCATAGTGGTTATCTTCAAATAATTTTAAAAGCTGTTTGTTTTTGATTTCTAATTGTTTTTTATAATTTAAGTCTTGGAATGTACAGCCACCACAAGCTAATGAAAATTTTTCGCATAGAGCCTTTTCTTTATAATCTACATCTTCTACTATTTCTATCAACTTAGCAATAATCCTAGTTTTATTTTTTTTAGTAATTTTACCAAGGACTTTCTGACCAGGAATTGTTCCTTTTATTTCAACACGAAGTCCATCTATATATCCAATACCTGTTCCGGGAAAGCAAGTATCTTCTATTAAAAATTCATAAGTTCCTCTTCTTTTCATTTTTACCTCATTTCTAATTTATCATAATATTTTACTATTTCATACTCGATTAGTCAAGATTCTCTTTTGTAGATTGAAAAGTAATTAAACTCTATAATTTAAATGATTCAAATATTTTATATTTTGGCTGTCGTCCACTTACTTTTTAGCAACCAACCAAAAAGTAAGCAAAAAGTTCTCCAAAGA
>CAZHXU010000139.1:0-6010 GCA_964536535.1 uncultured Fusobacteriaceae bacterium
CACATTTCCAAAACTCCTTTTTTTAATTGTGTCTTCATATATTCCCCTTTTATTTGTATTCTATATAATCATCTTTTGGCATAACTACTGCTAATATTGCGTATATGGCTATTCCACTTCCACCAAATAAAATACTTAGAGCAAATAATATTCTCACTATAGTCACATCAATGCTATAAAAATTAGCAATTCCTCTACATACTCCCAATACTTTTCTATCAAAAGTTCCTCTTCTCAACTTTCTACTCATATTTTCCTCCTTTATATAATGCATTAAACGCTACCTTTCAATACACTATACCAACCTTAAAAAAATTTCTCTATATTAATAGTATACTACAAGGTACCTTTTAATACAAGGTACTTTTTTATAATTTTTAATATAAAATTACTAATCTTCTTTTTTACTAATGTTTAAAGAACTTTTTCCATAAAAAAGGACCAGTCAAAAAGCTGATCCTCAATATATTTTATTATTCTATTACTACTTTTTCAATATTCCAAATTTCATTAGCATATTGATTTATTGTTCTATCACTAGTAAATTTACCTGAATTTGCTATATTAATAAAAGATTTTTTTGCCCAACCAAGTTTATCTCTATATGCTTTATCAACTTTTTCCTGAGCTTCTCTATATCCTTCAAAATCTTTTATAGTATAGTATTCATCTGGTCTATTTCCATCACAACCATATACCAAAGAATTATATAGTTCTTGGAATAAACTTCTATCTCTATTCCATGTACCATCAATAAGACTATCTAATACTCTTTGTAAACCTTCTACTCCACTAACTATCTCCATAGGTATGTAGTTTCCTTTATTATTTAGTTTAGCTACTTCTTCACTTGTCAAACCAAATATAAAGTTGTTTTCTTCTCCTGCTTCTTCTACT
Source organism: uncultured Fusobacteriaceae bacterium (assembly GCA_964536535.1). Lineage (GTDB taxonomy): Bacteria > Fusobacteriota > Fusobacteriia > Fusobacteriales > Fusobacteriaceae > CAZFBB01. The sequence continues at coordinate 898 of CAZHXU010000139.1, forward strand.
ATTTCTACATTTGCTCCGTCTAGTGTACCTATTGTAGGAGCTCCATTAATCATAAATTTCATATTCCCAGTTCCACTAGCTTCTTTCCCTGCAGTTGATATTTGTTCACTCAAATTAGCTGCTGGGAAAAGTTTTTCTGCTATACTTACCCTATAATTTTCTATAAATACTACTTTAATTTTGTCATTAATACTAACATCATTGTTTATTACTTCTCCAATAGAATTTATAAGTTTAATTATGTTTTTAGCTCTTCTATAACCACTTGCTGATTTTGCACCAAATATAAATACTCTTTTGGCTATATCAAGATTTGGATTTGCTTTAACTCTAAAATACAAATCTATAATATGAAGTACATTAAGTAGTTGTCTTTTATATTCGTGTAATCTTTTTATCTGAATATCAAATATAGCATCAACATCTAAGTCGATTCCATTATGTATTTTTACATATTCTATCAATTGTTTTTTCTTTTCATTTTTGACTCTTATAAAATCATTTAAAACTTTTTCATCATCAGCATATTTTTCAAGCTCTTTTAGTTTATCAAGATCTGTTATCCAACCATCTCCAATTAAAGAACTTATTAAATTTGATAATTCTTCATTTGATTTTAATAACCATCTTCTTTGAGTTACTCCATTTGTTTTATTTTGGAATTTATAAGGATACATTTCATACCAGTCTTTTAATTCAGATTTTTTAAGAATTTCAGTATGAAGTGCTGCTACTCCATTTACTGCATGGGTACCATGTATAGCTAACCATGCCATCTTAACCATTCCTTCACTTATTATAGACATTCTATTATGTCTAACCCAGTCATTTGGAAAAGCTGTTCTTAACTCTATCATAAATCTTCTATTTATCTCTTCTATTATTTGATAAACTCTAGGTAACAAACTTTCAAAAAGGTTTATTGGCCATTTTTCAAGTGCTTCTGCTAATATCGTATGATTCGTATAAGCACAAGTTTTATTTACTATATCCCAAGCAGCTTCCCATTCCAATTTTTCCCAATCTATCAATATTCTCATTAATTCTGGAATTGCAACTACTGGATGTGTATCATTAAGTTGTATTGCAATTTTTTCTGGAAATTTACTAAAATCATTTCCATACTGAACTTTATATTTTCTTACTAAATCCTGTAAAGAAGCTGACACGAAAAAATATTGTTGTCTAAGTCTAAGTTCTTTCCCACTAGGTCCAGAATCATTAGGATATAATACTCTTGATATATCTTCTGCTCTAGTTTGCTTTTTTACGGCACTTTTATAATGTTGATCATTAAAGAGCTGTAAATCAAAACCATCTGGTGCTTCTGCTTGCCATAATCTAAGGGTATTTACTGTTTTAGTCCCATATCCAATTATAGGCATATCAAAAGGTATAGCTGTTACTATCTCTGCATTTATTCTCTTAAAATGCTCTCTACCACTATCGTCTTTAGTTACATGTATCTCTCCGCCAAACTTAACTTCTACTGCTTCGCTCCGCTTTTCTATCTGCCAAGGATCTCCATAATCTAACCAATGATCTGGGTATTCCACTTGAAAACCATCTTCTATTGATTGTCTAAACATTCCATATTTATACCTTATTCCATATCCATGACCTGGTAACTGAAGTGTTGCTAAAGAATCTAAGAAACAAGCTGCTAATCTTCCTAGTCCTCCATTACCAAGACCTGCATCTTCTTCTTGGTCTTCTATAATATTAATATCAATATCGAGCTCTTTTAATACTTCTTTTACATCTTTATAGATAGTTAGATTAACTAAATTATTAGAAAAAGCTCTTCCCATAAGAAACTCTGCCGAAAGGTAATATGCTTGTTTAACTCCTTTTTCTTCATAAGTTTCTTTTGTTTCCATCCAATTTTTAGATACGATACTCATAGCAGCAAGAGAAACTGCATCAAATAGTTCTCTTTTTGTTGCTTTTTTTAAGTTAGTTCCCCTTAAATTAAGTGTTTCAATTATGTGTTCTTTAAATCTAGTTTTATCAATTGTTACCATATAATCTCCTCTCCCATACGCCTTTATAGAAATTTAGTTTCATAAAAGTATCTAACAAATCCATTTCTAATTATCATTATAAATTTCTTTATTTTTAGAAATAAAAAAATGACTAATACAATTAGCCATTTATTATATACTTATTAAATTAACTTTTTCCTTTAGATTTTTTAATAAAATCGATAATTTAAACTTAACTTCACACTATTTACTTTATTTCTAATATCATTTAATTTGTTCATTTCAAAATTATACAAAACTTCTGTTCCAAAATTTCCAAATTCAATTCCCATTCCAAAAGCAACAAAATTACTTCTACCTACCAAACTCTCATTTATATGTATATTCATCCCACCTAATATTTTACCATAAGGTTTCAGTTTACTTTCAAATTCAGGATAATTTTTTACTGCTATATAAAGTGGTAACCTATAAGAAATATCTTTTTCTTCTTGATAGTTATATGCAACTCCTTCAAATCCAAATCCAAATCCAAATTGTAAAATTTCATTTCTATTTGAAAATACTTCTAAAAAAGCATTATAAACATTGTCAAATTCTACTCTTCCATTTGAAAAAGTTCTTAGAGAGTTTATTTCGCCTCCTATCTTTCCTTCTAAATAATAGTGTTTTTCCTTTTTCTCTTTTTCTTTTGAAAATTCCTCTCCAAAAATTAGAGTTGTTAGTACAAAAAATAAAATTAATTTCATATGTCCTCCTTGTTATATAATAACAATTCTTTCAAAATTTAACAAGTTAACCACAAATTATATTTTTATAATTAATTATATCGTTTTTGACATCTAATTGTCACTAAAAAAAGTTATACTTATTTTGAGATTAGTAAAAAATTTTACTATTAAACAACTAATTTTCTCTTTTATTTTATGTTTTTTATAAAATTCTTTACAAATTGTTATATTATTTAATTTATTATACAATTATAGTGTCAAAGGGAGAAACCTTTGAAGTTAACAACAATAATTTTTTCATTGTAAAACCCTAATAGAGAGTAAGCCCCCCTTACTCTCGACCCCCAAAATTAGAGTTTATATTATTTCATCTAATCTCTTTTTAGTCTTTTAGGACTTCATCACTCCTATATAGATGAAATAATAGATATTCTAATTATATACATCATTCATCCCCCTAAAAAAAAGACTTTTAAAGTCTTTTTTTATTTATAGATATATTTCTAATTTCATCTATGGTATAATTTTTTTAGGAGGTAATTATGATAATATTAAAAAAATGGAATGAACTTAGTATAGATGAACTTTATGATATACTTGCTCTTCGTGAAGATATCTTTATAGTAGAACAAAATTGTCCCTATAATGATTTGGATTACAAAGATCAAAAATCCCTACATCTTTTTTATAGAGAAGAAGGGAAGATAATTTCATACCTTAGATTATTACCCTCTGGCATTTCCTACGACAAGAGCCCTTCTATAGGCAGAGTCATTACAAAAACTAGTGCTCGTGGTCGTGGTTTATCTAGAAAATTAATGCAATACGGAATTGATTTTATCTTTTCCAACATGAATGAAAAAACTATAGAAATTAGTGGTCAGAAATATCTTAGGAAGTTCTATGAATCCCTAGGATTTAGAGTAGAAGGGCAAGAATATTTAGAAGATAATATTCTCCACTACCATATGGTACTTAATAAAAAATAACTATTTTTATATAGAAAAAGGACTGATTACTCTCAGTCCTTTTGTTATTCTAATTTATTTTTTAGTTTTTATTCTACTACTTTATATAGGCTTTTCTCCACTCTGGTTTTTCTTCTACTTCTGCCCAATACTCCTCAATATATACAATTTTTCCCTCTTTTATTGTAAAAATAGATGTAGCATAAAACTCACCTTGGCTACTTGGGCTAAACACATGAGTTATGCTCATAACTCTATTATTATCTAAATTTTCTATTTTTTCAGCAACAGTACACCAATCACCCGGATAATCTTCATTTACTTTAATAAAGTTTTCCCTATCAAATTTTTCTCTAGTTGTTACCCAGTTAGCTTCAAATTTTTCATCTAATAATATTTCGGTACCTCTATAGTCTTTTTTATCAAACCTATCCCAAAACTCTTTTACTACTTGAGTATTAGACAATATCCCACCATAAACACATTCAAACTCTTCATATACAAGCTCTAACTCTTCGTCAAACTCTCCCAAACCATACTCCTTCATCTCTTCTTCAAAAAACTCCTCGTGTACTTCTCTCCAATAATTAAGGGATAAATCCCCTTCACCTTCCATCATTGCATATTCAGCTGGAAAATCTTTATACTTTAATACTTCTACTTTTTTCCCCCTAATTATACATAGTGCTTCTCCATTTATATCAGTTATTACTGTATACTGAGCTACTTTTGGCAACTCTTCTCCTTCTACTTTATATGATTCAAACAATGCACTTGTGGCTTTTTTTCTTCCTATTTTTACCAAATTAGCCAGTTTAAGGGCTAATTCTTGTGTATTACAAAAATGCCACGAAGTATATTTTTCATCTTTCACACTTGGATTTACTTTGCAAAAATCTTCCCACATCTGTTTTACTGATTCTTTCATTTCATCTCCCCCTTTTGCTATATCTTATCATAAATTGTATTATTAAAGTAAGGTAATAGTAATAAAAATCAATATATTGATTTTTTCAAAAAAAAAGACTAATTTATCAAAAATCAGTCTTTTCCACACTTTATAATACAAATCCATATGGAAGCAACTCTTCCATATCCATTATTTTATATTCTTTTTTTAGATTAGCAAGGATAATAGTAGTTCCTTCTGTACTAAACTCTTTTATTACTTGTCTACAAGCTCCACATGGACTTACTGGTCCACTTGTATCGGCTACAATTACTATTGTATCTATCTTTTCCATACCTTCTGAAACACCTTTAAAGATTGCTGTTCTTTCGCCACAGTTAGACAAACCATAACTACCATTTTCTACGTTACAGCCCTTAAAATGTCTTCCTTTTTCATCTATAACAAGAGCTCCTACTTTAAAGTTTGAATAGGGAGTATAAGCATTTTCCCTTGCTTCAATTGCTTCTTCAATAAGTT
>CAZHXU010000139.1:6110-8113 GCA_964536535.1 uncultured Fusobacteriaceae bacterium
TTGGGGTAAAATATGGCATACCTATTGGTATGCCATCTAGTATTATAATGTTCCTAAAGCTATCTCTATCATCTCTTTAAATGTAGTTTGTCTCTCTTCACTAGTTGTTTCTTCTCCAGTTACTAATGAGTCAGAGATAGTTAAGATTGTAAGAGCTTTTACTCCATGTTTTGCAGCAACTGTGTATAATCCAGCTGTTTCCATTTCTACTGCTAAAACACCAAATTTAGCCCAGTGTTTAAAACTTTCAAATTCATCTTGGTAAAACTCATCAGAAGTAAGTACATTTCCTGCTTTTACTTCTATTCCTTTTGCTTCAGCAGCTTTAACAGCTTTCATAAACAATTCAAAATCAGCCGTTGGAGCAAAGTCCATTCCTTTAAATCTGATTTTGTTTATTCCTGAGTTTGTAGAAGAAGCCATAGCTAAAACTATATCTCTTACTTTTACATGCTCTTGGTATGATCCTGCTGAACCAACTCTTATAAGGTTTTTTACACCATATTCCATAATAAGTTCGTTGGCATATATAGAAATTGATGGAACTCCCATTCCAGTTCCTTGTACACTTACTTTTTTACCTTTGTATGTTCCTGTATATCCATACATTCCTCTTACTGTGTTATAGCATACAACATCTTCTAAGAAAGTTTCTGCTATCCATTTTGCTCTTAATGGATCTCCTGGAAGTAATACTGTTTCTGCTATGTCACCTTTTTTTGCTCCTATATGTACGCTCATTTTTCCTCCTTAATTTTCTTATAATCTTTTCACACACTATCTACTAAGGATTTGGTTACCACACCATAACCAACTAGAATAAATCTTTTGCAAAACTTCCTTCTACTTCATTTCCTAATAATAATTCTTCAAGAGTAGCAGCTATATCTGCAAAAGTAGTTCTTGTTCCTAAATCTACACCATTTACTCCCTTACCATATACTAATATAGGGATATATTCTCTTGTATGGTCTGTTCCTTTATATGTTGGATCACAACCATGATCAGCTGTAATTATTAATATTTCATCTTCTTTTAGGTTATCAATAATTTCTGGTAGATAATTATCAAATTCTTCTAGGGCATTTTTATATCCTTCAACATTTCTTCTGTGCCCATAAAGCATATCAAAATCTACAAGATTTGTAAAGATAAGTCCTTTTGTGTCTTCCTTTAAGGCATTAATTGTTTTTATAATTCCATCTTTATTATCTTTATTAGTCCCTCTGCTGTCTGTTACACCTTGACCACTAAAGATATCACTTGTTTTTCCTATTGCAACTGTTTCAAGACCAGCTTCAGATATTTTATCTAAAATAGTCTTTTTAGGTGGTTTTACTGAATAATCATGTCTATTTGATGTTCTAGTAAATTCACCTGATTTTTTACCAAGGTATGGTCTTGCAATTACTCTTGCTACTGGAGATTTTTCCTTACAGATTTCTAAAGCTATTTTACAAGCATTATATAGTTCCTCTAATGGAATTAACTCTTCGTGAGCTGCAATTTGTAATACTGGGTCAGCAGATGTATATACTATCCATGCTCCAGTTTTTAATTGTTCATCACCATAATCATCAAGTACTTTTGTTCCTGAGTATGGTAAATTACAAAGTATTTTTCTTCCAGTTCTTTTTTCTAATTCATCTAATACTTCTTTTGAAAACCCTTGTGGATAACTTGGGAATGGTCTTTCTAATATTACTCCACCTATTTCCCAGTGACCTGTTGTAGTATCTTTTCCTTTACTTGCTTCTGCTGCTTTTCCATAAGCTCCATTAGCTTCTACTACTGGTGCTACTCCCTCTACATGTGTAAGGTTCCCTAAACCTAGTTTTTGCATATTTGGCAAATTTATACCATTACTTGCTTCTGCAATATGACCAAGTGTATTTGATCCTGCATCTCCAAATTCTGGTGCATCAGGTAGTTCTCCTACCCCAACGCTATCTAATACTATTAATGTTGCTCTTTCTATTTTTTTCATCCTTTTACACCTCATT
>CAZHXU010000140.1:0-8108 GCA_964536535.1 uncultured Fusobacteriaceae bacterium
TTAGATTATTTAACGAAATGAACGTTAAGAATTTCAAGTGTTTGAGCTCTAAGAGAGAGACTTCTTAATCTTATTTTTTCTACTTTCTTACTTTTAGTTTAATATTTGACGAAAGTACCTTGTACGTACTTGATTTTACTAAATAAGGAAGATTTATCTGACGTAGATTTTTTATGTCATTCAGACGTTGGTTACTCTTGTATCAAGACAAGTGACAAAGAATATTAAAAAAACTTTTAATTGACAAAAAAAGGACTAAATTCTCACAAATTAGTCCTTTGTCTTCAATCTGAAAGGCAGGTATACTGCCTTTTTATTATATTTAAAATTCTTGTAATGGTATTACCAATTCCCATATGTTTTCTTTATCATCTAGTCTATAGCTATATCTCAGTCCAACTGTAATATCTATAAGACTCAATAAACTTGTATCAACATAAACTTCTACTCCTGTACTGTCTAAATCAGTACTCTCATTTCCTATTTCATATAGTCCTCTATCATAAAAGAAATTTGTTCTTATTCTCTTTAAATAGACACCTCTATCACCTACATCAGGATATAATAAAGGAAGTGAATAGTCAAAAGATAGTTTTGATGCTGTATCATATTTTTTTTCTAAATTTTTATATGCTCTTGTATAGGAAAAATTATCAGAATACTTTTTAGTATTTTTATCTTGAGCATAAGCAAAAGATAATCTCAAACTATCATTTGCCATAATACCCCTTGTCCCTATATGCCCACTCATTTCAAATTTTTCTCTATCATTAGAAAAGTTATTGATATAAGAAACATTAAAGCTATCATTATATGTACTTCCCAAGTTTTTATAAGCTCTTTCACTTGTTGATTCATAAGCAAAAGATAGTTTATAAACTTCATCATCATCTAATTTTACCAAAGATAAACTAGGTTCTAAATATTTAAATCTGTAGTTTTTTGACAAATCTAAAGGAAAAGAAATTATACCTTCTATCTCATTTGATTTTAGATTATTTTCTTCTAACCAAGTATAATAAAGAGATACTTGTGGCCAGTACCTTAGAAAGTTTATGCCTAATATACTTTCGTTATCATCTTTAAAATTACCTAAATAAGTATAATTCAAGAAAAAATCTGTAAGTTCATTTGCTGCCATTAACATCAAATTTAAGTTTTCACCATCATAACCATATGCCCACGAATGAGGATTAATCATATTTTTCAGGTATTTATAATCAGTTTCTTCATAATTTTTCACTTCTACCTTTGATACTATCTCCCCACCCAAAGTGTCAAAATAAGAAAGATTATAAATATCCAATTTATCAAGTTCTTTTACTACAAATTCTTCTTTATTAATTTCACTACTCTTTACCAAATAACTTCCATTTGAATATTCGGAAAAATAGAGTCTATTATCAATAACACTTGGTTTATATGCTCCGTATTTTGAATTTGTAAGTTTATATACTTTATTATCATCAAGGTTAAGTGTATAAATATTATCAACCAAATCAAACTGTGCTGAAAAATAAAGCGAATTCCCTTCCAAAATCAAATCTTCTATAATATAATTTCCCCTAGGCAAAATTGTTTTTTCCTTTTTATCTTTTATAGAAATAGATACAAGGGATATTTTCCCTTCTTTATCTCTTTTTATACTGTATATTTTTTTATCTTCTCCAGAAAAAATAGGGTTATCATAATAATTTCCTTCTTTTTCATAGTTAAAAACTTCATTTCCTTCAAAATCTAATATTACTATAGATGACTTACCCATATTTATTTTGTTACTTACAATATAATCACTTGTATTTCCAAGACTAGGAGTAAAATAAGTTCCTTTTTTGCTTATAACTTTTATTTTATCTTCTTTTATATTATAAATAGTAATATTTGAATAGTCTTTAAGGTACCAAAATTTATCTGCTTCATAACTATCCCACAACAAATAACCTCTGTTATAGCTATAATCTTCTGTAAGACTGATACTTTTTTTCTTCAAAACTTTTCCTGTGTATAATTCTTGAAATCTGCCACTTTTTTCATATGAACTCATATAAGTAAATAAATTATTCTCATAATTAAATACTCTTCCAAATGAACTTGGCACTTCTACTTCTACTCCTTCATTATCATACACTTCCCCATCTATACTAGAATAGAGCCCTTTATAGTACTCTCTTGCATTTTGGTAGAGCTCTTTTGAACTAAGTCCAATATTTTTCTCTAGGGAGTCGCTAAAGGGTAGAAGGTATTTATATTGTATTCCTTCAGAAAAAGATTCAGATACTTTATATGGGCTATAAACTTCACTTGCATAAGATGTTAATAAATACCCTAACTTATAATGATTCGGCACATAATCTTTGTATGAACCATTTTTAGCTTTTTCATATGAATAGTTTATTCCTTCATCAAGTATAAATCTATAATCTTTCAAAAAATAATTTAATCTCCCTCTTCCACCAAGAGTTAATGCAGTTTCTTGACTTACCGCATCACCTTCCCAGTACCATCTAGGAATAGCCAAAACATTTGAAAGACCTGTAGTAAGTTCTCCTCCTAAAATATATATTAATTTATTTATTCCTTCTCTACCTTCTGTCATTTGAAGAACGTGTCTATATTCATGTATAGACAAATCTTGTATCCAAGTAGTATTACCTAAAGAATATATATCAGAAGGTGGTGTCAAATAAAATTCACTTCTAAATGGTCCCTGAGTAACAAATGCATTTGATATTAATGAAAAAGGATGTAGTATTATAGGTATTTCTATCTTCTCTTCCCCAATATATTTTATATTTTCATTTTGATAATCTACAAAAGATAAAACTTCTTCTGCTTCTTTTTTTAGTTCTTCTGTATAAATTATTCTTACATTACCTTTTTTCATCTCTTTTAGATTTTTATAAGGATACCCCCAAACAACAAAATTTATAATTATAAAGATATAAAATAATTTTTTCATTTTTCCTCCAATAATATTAGTTATGCTATATTATACAAAATTATAGATTGAATTTCTACTAATTTTACTCTATAATTAAATACAAGGAGGAATTATATGAAAAAACTTTTATTTATAATTGTACTTTTAGGTGCACTTATGTTTGTTACCAACCCAACAAAAAGTCAATTTGAAGATTATTATAGTGTAAAAATTGAAACTTTAATTGAAAAAGAAAATGCAAAAGAAGATAATCCTTTTAAAAAATTCGGATCAATCTTCTCAAATAAAAGCAAACAATTGTCTGCTCTTAGCACTTTAGAAAGAAAAGACTATTTTATTTTTAGTACTTATTCTGTTAGTATTTTTGGTACTCAAGAGCATTATTTAGGAGCATTCAAATTTTTTATACGTATTAGTAAATCTATGGAAAAACAAATTGAAGAAAGCTCAAAAGATTTAGAAAAAGAACTGGAAAAATTAGATAGAGAAATTAAGAAAAAATTAGATTAATTAAAAATCCCAAAAGTAATACTTTTGGGATTCTTTTTATCTAGTTTTAAAACTATTTACTTTTTCATTTAATTCAAGTGTATAAGAATTTATTTCTTTTATAGTTACTAATTTCATTTCTAATATTTTTTTTATTGTTGTTCCTATTTCACTATTTTTCATTATACTATTTTCTATATCTATTGAGTTCTCTGTTATTGTACTTACTGCCTGAGTTATTTCTTCTGTTGCTAATATTTGTTCATTTATTGCTACTCTTATTTGGTTTATATCTTCTTCATTTTTATTTATTAATTCCATTGAACTCGTATTTGATTTTTCTACATTTTCATTTATTGATAATGTTGCTTTTACTTTTTCTGTTACTATATCATTTGCTTCTTTTACCAATTTTATTTCACTTTGAATATTTGATATTATTTCTTCTATTTTTTTTGTTTCTTCATTTGTTTTTTCTGCAAGTTTTCTTACTTCTTCTGCTACTACACTAAATCCTCGTCCTGCTTCTCCTGCTCTTGCTGCTTCTATTGCTGCATTTAGTGATAACAAGTTTGTTTGCTCTGCAAGACTATTAATAGCTATAAGTATTTTTCCTATGTCTTCCGAATAAAATACTAAATTACCTATTTGATTATTGGTTACTTCTACATTATCATTTATATTATTAACTTCCCTACTTAGATTTTGTATATCTTCATAGTTTTTTTCTGATAATTTTGACAAATTTATTGCAGAATCTGCTATATTTTCTATATATTCTTTTGTTCCATTTCCACTTGCACTTATTTCTTCCAACCCTGCCAGACTTTCTTCTGTACTTGCACTTTGATTTCTTATATTGTCTAAAACCAACTCTACATACTCTTCTAATTGTTTAAGTCCTTCTGGTATTTTCCCGTGTAATTTTTCATAAGATTTCGTCTCTTTACCAGCAATTATATTTTCTATGCTTTTTACCAGTTCTTCATTTTCTTCTGTTACTTTTTTTATTAATACTTTGATATTTGATATAATTCCATTTAAATTAAGTACAAATTCATTAAAATAATTTGCTAATTGTCCAAGTTCATCTTTATTTTTTATATCTATGCTAGCTGTCAAATCTCCTTCTCCACGGGCAATATCTTTTAGAGATTTAACTACTTTATTTATAGGATTAACTATAGATATAGAAATTATTTTTATTAAGAAAAATACTCCTATTAAAACAATAATATTTAAAATTAATAGAGTAATTTCTAATTTTTCTTCATTTTCTTCAAGTAATAAATTTTTTTCATCTAATTTTTTCCTTGAATAATCTTCAAGTTCTTTATATATAGGGTCTATATTATGGGCATAACTTGTATATTTTTCGATTAATTTATCCCCTTTATCTACTTCTTCTACTAAATTATTAAAAGCAGCATTATACTCCTTTAATAATGTAGTTATTTCTTCACTAACTTCTGATTTCAAAAAAATCATTGTATTTTCATTGAATCTTTCTTGATATTTCCTATCTTTTCTAAGTAAAAAATCCTTCTCATTTCTTCTCAAAGTTAACATTTTTACTAAATCTTCGTTATCATTTTTTTCTACGAGTATCTCTTCTACTCCATGGACTTTTTCTCTCAAAAGACCTCTTAATCCTTCTTCTTCTGTCAAACCTATATTAATAGATACTTTTCCATATTCTTCAAAATTATTAATATAATTTTCTACATTAATTTTTAAATTTTCAATTAAATCATGAGTTTCTTTAGTTTCACTCAACTCTTTTGTAGACTTTATTATTAACAAAATATTACTAATACTCTCTTTAACTTCTTCTATGTATTTTTCTTCTTGCCTGATTCTAAAGTCTTTTTCTCTTCTTCTACTCTCCAAAAGATGGATATCCATATTTAATACGTTTCTATGAATCTCCAATGCTTTTTCTCTTTCAACTTTGATTTCATCATTTGTTTTTAATATAGAATTTGTAACTAGATACGAAAGTGTAAATCCTATAAAAACTACTACTGTTATCAAATTGAGTTTTGTTTTAATATTAATCTTGTTTACCATAAACACTCCTTTTTTTTCTGCCCACTTTATTTTCGTCTTAAAAAAATCCTATCTTTACAATTACTTTTATGCCAAATATTACATTTTTTTAATTTCATTTTAACTTTATATTCTAGTAATATTTTAAATTTTTTAAAAATTTTATATTTTAATATCTATTAAATATATACATTATCATAAAAAAAACTAAAGGTTTCCCTTTAGTTTAAGCAATTTTTTTATTATATTCATTTAATAATTCTTCTACTTTAGCTACAAAACCTTCTACTTCTTCTTTTCCTATATCAAATGTTGTAACTAATCTTATTTCATTTTTATCCCAAATATAAAAATAATATGTATCTTGAAGTGGTTTAATAATTTCCATTGGAAGTTTTATATACAATGTATTTGCTTGAGCTCTTTGACTAATTTCAACCCCTTCAATCTTTTCCAATTTTTCTTCAAGTAATTTTGCCATATTATTTGCTATCATAGCATTTTCTTTCCATATTTCTTCTTTTACATATGGAACAAATTGACAAGATAAAAATCTCATTTTTGAATGTAATTGAAGATTCTGCTTCTTCAAATATTTTATTCCTTTAGCACAATCTTTGCAAAAGAATATTATAGCTTCTCCAAACATTAGTCCATTTTTTGTACCACCAAAAGTTAATACATCAACACCTAAATCTTTTGTTCCTTCCTTCAAAGAACAGCCTAATGCTACTGTAGCATTACTAAGTCTAGCTCCATCCATATGAAGTAACATTCCATTTTCATGTGCAAAATCAGCAATTTTTCTTATTTCTTCTTTGCTATAAACTGCACCGTATTCTGTAGGTTGAGTTATTGATATTACTCTTGGCTGAGAATGATGTTGACCATCTTTAAAAGCTAAATATTTTTTTCCTTCTTCTATATCAAATTTTCCATCTTTTGATTTAACTGTAAATAATGGACACCCTGTAATTCTTACTGGGGCTCCTACTTCATGCGTATTTATATGAGCACTTTCAGCACATAATACTGAACTGTATTTATCTAACATACTATCAAGTGCCAAAACATTTGCTCCAGTTCCGTTATAGACAAATACAACGTCTTCAGCATCAAATTCTTTTTTTAGTATATCTTTTGCTTCTTCAGTATAATGATCCTCTCCATACCCCATAACATGCCCATAATTAGCTTTATTTATACTTTCTAATATTGTTGGGTGTATTCCAGAATAATTATCACTTGCAAAACATTTTTTATTGTCCATATTATAATCTCCTAAATGATATATTTGGTTTATTGTAACATAAAAAACACAAAAATGCAAGGTAGTGCTATTTTTTTGGACATTGTGCGTATTTTTTTAGAAATATGTTAAAAAGTACGTTTTTTCAAACAATAAAAAACTAGGACAAGTTGTTTTTTGTCCTAGTTTATCACTTTATATCATTAATAAAATAAATCTTTTTCTTTTTAATTATTCATTTTAGAAAGATATAGTATCTTTCCACTTTTTATATCATAAATTTCTGTTACTTCTTTCATTTCATAATCATTTTCTTTTACAAACTGATCTAGTTTGGGATAAACTTTAAAAACTCCACCCAAAATAGACAATTGACTTTTTAAAGGAAATTCTGTATATACATATTTTCCCTTTTCAAATTTTAAAATATTAAATTTTTCTTCCAATTTTTTTATTTTATTATAGTCTTCTACTTCAATAATACACCCACTTTTACTTCGGAGTTTTTCTTTAGGAACTTCTTTTGGATTATCATAATATATGCCAAAACCTCTAAAAGTTTCTATTTGTTCTTCATCTAATAATCTAAAATATAGCTTATCTTGAATCTGTTTTGTATTTTTATAGGGACCACTATAATCTTCATATATACCAATCATTTCTTCTACTTCTTTCACTTCTACTTCTACTTTTACAAATACTCCCAAATTATACAGTAACCACAAAAATAAGATTACTAAAATAGATAAAATTACAATATACATTTTGCCCTCCTCTCTTTATACTAAATCATAACTTGAAAAATAAGCAAATTCAATTTATTAATAAAATTTAAAATTTCTATGATATAATTTTTGAGGAGGTAATATGATGATATTAAGTATTAGTAGAAGAAGTGATATTCCTGCTTTTTATAGTGACTGGTTTATTAATAGACTAATAGAAGGTTATGCCTATTATCAAAATCCCTATGATAAACTAAAATTATACAAAGTCGATTTAACAAAAGAAAAAATAGACCTTATAGTATTTTGGACTAAAAATCCCCAAAATATAATTGATAAACTTGATTTTTTCAAAGGATATAATTATTATTTCCAATTTACTCTTACATCATATAACTCACAAGTAGAAAAAAATCTTCCTAAAAAAAATGAGTTAATCAAAACTTTTATAAAATTATCTAATAAAATTGGAAAAAACAAAATAATATGGAGATATGACCCTATTTTCATCAATGATTATTACACAAAAGAGTATCATTATTATTATTTTGATAAACTTTGTTCAAAGTTAGCAGAACATTCAAATTATGTAACAATAAGTTTTTTAGATTATTATAAAAATACAGAATCAAATTGTAAAAATTTAAATATAAAA
>CAZHXU010000141.1:0-8071 GCA_964536535.1 uncultured Fusobacteriaceae bacterium
AAATATTTTTTAGAAAATAATAGAGTAAAAGCTAATTCAATTTTGAATTAGCTTTTTTTATTACTTTGATTTTTATAACTATGAACTTTTAAAAATTAAAAAATAATAACAACAAGATTAGATTACAAACTACTAATTTATTTTAAAATTGTATAAGTATAAAGTGACAAATAGTTAAAAAATTTTATATTGATTTTGAATTAATTCTGTGGTACAATTTTAAAAATTTTTAATGAGGATGGTAGTTATGGTAGGAATGGAAGAAAAGTTGTTTGAAATATTGACAGGAGCTACTGGTTTTTTGTGGACTTATGTAATTACAGCAATGTTGATAATTGCAGCAGGATATTTTAGTATTAAAACTGGTTTTGTTCAAATTAGAATGTTTAGAGAGATGATAAAATTAATATTAAACAAAGAAAAAGCAAAAGAAGGATTATCATCATTCCAAGCATTTTGTATAAGTACTGCAAGTAGAGTAGGCACAGGTAATATAATAGGTATTGCATTAGCAATAGGAGCAGGTGGGCCAGGAGCAGTATTTTGGATGTGGATTTTTGCCATGTTAGGTAGTAGTTCTGCATTTATAGAATCAACATTAGCTCAAATCTTTAAAGTTAAGAATAAAGAAGGTTACGAAGGTGGACCAGCATATTATATAGAAAAAGGATTAGGAAATAAGAATTTGGCAAAAATATTTGCCATTTCAGCAATAGCTTTCTTAGGCTTAATAATTCATGCTATTTTATCAAACTCAATAACAGAAGCTTTAAATAATGCATTTGCTATAGATGTAAAATATAGTACTGCTTTAGTAATGTTTATATCTTATTTGGGAATAAGAGGGAGTAGAAGTAAAATAGGTAAAATATCTGAAATATTAGTTCCTATAATGGCAACATTATATATTCTATTAGCAATTTTTGTTTCAGCAAAAAATATATCTTTGTTACCACAAGTAATAAAACTAATTGTAACAAGTGCATTTGGAATAAAAGCATTTGCAGGAGCAACACTGGGGAAAGTAGTAATGGTAGGAATACAAAGAGGATTATTTAGTAATGAAGCAGGAATGGGAAGTACACCAAATGCAGCAGCAGCAGCAAGTGTATCTCATCCAGTAAAACAAGGTTTAATTCAATCATTTGGAGTTTTTATAGATACTTTAGTAATTTGTAATGCAACTGCTTTTATGATACTACTGTCAGGAAATCTTTATTTAGACCCAAATTTGAGAGGAGTAGCATTAGTTCAAGAAGCTCTAAAAAGTCAAATTGGTAGTTTTGGTAGTGTATTTATTGCCCTTAGTATATTTTTATTTTCTTTGAGTACTATATATGGTTGTTATTTTTATGGTGTAGTAAATATAAGATATTTGACTAAAAATAAGAAAGCAATTAATATCTTTAAATTTGCCGTAATTGGAATGATTCTTTTTGGTGGACTTGCCAAAAGTGATATGGTTTGGACTTTGGGAGATTTGTTTATGGGAATAATGGCAATGATTAATTTATTAGCAATTGCACCTCTTGGCAAATATGCTATTGTTGCTTTGAAAGATTATAGATATCAACTAAAGTTAGGAGTAGATCCTATTTTCTCTAGGGAAACATTAAGAGGAGTAGAAGGCATAAGCTGTTGGCAAAAAGGTGAGCATAGTGTAGAAAGTGTAAAAGAAGCTGAAGAGTTGAGAGCATAGGTATTATTTTAATTATTTATTTTAAAGGCTGATTTTGAAAAAAATTGGTCTTTTTCTTTTGAAAATAAGAAAATAAATTAAAAAGTCTATTAAAATAGTCCTTTTTTATAGACTTTGATAATAAAGGAGAAAATAAGAAAAGTATTGCTTTTTTCATGTAAAAATGTTAAAATAGTACAAAATTGTAATTATTACAATATTGCTTATTAAGCATAATTATGTTATAATTATCAAAAGATTTGAAAATCAAAGTAAATTTTAGGAGGAGAATATGAATTTGTTTGAGATTATATACTCTTCATCAATAGATGCTTTTATAAATGTTGGAGCTTTTGTAGGAATAACTTTATTATTATTTGGTTTTATAAACTACAAATTTGATGGAAAGTTAATTGATTTATTAGAAAAAAATAAAAAATATCAAGTTATAGTTGGTTCTTTACTTGGTTTAACACCAGGTTGTGGAGGGGCAATAATGGTAATGCCTCTTTATTTGTTAGGAAAAGTATCTTTTGGAACAGTTGTAGCTACACTTATTGCTACTATGGGAGATGCAAGTTTTGTTTTACTTACACAGTCGCCAAAAGTTTTTGGATATATATCAATTATATCTCTTATAGCTGCTGTAATTACAGGTTATACTATTGATTATTTTGGTATAGGAAAAAACTTACTTGGAAAAAGAAAAAGTAAATATGAACTTGAAGAAGCACATGCAATGTTTAGAGATGAACCTACTGAATTTGAACTTAATAATGAAAATGCCAATGTAGATTTTAGACACTTTGGTCATGAAGAAGGAGATATAATTGATATGGTTCTTCATCACGGAGTAAGTACAAAAGGTTTGTTACATAAGTTTAGACATTCATTAGGATATAAAATCTTTTGGGCTTTTGCTCTTGTTGCTTTGCCTTTGGGGATTATGGATCTTATGCAAATAGACTATGACAGTGTTTTACCAATAAAAAATCTTAGTTACGTTGGATTTATAGGAACTATTTTTAGTGTTATATATACTCTAATTAGTAAAAAAATACTTGCTGATGATAATCATCCAGAAACAGAAAGTAAAATAAACTCTTTACAGGAAACTATTATTCATAATGCTGAAGAAACAGCTTTTGTAATTAGTTGGGTATTTGTAGCTATGTTGGCTTATAATATCTTTGTATATTTGATAGGTGGAGAAGCGGTTTTAGCTGATTTTGTTGGTGGAAGTGGATATCTAACTGTTTTGATAGCAGTATTAGTAGGGCTTATCCCAGGTTGTGGACCACAGATTATACTTGCAACTCTTTATTTACAAGGGACTATTCCTTTTTCTGCATTAGCAGCAAATGCAATTTGTAATGATGGAGATGCTTTGTTTCCTTTATTAGCAATTAATAGAAAAAGTGCTGTATTTGCCACAATTTATAATTTGATACCAGCATTGATTGTTGGTACGTCATTATATCTTTTTGGTTTATAAAGACTATTTAAATATAAAGGTTGATTTGTAATAAATTAACCTTTTTATTTTGGAAATTTTACTTTATCAAAGAAATTTTCTCAAATTAATTTGTAATTTATTACATATTATTAGATTAAAAAGAGAATAATTTGGATTTTTTTTGAAAAATAAGTAAAATATAATAGAGTAGCTTTAAAGGAGGTATCATGTTTTTATTAGGATTTTTAACGGGAATAAGTACAAGTATATTAACTATAATAGTTTTTTTGTTGATAATAAATAAAAAGCAAGAGAAAATATTGGAGAAGGAAGAAATAAGTAGAGTAGAAGTAGAAGAAGAGTATATAAAAGAAATTATAAAGGAAAAAAGAGATAAAATTATAAGAGGGAAAAATGTTGGATTTGGAAGTAATTATAAAAATGTAGAAGAAGGAATAAAAGATTTGACCCAAGAGATAGCCAAATCTTATTTTCCAAATTCAAAATATCCAAAATATGAATTAACTATAGAAGAAACTATAGAACTTAATATACATATATCCAATAGATTACTTAAAGAATTAAATAAAAAAAGATATAAACTACTTAGAGAATTAAGAATATCTCAGATTTTATTTTTAAATGATACTAAAAAAAATATAATGGAAAAAGATTTTGTAGCAAAATTAAACAAATATAAAGTAGTAGACATAGTAAGAAGTGGTTGGATGATATACAATGTTGCAAATCCAATTTATTGGGTAAAAAAATTGGCACTTACTGGTGGTATGGAAGCTGCACTTCGAAGCTTTGGAGTTATTATAGTTAATACTGTTGGAGAAGAACTTAATAGTGTGTATAGTAAAAGTTTTAGGCAGGCTAGTAAAGAAATAGAGAAGAAAAAACTTGAGTTTATAGAGAAATAAATTCTTTATTCTTATGCTGAACTATGGTATAATTTTGGTACACATTAGTAAATGAGGGGTATTATGGAAGAAGTATTTTTTAAAGAAGTAGCTAGTATTATGAAAGAATATGGTTTGGTGCGAAGAATTGAAGGGCTTGGAAGAATATATTATATTGAGTTTCAAACAAAACCAATAAATATTGATGGAGAAATAAGAAAATATGCAATAAGTGGACTTAGTAAAGATAAAAAAGCTGTTTATGAAGCTATGGTAAAGATACATGAAAAGTTTCAGTTGGATTTGAGTTTCTTAATGAAGTCAAACTATAATGATATAGAAGAATATTTGTTTTATTTTCCAAAGGAAAAAATAGATGCAAAATTTTCTTCGTATGTAAGTGTTTAAAAAGCTCATTAGAGCTTTTTTTATTTAAGTTTTATTCAATAGATGTCGATAATTAGCTAGTATAAGGAGGGAAAATGAAAAAAATACTAATATTTATTTTTATAAATCTATATATATTTGGAGTTAAATTAGAAGATCTTAGAGTCGAACATAATCTTATTCTGGATGAAAATGGTTTTTATTCAGGAGTAATAGCAAAAGATAATATGGAATCAAATGTTGAATTAGGTGTAATTACTAATTTTGTATTTTTAAATGAGGGAAAAAAGATTTTTGAAGTAGAAGTAGTAAATAATGCATTTGATGGAAAAGGCATTATGAAACATCAAAAATTAGGTGATTTGGCGATACTATATAAAAATGGGGATATTATTGGAGTAGAAGGTAAAAATTTTTCTGAAGAATGGAAAGAAAATACTTTTTTAATAGGACGAGAAAAAAAAGGTGATTATACATTAATGAGTAAACATCCACACATGGAATTTTTTGATAAATACTCATATAATGTATTACAAAATTATTTTGACTTTATAGACATTAAAAGAGGTAAAAATATTCAAGGGAATAGAACAAAATTATATAACAATAAAAGGTTAGTTAAAGAGTATATTTTTGATGAAAAGAACAATAAAGAAGTTGCAATAAAATATTTGAATGTTGGTGAATATAATATAGCAATTATGAACTATGGAACCAATGAATTTTATAGAGCTTATTATTATGGAGGGAAATTGGAAAAAATAACTTTTTCAGATATAGACGGCATAATAATAGTAGAAGAGTATAGAAAAGGTCAGTTGTATAGAAGCTATAACTATAGAAATGCTGTAAATTATACTAGAAGCCAACTAGAAGAAGTGAAAAAAGAAATGAATAATTATATAAAATAAAACCACGATAATTCGTGGTTTTTTTATAAATCTTTTGCAAGTTTTATTCTCATCCTTTGAATTTGGAATATATAAGAAACAATTTTTTCCCTTTTATTTTCTTCAATATTATTAAATTCGATACCATATCTAAATGGTAATAATTGACCTTTGTCTTTTCTAGAAATTTTTCCATAAATGTCGCTAATATGAATATTTTCTGTTAGGGGTAAATCTATTATGACTTCATCATTGATATTTAATTCTGTATTTAAATCAACACTTAAACCATTTCCACTAATATCTAAAGTTTCTCCAAGAGAAATTTTATTACTATTAGGCTTTTTAAGAGCGATTTTTACAGAAATTGGTAAACGATAAAATTCTCGTCGCTGCATTCGCTCTATCTCGCTAGGAATACGTACGAGTATAGAGTTTAAATTTGAACTATGCCTTTCTAATAATATAGTATTAAATAAAAAAACTAAAGCTCCTTGCTCTTTTATAATAGAAACTATTTCTCCCTCGTCAATATTAATACTGCTACTTTTTGAATCAATATCATATAAAAAAAGCTCTTTTGTATCTTGTGATATATCCAATATTTTGGTATCAAAAAAAGTCATATCATGTTTGTTTAGGTGTAACCCTAATTTGACTTTGTCTCCAATTTTGAAATGATCTTGTAATATCATAATAACCTCCAACTATTAAAGAACAAAATGTAGATAAAATGAAAAAAATGATTATACTTCTATCTTTGTTATCAATATAATTATATGATGGAAAATTCCAAAAACCAACCTAAAAAAGAAAAAAAGTATGTATTTTAAACATTAATTTAAAATTTTTAAATTTAAAGTAACTATTTTGTTTAGAAATTTAAATAAAATTTTTTTTTGAAAAAATGGGAATATAATAAATTTAGGAAGAAAGGAGTAGAAGATAGAAAAAATAAGAAGTTTTAATTTTAATCTTTTTTATATTAAAATATTTTAAAAATAATTAAAATTAATTTCACCTTTAAAAGTTTAGTATAAGTAAACTTTAAAGTTAATATCTATAAAAAATAATGAAATTACCATTGACAATACACGGTAAATATTATATATTTATTTGGGAAGTTTATCATAAGTAAACTTAATAATTACTATTAGTAAATAGTAATCTTTATTTTATAAGGGTTTTAAAGGGTATGAGGGAAAAAGCATAGTTGTTATAAACAAAAAAGTTTTTTATTGAATAGAAATCATTCTGATTATCTTTAATAATTATAAATAAAGTTTAGTAATAGTAAGTATTTTTTTTAAAAAAGAAAAATTTCTTTTATTATTAGAGATATTGGAGGAAAAAAATGAAATTAGAAACGTTAGGAAGACATATTTTAATTGAATTTTACAATTGTAATGAAGAAACAATGGCAAGTCCAGAACTTATTGAAAAGTATATGAATGAAGCAGCAAGAATTGCTAATGCGACTATAGTAGATTCTGTTTTTCATCATTTTAATCCATATGGAGTAAGTGGTGCGGTAATTATATCTGAATCACATCTTGCAATACATACATGGCCAGAATATGGTTATGCTGCAGTAGATGTATTTACATGTGGTGATAAAATTAACCCTTGGACTGCATTTGATTATTTGGAAAAAGTATTTGAAGCAGACAGAAGTGAATCAGTAGAGATACCAAGAGGAATGGTAGAAAAGATTAAAAAGTTTTCTCCAAAAGAACTTGGGAAAGTAACATTTAAACCTGAAAATGCATAATTGTAGTTTTTAAATATTGATCGGAGGTAAAAATGCTAAATTTATGGTTTACTGAAAAATGGAGTGAAGAAACACGATTTTCGATAAAAGTAAAGGAACAAATACATTCAGAAAAATCTGAATTTCAAGAGATACAGTTTTTTAAAAGTAATGAATATGGAACATTTTTTACTTTAGATGGATATATGATGGTAAATGAAAAAGATGAATTTATCTACCATGATATGATTACTCATGTGCCTCTAGCAACAAATCCTAATATAAAAAATGTATTAGTAATTGGTGGTGGAGACGGTGGTACAGTAAGAGAACTTACTAGATACAAACATATTGAAAAGATAGATATGGTAGAGATAGATGAAAGAGTAGTTAGACTTTCGCAAAAGTATCTTCCATTAACAGCAAATAAACTTGAAGATAAAAGAGTAACTTTGTACTTTGAAGATGGATTAAAGTTTGTTGAAGAGTGTGAAAGTGGAAAATATGATTTGATACTTGTAGACTCAACAGATCCTATTTCAGTTGGTGAAGGATTATTTACTGAAGGATTTTATAATAACTGTTTTAGAGTATTAACTGATGAAGGAATACTTGTAAATCAACATGAAAGTCCTTATTATGAAGTTTTTAGAGAAGAGATGAAAAAAGCACATAATAAAATAAATAAAATATTCCCTATAGCCGAAGTTTATCAGTTCCATATTCCTACTTATGCATCTGGTCATTGGTTATTTGGATTTGCTTCTAAAAAATATCACCCAATTAAAGACCATAAAAGGGATGAATGGGAAAAGTTTTCATTAGAAACAAAATACTATAATAGTGATTTACATAAGGGAGCTTTTGCACTGCCTACATATGTAAAACAAATGCTAAAAGATGCTAAATAATAACTTATTGTAAATGATAAAATTATTGAGGAGAGTATTATGATAGAAAAAGGAAGAGTATTTTTTACTTCAGAATCAGTAACTGAAGGACATC
>CAZHXU010000142.1:0-8051 GCA_964536535.1 uncultured Fusobacteriaceae bacterium
AGAATTAAGAGAAAAACCAAAACAACTAGAAAAAAGAGGGGGAGCATATTACTCAGATGCAGCTTGTAACCTTATAGACGCTATCTATAACGACAAGAGAACTCCTATGATAGTAAATGTACAAAATAATGGAACTGTAAGATGTTTACCAGATAACGTAGCTATTGAAACTACTTGTATCGTATCTGGATCAGGAGCATTACCTTTAAACCAAAAAGAAATGCCTGTAAGTGCAAGAGGATTATTACAAGTAATGAAAGCATTCGAAGAACTAACAATAGAAGCAGCTATTACTGGTAATTATGGAACAGCTTTACAAGCTTTAACTATGAATCCACTTGTAACATCTGGACAAATAGTAAAAACTATATTAGATGAAGTTATCGAACAAAATATCGATTACTTACCTCAATTTAAAGCTTACTATGAAGAAAACTTAAAAAAATAATTAGAAAGAGGTGACTTCGGTCTCCTCTTATTTTTAAAAAAATACTTTTGACAACATAAAAAATTAATAAATTATAGGAGGAGTCATGGTAAAAAATGTTATTTTTGATTTGGGAAGAGTTCTTATAGACTGGAATCCTAGAGCTTATCTTGAAAAAAAGATTAAAGATGAAAAAAAGATAGAAAAAATATTTGAAGAAGTATTTGCTAGCCCAGAATGGCAAGAATTAGATAGGGGAACTATTACATTTGATAATGCTATGGAGTTTTTTCAAAATAAAGTTCCTAGTTGTAAAGAAGAGATAAAAGATATTTTTGATAACATAATGGAACTTATCCCACCAATAGAAAAAAACGTGAAAATATTTGAAGAAGTTGCTAATAAATATAATACTTATATTTTATCAAATTTCGGAGACAGGTCATTTGATATGATATATGAAAAATACCCATGGTTTAAACTATTTGACGGGCAAGTAGTGTCTAGTAAAGTAAAACAAATAAAACCTGAAAAAGAAATATATGA
This sequence comes from uncultured Fusobacteriaceae bacterium, assembly GCA_964536535.1. Classification (GTDB taxonomy): domain Bacteria; phylum Fusobacteriota; class Fusobacteriia; order Fusobacteriales; family Fusobacteriaceae; genus CAZFBB01. The sequence goes on from CAZHXU010000142.1 coordinate 974, forward strand.
AACATTAATAAACAAATATAATCTAAATACAAATGAAACTATTTTTATTGATGATACATTAGTAAATATAGAAGCATCAGAAAAAATAGGTATAAAAGGTATTCATTATACAGGTGAAGAATGTTTGAGAGAAATGTTAGTTAGATTAATTGATTTAGACTAAGGAGGACATATGGCTTTTAAAAAGAATTTTTTATGGGGGAGTGCATCTGCAGCATATCAAATTGAGGGAGCTGCAAGTATTGATGGCAAAGGGGAATCTATTTGGGATGTTTATTCAAAAGTGCCAGGAAACACATTTAAGAATACTACTGGTGAAGTTGCAATAGATTTTTATCATAAATATAAAGAAGATATTGCTCTTATGAAAGAAATGGGCTTAAAAGCATATAGGTTTTCTGTATCTTGGCCAAGGGTATTGCCTGAGGGAAGAGGAGAAGTTAATAAGAAAGGTATAGAGTTTTATCATAATGTAATAGACGAACTTATTGCAAATGATATAGAGCCTATACTGACTACATATCACTGGGACTTGCCTCAGAGTTTGCAAGATGAATATGGAGGTTGGGAGAGTAGAAGGATAATTGAAGACTATACTAATTATTGTAAATTGCTTTATAAAGAATTTGGTCAAAAGGTCAAATATTGGGTTACATTAAATGAGCAAAATATCTTTACTTCATTAGGTTATCTACTTAAACTACATCCACCTAAAAAATCAGATATGAATTTGTTTATGAATGTAAATCATATTGCAAACCTTGCAAATGCAAGGGCTATAGAAGAATTTAGAAAAGATGTACCAAAGGGTAAAATAGGACCTTCATTTGCTTATGGTCCTAGTTATGCAAAAACTTGTCATCCAAAAGACGTTCTTGCAATGGAAGATGCACAAGAGCTTAATAACTTCTTATGGTTAGATGTATATGCTAGAGGTGAATATTCAAAACTTACCCTTTCGTTACTAAATAAAATAGGAGTAAAGCTTGATATAGTAGAAGGTGATAATGAAATATTAAAAAAAGGGATACCTGACTTTTTAGGAATTAATTATTATTCTACTTCTACCTACCAGCACCTCCTAAATAAAGATAATGAAGAGAATAATCAAAAGGGAAATACAGTTCAATCAGATGTATCTAAATTACCTACAGATGATTATTTTGTAGGGGCTAAAAACCCTCATGTGAGACTTACAGACTGGAACTGGGTAATTGACCCAGATGGTCTTAGAATCGCTCTTAGAAGGATTACAAGTAGGTACAATTTGCCTGTACTAATTACAGAAAATGGGCTTGGTGCATATGATACCCTTGTTGACGGGAAAATCCATGATGATTATAGAATCGATTTTATTAGGGAGCATATAGAGCAAATTGCTCTTGCAGTAGAAGATGGATGTGACGTTTTAGGATACTGTACTTGGTCATTCCAAGACTTATTTAGCTGGTTAAATGGTTATGCTAAAAGATATGGTTTTGTATATGTAGATAGAGATGAAGAAAATGAAAAAGAATTAAAGAGATACAAAAAAGATAGTTTTTATTGGTATAAAAAAGTTATCGATTCAAATGGAAATGAGCTGTAAAATTAGAATAAATGAAAGAGAAGAGAGGATTAAAAAAAACTGTTCTTCTCTTTTTATTTTTAATATTTTTCCTAACAATAAATAAAATGAATTATAAATTTTATTTAATATATACTAGTTATATTTAACAAATTAAGGTATTATTATATTGTAAAAGGAGGTAATTATGAGAGAATTGGAAGTTTGTGCTGGAATATTGATTAAAGAAGGAAAAATCTTGTTGGGCAAAAGAAAAAGTTATGATAGATTTGGTGGAAAATGGGAGTTTCCCGGAGGGAAAGTAGAAGAGGGTGAAATACCTGAAGACTGTATTATAAGAGAAATAAAAGAAGAATTAAATTTAGATATAAAAGATTTTAAGCACTTTAAAAGTTATATTCACAGATTTAAAAATGTAAATTTGGTTATTCATTCATTTCTTATTAATGAATTTTCTGGGAAAATAAAAAAACTAGAACACGATAGTCTAGTTTGGCTTTCATTAGATGATTTATTTTCCTACGACCTTCTAGACGGAGATAAACCTCTTGTAGATTATCTTATAGAATCTAGAAATGAAATAATGATTTAAATCTTTTTTTCAAAAAATAATTTTCAATTTTATCAACATCTTCTAAACAAAGCCCTTTGTGGCTTTTTGTTTGTATTAGATGTTTATTTTGTTCAGGCGAAAATGAATTGATATCATCAATTATTATATAATCACTAATATTTTTTCCTTCCAAATACCCTTCTACCTCTTGCCCCCTAGTTTTATATTGTTTATCAATAGGAGTGACTCCTATAATTATCTTTTGCTCATAATAACATCCCAAAAATTTTTTAAAAGCTTCATCTACTAAATTAACTTCAAAAGAATTACGCCAACTAGTACTAAGTATTATTTTTATATCTTCTTTAATTACAAAATGAAATAATTTTTTTATTGCATAGATATTTTCAGCTGAAAAAATAAGGTTACTTTCACTTCCATCTTTGTTTTTTAAAGGGTAATAGATAAAGTCATCAACTATAGAACTATTGTTAATAACCCCATCAAAATCCAAAAAAATTACTTTCATAATCTCCTCCATACAACAATTTTAAAACTAGTATATTATCTAATATTATTCTATAAATTTCAAGAGAAAAGATAAAATAATTCTTTACATTTAAACTAAAGAATAGTAAAATATACCAAGGAGGTATAGAATGTTTATAGATATGGATATTAAATTATATGATTTTTTATGTTCAAATAGTCCTTTGTATGTTTCGTTAATGAAAGCAATAGAAGAACTAAATATATACCCGTCTTTTGAAAAAATAACTGACGTAGATACAATTTTTGCAATTTCAAAAAAACCACCTTTATTATTTGTAAATGGAGAGTTGAAATTAGAGGGTCAATACCCAGATGTAGCAGAATTGAAGGAACTATTAAAAAAAGAAATTGAAAAATATCATAAATAAAAAGTGTGGTTTTCCACACTTTTTTTTATAGAAGTTATTATCTCAGTTTTCTTTTATAATTTTATAATAAAAGTACTTAGCCAAATGCTAAGTACTTTTTATGTTTTATGAATCTATTTCTTTTATGAAATAATCTAAAGTTTTTCTTGATTTCAGCTCTCTGCAATGATTACAAAAAAACTGCGAAGCTCCACATGCTGCTAACATCTCTACTTCATTTCCACACTTGTCGCAATTAGCTCTTTTCCCATAAACTTTACCACAACTTTTACATGGATATTTACCTGTTCTATTCTCTTTTTCAATTTCTGCACTGCAATTAGGACATATGATAGTTTTCTTTTCCATATATTTCCTCCTTAATCTTCTTATGTGTATTTTATCATATTTCTCATCCAAATCAAACATTATCTTTTGTTTATTTTAACAGAGGAATTATAAGAGGAAAATTGAATTATGTAAGAAAATATATGTGGGAGGATTTTATGAAAAAACTACTAAATTTTGAAACGAGTATCTTTGATAATTTATACGAAGGTGTATATTGTATAGATATGAATGAAAAAATATTTTATTGGAATAAATCAGCAGAAGATATTACTGGTTACAAAGCTTATGAAGTAAAAGGAACTAGTATTTGGAGTAAACTCATAAAATTTGTTGGAACAAATGAAAAAGATTATAGTTTTCTGGATTTACCCCTTTATTCTACAATAAATCAAGATATTGTTTTAGATAGTATTATCCTTATTGAAAATAAACTAGATTATACTATCCCAGTATCTTTAAGGGCTGAATATATATATGGCAGTGACAAAGAAAAAATTGGTGTTCTAATAATGCTAGACCCTATGACTCTCATTGGAGAAATCGACCATAGAATAGAAATTTTAGAAAATTTAGCTATGATAGATACATTAACACAAATTGCTAACAGAAGGTACACTGAGCATATTATAAAATTGAGGTTAGAAGATTTTAGAGAAAAACATGAAAAATTTTCACTTTTATTTATTGATATTGATCATTTTAAAAAAGTAAATGATAAATATGGTCATAGTATAGGAGATTTGGTTCTAAGAGAATGTGCTAAAGAGTTAAAAAGTGTTATTTGTAAAGATTGTTTTTTAGGTCGTTGGGGAGGAGAAGAATTTATTATTATTTCTGGTAGAAATGATTTAAAAGACTTAATAAATTTAGGAGCAAAATTAAATAAAAAAGTAGAAGAAAATGAAATCAAAATAGGTAATGAAGTTTTAAAAATCACTGTATCTATTGGGGGTACTGTTGTTGACAACTCTGATAATCTGAGTAGTGTTGTTGATAGAGCAGATAAAAATATGTACGAAAGTAAAGAAAAAGGAAGAAACCTTGTTACAATAAAATAGCAAAAAAGAATAAAGAGATAACTTAAGTTATCTCTTTAAAGGAAAGTCAAAATTTAATAAAACTTTTAGGGTCGGTTGAGTTTTAATCTTTTTAAAGACAATGTAATTATATTTCTAAACTGTGAAAATTGTGTGAATTAATCTTTTAAAAATATAAAATTATTTTGACTACTCATTTCTTTTGAATAAGAATAACCATCTTTATTAAATTTCTTTAAAGTTTCTTTGTCTTGAATTTTTTCTTTGATTATAAAATCCAACATACTTCCTCTAGCTTTTTTTGAATTAGTACTTACACTTTTATAAACACCATTTTTATCTTCTAAAAAATCAATGTTTAATATATCATAATTTTTTTTATCTAATAGTTTTGAAAACTCCTTTGATGCCAAATTAATTATCAAATTATCCTTAGGTAACAAATTAGAATTAAGACCTTCTTCATACCAAAATTTATAAGGATTTTCATCAAAAACTTTCATTGTCATATCTAATCTATGAAATTTTATTAAATCAGTTCCTCTATTTATTCCATAAAGGGCAGATAAAACTCTTATTTTTTCTCTTATAAAAATCCATTCTTCTTCAGTATAATTATCTCTATCTAATTGCCTAAAAGCAATACCATTGTATGCCATTAGAGCTGGTAATTCTTTTATTTGGGAAAAATTATTAATAGTTTCAGAAAGTTCATCAAGTTTTTTATCTTTTACTTTAGCTAGTTTTCCTAAAATATTCAAATCAAAAGTTTTTAATTTTTCTATAATTTTATTAGTTTTTTCTCTATACAAAGATTCTGTAGAAAACTCTATATTTTCCCTGTCAAAGTTCATTTCTTTACTTGGAGAAAAAATAATTTTCATTAAATATTCTCCTTAATATAATTAAGTACTTCTTCAATATGGTCACTAACTTTAACTTTTCTCCACTCTTTTACTATATTTCCTTCTGTATCAATTAAAAAAGTACTTCTTACTATTCCCATATACTCTCTACCAGCCATTTTTTTTAGTTGCCATACACCATAATCTTCACATACTTTTCCTTCTTCATCACTTAATAATTCAAAAGGCAATCCATATTTTTCAATAAAATTATGGTGTCTTTTCATACTGTCTTTGCTTACACCCAAAATAACAGTATTCAAACTACTAAAATCCTCAATATTTTCTTTAAAAGCACATGCTTGTTTTGTACAACCAGGTGTTGAATCTTTTGGATAAAAATATAAAACTACATTTTTTCCTCTATAATCTTCAAGGCTCACATCTTTCCCACTACTGCTAGGTAAGATAAAGTTTTTTGCTTTTTCCATTTGATAACCTCCTTAAAATGTCTACATATTTACTATAGTATATATTCATAAAATTTTCAAATAATTATTTTGAAAAATGCAAAATCTTGTTAAATTCCCCAGACAATGGTATAATAATCGTAAATAGAATTTAACAATGAGGGTGTAGCTATGTTAAAAATCCAAAATAAAAATGAATTGTTACCATTTATAATTGATACTATAGAAAGTGCAGTATATGTTGTAGATAGTAACTTTAAGCTAAGAGGGTCGAATAAATGGGGGCAAAATTTATACGAAGAATTAGAAGCAAAAGGACATATTACTCATGACATAAATGAGAATTTTTTCTCTAATTCAGAAGAGATTATTCAAATTATTAGTGAAAGTTTAAAATCAAAAAAGGGCGTAAAAAAGAAAAAAGTTAAAATATCATTCAATAATGAGAGTAATAAATCAATGTATTTTTATTTAACTACTAATATTTTTACTAAAGATAAAGAAGATTATTTAATTATTATAATTGATGATATTACAGCACTTGAAAGAAGTAGAGAAAAGTTAGGCGAATTATCCATAAAAGATCCACTAACTTCCCTTTACAATAGAAGATATCTCTTTAGAACACTAAAACAAGAGATCAATCGTGTAAAGAGGTTTAATCGAGATTTTACTCTGCTTATGATAGATATTGATGACTTTAAAAGAGTAAATGATAATTATGGCCACATTAAAGGAGATGAAGTTCTAAAAGAAATAAGTAATGTTTTATTGGAAAATCTTAGAAACATTGATGTACTTGGTCGTTATGGCGGCGAAGAATTTATGGTTATCTTACCTGAAACAAATCTAAATGAAGCGTATTTTGTTGGTGAAAGAATGCGTAGAGCCGTTGAAAAAACTACTATTGAAGATTTGAATATAACTGTCAGTATAGGTATAGGAGAATATATAAATGGGGAAGAGTACAAAAATACTATTGACAGAGCTGACAAAGGATTATATGAAGCTAAAAAAACAGGAAAAAATAAAGTTGTAATTAATTCTTAAAGGGGAAAAAATGAAAAGAATAAAAATAGAATCAGATTGTATTATATCTATTGGTTACAATGAAACTTCTAGAACATTAGAGGTAGAATATAAAAATGGAAGTGTATATCAATATTTTGATATAGGAGTAGAAGTATATAATAGAATTAAAAACGAAAGACTTCATAGTGAGTATTTTAGAGAAGAAGTTGTACCAAATTATGAATATGAAAAAATTTAAATAGTATCTATAGGCCAAATTTTAATAGTTTGGTCTTTTTAATTGAAATGTATAAATTAAGACTGTTTATTCAACAAAGAAAAAGA
>CAZHXU010000143.1:0-7986 GCA_964536535.1 uncultured Fusobacteriaceae bacterium
ATGAAAGAGTATTTATGTCCATTCTAGTTTAGTTACTTTCTTATTAAAATATGGTAAAATAGAAAAAAAGATTTGGGGAGATATGCAAATGAGAGGATTAATAACTGGAGCTACAAGTGGTATAGGAAAAGAGTATGCATATGCTCTGGGGAAAAAAGGATATGACCTTGTACTTACTGGTAGAAGAAAAGAAGTATTAGAAGAGATAAAAAAAGATATTGAAGATAGATATAAAGTAGAAGTATATATACATATAGGAGATTTTTCTAGGGTAGAAGTAGTAGAAGAGTTGATAAATATAGTTAAAGAAAAAGAGTTGGATATACTTATTAATAATGTTGGTTTTGGAAATTCACATAAGTTTTTTGAAGGTACATATGAAGAAAGCGAAAAGATGATAGATGTACATGTAAAAGTTATGACAAGGTTAATATATGAATTAGTACCACTGATGAATAAGGGAAAAATAATAAATGTTTCTAGTTTAGCTAGTTTTCTACCAACGTCCTATAATAACGTTTATGGAGGAACAAAAGCATATATAAATATCTTTACAGAATCATTATATCTACACTTGAAAAAAGATGGATTTAGAGTACAGCTTCTACTCCCATCATTTACATACACCGAATTTCATGCAAAACTTGGAATGGAAGATAGTGCTAGAAAAAATAAGGGTTTAATAAGATGGATGGAAGTAAAAGAAGTAGTAAAATACTCCCTTGATTGCCTTGAAAAAGATAGATGTTTATGTATACCTGGAAGATTAAATAGACTTTTATATAATTTGTTTAAATTTATTCCTAAAAACTTATATTATTATTTTGTAAAAAATATGAATGAACTATAGTTTGTTGATTTAGGAAAAAAACTAAAGTATAATTGTAGTGCCTGTATTAGAAAGGGTGATTTTATGTCTAAAAAATCTCATCTCAGTTGGCACGATATAGAACTTTTTTTAGAAGAAAAGATAGACAAACGAACTTTGGAAGAAAAGAAAAACCATTATTTAAATGAATTTTTGGAGTTAAAGTCTGATTGTGATAGGTATGAAAAAAAAGATGAAATGGAACTTTATATGGCAGAAGTTGGACTTTATCAAGAAAGATTAAGAAAAAACGAAGAGATATTAAAGGGTTTATTACTAATATTTCCCAATGATAACCAGCTAGAAAGTATAATTGACGATATTGATTAGGAGGTTTGAGTGGTAGAAGAAAAGAATACAGGCTAAAAAAAGACTTAGTAGAAGATAACTAAGTCTTTTTGTTTTTATTGAAATGCAAAAAATAAAGCAGTCCATTTATCAAGTTCTCTAACTAAAACAGCTCCATCACAAGAATCAAAATATTTATTTCGGTGTATATTGTGTATGCCTTCAGCAGGGTAGAAGTTGAAATACATATCTTTTTCATTATGGGGACCATAGTGTTCACCCCATATATATACAGTTACAAAAGGATTATTTATAGTATTATTAAAAACACTCATTAAATATTCAACCAAATCATTATTAGGGCCTTTTTTTTGAAATGGAACTTCTTTCATCTCATTTATATCAACTAATTCAGTTGTATAATCAAGTCCTAAATCTTCTCTATTTCCTTCTACTTCTACTAATCCATGTCCTAGTTTAGATAGTTTTTTGATTAACTCTGGATCATTAAAATCTTCAATTTTTTTATAAAGTACCCATTTAGGGAAATTTTTTGACTCAAGATTAATAGAAGCTCTATATTTTTTTCTATTACTTTCTATTAATAACTCTAAATGTGGTATGTTTTTTCTATCAACTTTGATATCTCTAACTTTTCCTACAAGTAATGAATATTTGTCCATATAAACCTCCGAATATAATTATACTTTTTAAAATGTAAAAATACAAATATATTTATAAAATAGAATAAATTTATTATAGAAAAATCTATAAAGTATTGACTTAATATGAAACAAAGACTATAATTCAAATATATGCAAACGATTGCAATAGGGAGTTGGTCATGAGAGTAACAATAAAAGATATAGCAAGAGTAACGGGACTTTCAACAAGTACTGTATCTCGAGCTCTTAATAATAGCAAACTTATCTCTGAAAAAACAAGAGTTAAAGTACAAGAAGTAGCAAAAGACCTCGGATTTCATTTTAATGAAAATGCAAGAGCTTTGAGTAGTAATAAAACAAGTAGAATAAAAGTATTTGTAAGCAGATTTTTTACTCAATTTGAAAGTGAACATTTTTTTAGAAAATTAAATGAAAACCTTTTGATAGAACTTGAAAAGTTCAATATGGAAGTAATTATTAACACAAGTCATAGTAAACTAAGTGGAGAAAGTAATCTTTACAAAAGCATAAGTAGTAGCTCTTGTGACGGGATAATAATAGCTCATCCAGACCTTAGTAAAGAAGAGTATGAATATATAAAAAAATCAAAGATACCAGTACTTTTTTTATATTATCATTATGATTTTTTAGATAAAACAGATGATTTTGTAGGAGCAGATAATGAATGGGGAGGTTATCTTGCAAGTACATATCTAAAAGATTATGGACAGAAATTTTGTACTATTGGTTGTGGTAATGGATCTTATGAATTTGCCCTGAGAGACAAGGGGTTTATACGAGGTATGAAAGAATTTGGGGGAGAAATCATAGAAAATTTTATGGTAAAGATTGATTTTGAACATATGTACAAATTTGTTATTGAGAATAAAAATATATTAGAAAAAGTAGATGGAATTTTTTTAGAGTCAGATTATTACTTTTTTCCACTACAAAAAGCAAGTAAAGATATAAATTTTAAGGGGAAATTTAGAGTAATAGGTTATGATAATATGGAAATGACAAAATATTTTGATGAAAATTACAAAAGTATAGATCAGAATCTTGATGAGATAGTTCGAATAGGCGTTGGGAAATTAATAGAAAAAATAAATAATAATGAAAAAGATGGAATGTATACACTGATAAAACCAAAACTTGTATAAAGGGGAATAGATATGGTTGTTAGATATAATTTGAAGGATATTGCTAAATTAGCTGGAGTAGGAGTAGGAACTGCTTCTAGAGTGATTAATAATAAAGAGGGAGTAAAAGCTGACACAAGGGAAAAAGTACTACGTGTAATAGAAGAATTAGGTTATGTACCAAATACAGTAGCAAGAACTCTTAAACAAAACTCAAGTAAACAAATAGGAGTAATTATAAATGGAAGATCAAATCATTTTTTTACGGAAGTATTAGAAGCAATAGAAGTAGAAGCTTCTAAAAATGGATATAGTATACTTATACATTATGTAGAAAGTGATAAAAAAGCACCTGATAAATTTGGATTTCAATATATGTTACATAGAAAAATAGAAGGTTTGATTTACCTTGGTGGATATTTTGATAAACATGTTACAGAAGAAGTGGCAAAATTAAAGATACCAGTTGTAGCAGGAAGTACAGTAATAGTAGAAGGGGCTAATAAAGATGTTTTTTCTTCAGTTGTTGTAAATAATGAAGATAGTACCTATGAACTTATAAAATATCTTTTGGCAAAGGGGCATAAAGATATAGGAGTTATAGGAAGTGATAAAAATGATTATGTATATTTAGAAAGATTAAAAGGATATAGTAGAGCTCTTGACGAATATAATATTAGTTTTAACTTGGACATAATAGAAGATGGTAAATATACTTTTGAAGGTGGATATAATGCCTGTTTAAAAGTTCTTAAAAAATCAAAAAGGGTAAGTGCTATTTTTGCCACATCAGATATTATGGCTATAGGAGCAGCAAGGGCTTTGTTGGAAAAGGGGTATAAGATACCAGAAGATATATCTATAGTAGGTTATGATGGTCTTGAAAATAGTAAATACTTTTTTCCTTCAATAACTACTGTTTCCCAACCAAAAGGTAGACTAGGATATGAAAGTGTAAAAACACTATTATGTCAATTAAATGGTGACATAAAAATGGTAGAACACAAAGAGCTTGAAACTACATTAATCAAAAGGGAATCGGTAAAATAATTATAGAAAAATATATAATCTCTTTAGTTGACATTATTATATATTGATTGTAATATTAATAAAAAGATTAGGAGGTAATAATGAAATTTGTACCGCATCTGCATTTTAATAGAAATTGTAGAGAAGCTCAAGAATTTTATTTGGAAGTATTCCAAGGTTTATTATTAGAATCTATGACATATGGAGATTCTTTAGTAGAAGTAGATGAAAATGATAATGATTTGATAATGTATGCAGCAATTAGTTTGAAAAATGATATATTGTATCTATCAGATGATAGAAAAAATACAGATTATGTACCTAATACAACAATAGTAATAGAGTTTGAAAGTAGCGAAGAATTGCATAGTATAGGTGAAAAATTAGGTAATGATGGTGAAATAATAAAATCATTAAGCGAAACAGCATGGGGTTCATATTATACAGTTATAAAAGACAAATTTGGAATATTTTGGGGACTTAATTATGAAAAGCCTTTAAAATAAAAAAGTCTAACTTATTAATAAATTAGACTTAAATTTAAGATTGAAGACAAAAGACTGATTTTAGATAAAATTAGTCTTTTTTTAGTGAAATAAATTTTATTATTATTTTTATCATTTTTATTTTAATAGAAAATAAATCAAATTGAAAGAGTTATAAGCTAAAAAAATTAATATTTTCCTCCATGTTTCCATTTTATGTAATCTCTAAAAATATCTTCTCTTTTTTCAAGTAAACCTGATGGAATAATTGCTTTTCCATTTTTTATGAGATAGTTTGGGTTCTTATCTAGATATTTTCTAACTCCAATAGAATTAATCCAATAATATATGCCATTGTCTCTAAAATTAACTGTTTCATTATATGATTTGACATGATAATAAACATAAACTAAAGAGTCATTTTTGTAGACAAAATTACTAGGAAAATAATTTATATCTAAATTGTCACTATTTAATAATTCTGCTAATTTAAAAAGAGACAAAATTTGTTCTTTTTCTAGTTTTTCTTCTGCGATTAATTTTAAGGGAGAAAGTCCTTCAATATATTCTTTTATAATATATAAATCTTTATCATTATGTTCAATAAGTTTTGGTATAGCAATATCTAAGCTACTTAGTCTTTCATAAGAATACAATTCATGATTATAATCTTCTTTTGAAAGTTCTTTGTATACAATTTTTTCTCCATTTTCATTTGAAAAAACAAAACCTTTTCCGCCAAAGTCTTCTTCTAAACTTTTTAAAAAGAAATACTTATTGTTGTTTATTCTTAATTCCTTATTTTTAATATTATCCACAATTACCTCCTAAAAAGTATAAATAGAATTATTTATATACCCCTTTAAAATAACCTATATTAAAAGTATAACAGTTTTTATTCTAAAATCAAATAGAAGTAAAAAAAATTTATTTTTTCCTTATAATAAATTAAGTTTTAAAAAAAGTATCTAATAATTATTGTGAAAAAAATGTAACAAATTATTTTATATTCTATGAATAAAAGGCTCGAAGGGGAGGCTGAATGCAATTATCCAAAAAATATTACAAAATGTCATTTTTAAATAGACTTATAATAGTAAAAAAAGAAAATAAATTTTAAAAACAACGTTGACAAAGTGCCTAAAGTATATTATAATAACCGCTGTAGTAATAACCCGCAATACCAAATTTGTTTTATTACCAAATTAAACCCACTTAAGGAGTTTTACTCCTTAAAATTAAACACTCGTGTTACCCTTTTATTTTACTACTTCCACAAAGTAAATAAAAAGAGTGTTTAATATTAAAAGCAGGTCTTTTAGACCTGCTTCCCCCCTTTTTTGTAGAAGATTTTATAATGACTACGGTTTTCAGATTCTATTTGAAAACCTTTTTTTATATAAAAATCAAGGGCATTTTTGTTACTTTTAAATACATGAGCTTCTACTTTCTTTTCAAAGTATTCTCCTCTTTTAATTAGCATATTGAGTAACATACTTCCTACACCTAACTTTTGGTATTTTTTCAAGATTAATAGCTCATAAAGGTATATTCCTTTATCATCTTCATTCCAAGCAAATATACCTATTTTTTCCTCATCGTTATAAACTATATTATATTTTTCCCTCTCCATACTTTTTGTCAAAAAGAGTTTTTGAAAGGTTAAATTCCATTTGCCTAAATGTTTTTCAACATATTTTTTATTAAGTTTTTCTTGAACATATAACATAAAATCAATGTCATATTCAGTTGCCATACGTAATCTCATAATTCTCCTTAAAAAATTTAACTTTTACTATTTATCTTTTTAACTACATTTAATACTATAGAAAGAGGTAATATATGAATTAATTTTTGTAGAAGAAAAGATGAAGATTTTGGATAAACAGCAATTAACTTTCCTTTTTCAAGGGAAGTATATGCATATTCAGCAACTTCTACCCCACTTACTCCCTTTTTTACAAGGTTTGTACCGTGTATATTTGCTCTTGTAGCAAAGTCAGTTTGAGTATAACCAGGACACAAACAGCTTATTTTAACTCCTTTTCCTTCTAGTTCTTTACTTATAGCTTTTGTATAACTAATAACAAAAGCTTTTGAAGCATAATAACTAGCCATAAGAGGACCAGGTATAAAGCCAGCTTGAGAAGCTACATTAAGTATATATCCATCTTTGTACTTTATCATATCATTTGCATAATAACTACTTAGATAAACTAAAGCATTTATATTTAAGTCTATCATATTCATATCTTCTTTTCCTAAGTCAGCAAATGAGCCACGTGTACCATAACCTGCATTGTTTATTAGATATTTTACAAAATAACCTTTTTCATTAGTATATTTTGTAAGTTTATACAAGTTTTCTTTGATACTCAAATCAAGAGGAATATAATCAACTTCTACTCCATAATTTTCCCTCAAAAATATAGCTTTTTCCTCTAACTTATCTTCATTTCTAGAAACTAATAAGAGATTCATTTTTTTTCTTGCGTATATTTTTGCAAGCTCAAAACCAATACCGCCAGAACCACCTGTAATTAGTACAATATTATTCATACGACACTCCTATATAATTTTGTAAGTAATACTCTTATAAATATATTAACTGTAAAGTAAATTAAAAGCAAATAGAAAATTTTTTGAAATGAAAAAAGAAAAGAGATGGTGCCACTTACCGGAATCGAACCAGCGACCTCTACCTTACCATGGTATTGCTCTACCGACTGAGCTAAAGTGGCATTAATTAATATATAACATATTTAACTTTTAATGTAAATAAAAAATATTACTCGGTATTAACTTGGATAAAAATTTGTTATAATAGAAAAAAAGGAGGGGACCATGGGAAAATTTGATGATTTAGCAAAAGATTGGGATAAAGAACAGAGAAGGTTAGACAGGGCAAAAGTTGTATCTGAAAGAATATTACATCTGACTAAAATAAGAAGTACTTGTTTAGACTTTGGTGCTGGAACAGGTTTGTTAGGTTATAATTTAGCTCCTCATTTGGAAAAAGTTGCTTTTTTTGATACTTCTGTTGGCATGAAAGAAGTATTAAAAGAAAAGGGAAAAAACAATGATAAAGTAGTTGTTTTGGATGAATTAGTTGGTAGATACGATTTGATAATAAATCAAATGGTTATGCACCACATAAAAGACCACAAAGAGATTATTAACAAATTTAATGAACTTTTAAATGAAAAAGGTGAATTATATATAATAGATCTTTTTGAAGAAGATGGTACTTTTCATAGTAACGAAGAAGGAATACATCATTTTGGCATAGATCCATATAGGTTAGGAGAGATGCTTGAAGAAGACGGTTTTGAAGAGATACATATAGAAAAAGTATATACTATTGAAAAAAATGATAAAGAGTATGATTTATTTCTTTTGAAAGCAAGTAAAAAATAGTAAAGTTACAAAGAGTTTCAAATTCTAAAAGAAAATAAAAATTTAGTACAAGGCTAGTTTTTAACTAGTCTTTTATAATGCTTTTAAATAAA
>CAZHXU010000144.1:0-7863 GCA_964536535.1 uncultured Fusobacteriaceae bacterium
ATTTCTTTTTCATTATATGTAACTTGTGTAGTTCCTAAAACTTCTACTGCACAATGTCTTATTAATTCTTCTGTTAAATTCATTATTTCTTCAAAATCTGCATAAGCTTGGTATAATTCCATCATTGTAAACTCTGGGTTATGTCTAGTTGAAATCCCTTCATTTCTAAAGTTTCTGTTGATTTCAAATACTTTGTCAAATCCACCAACTATAAGTCTTTTTAAGTATAATTCTGGAGCTATTCTTAAATATAGTTCCATATCAAGTGTATTGTGGTGAGTAACAAATGGTCTAGCTGAGGCCCCTCCAACTATTGGGTGCATCATTGGTGTTTCAACTTCTAAGAATCCTTTGTTTGTTAAGAAGTTTCTAATTGTATTTATTATTCTAGTTCTAGTAATAAATGTTTCTTTAACTTCTCTATTCATTATAAGATCTAAGTATCTTTGTCTATATCTAGTTTCAACATCAGTTAAACCATGGAATTTTTCTGGTAAAGGTCTAACACTTTTTGAAACTAATTCAAATTTTAGTCCTCTAAGAGTTAATTCTCCAGTTTTTGTAGTAAATAATGTTCCTTCTACTCCAACATGGTCTCCTATAGCAAATGTTTTAGCTAACTCATAAGCTTCTTCTCCAACTTCATCTTTTCTAATGTAAAATTGGATTCTTCCACTTTGATCTTCTATATGAGCAAATAAATTTTTCCCCATTCTTCTAAAAGTCATGATTCTTCCAGCAGTTTTATAAGTTACACCATCTTCAGCTTCTCCAGCTAACAGATCAGAAATCATGTTCTTCTTCTCATACTTTCTTCCAAATGGCTCTAGCCCCATAGCTTTTATATCTTCTACTTTTTTCCATTTGTCTTGTATAATGGAATTAACATGTTTCTCTGTGTTATGACTCATTATTATCTCCTTTATTTTTAAGTTTTAATTTATATATACTCGCTCTTGTTGCCCACACTGTATCAGGATACAATGAAACAATCTGATTAAATATTTTATCACTTTCTGGGAATTTTTTCAAATTATAATACAAAATCCCAAGTGAATATCTTGCTTCGGCATCTACTACACTGCCGTATTCCTTCAAATACCTTTCGAAAACTAATAAACTCTCATCATATTTTTTTTCATCAAGATACATTTTACCTATATTAAATATAGCTTTTTTTCTAAGATTATCATCTATAGTTAACCTTATAACCCTCTTAAAATATATATCAGCAATTTCATATCTTTGATTTTCCATACTAAGTACAGCTTTTTCATAATAAAGTTTTATAGTTTCTTCTTCATCTATAATTTTTACATATTTATCTACTTCTACTCTCTCTTCTTCTTCCAGTTTATCATAGATATATTCAAAACTACTTTTATTTCCTAATTTATAATATTCTTTTGCTAACAAAATCCTATCTGTTATTTTTAAGTATTTTTCACTTTTACTAAATTCACCGTTATTAATATAATATTCAGCTAATACTTTTGCAGCTTCTTTATCAAACAAATTATCATATCTACTTTGTACCAGTAGTAATGCTTTCTCAGTATTTTTACCTAATCTAAGGCTTTCTTTAGCTAATATATAAGTATATTTATTGTCAAAATAACTTAATAACTTCAAAATTTCCAAATCTAACAAATCTTTTTTCTCTTTATTTTCATAAATTTTAGTTAAAATATCTAGATTTTCACTATTTAATAATTTATAGTTTGCATTTAACACTTTATAAATTGCAAATGCTTCTTCTCTCATTTGCTGATCTAACAAATAATCTATATATTTTTTTAGATAAATTTTTATATTTACATCTTGAGGATTATTCTTAAATAAAACATTTAATTTTTCTTCTAATAACTCTAGATGTCCTTCATTAATTGCTTCTTCTAACAAAACATATACATCATTTTCATTATATTCTTCATTTGGTTTTACAAGTATTTCTATATATTCTTTATCACTACCATAGTCTACTTCTACTTTATATACTCCTACTACATCTGGTGTAAATGTAAAAGTATCACTTTCTTCTTTTATGAAGTACAAATTTGAATAAGCAGGAAATTCAGCTACTTTGTAAGACAGTACTTTTTCTTTTTTTACTTCTATACTTTGACCCAACTCAATTTCTTTTTTTTGACCGTATATTGTGCTCAGTAGCACCAAAAAACTTCCAAGTATCTTTTTCATTTTTACCCTCTCAAAAAAATAGGACATCAAGTGCCCTATTCAACATTAATACTCATTTTTATCTTATTAACCAACATTCCATCATTATAGAGCTCATATTCAAGATTTACATTGTTACTATCTATAATAAGCTCATTTGTCTTTAGTGTCAAGTGGCTTTCTAGATAAGCAGTTGTATATCTAAAATTATACTCATTATTGACGTCAAATATTTGCTTTGAGTTAATACTTCCACTTCTTGCAATTCTCATTTTCCCCTCATAAAGATATATAGTCACTGGACCATTTTCATCTTTATATGATATTTTTTTTCCTTTTGTGCTTTCCTCAACTTGTGCATCAAATACTTCTTTATATTTATCTCCGTGGATATCATTACTTTGTATCTTTATTTTCATTACTTACTCCTAAAAGTACAAGTTATCGTCTTCGTCATCAGAGTCAAATGTCTCTAATTCATCCTCTTCTTCTTCATCAAAGAATCCCAACTCTTCTTCATTTTCGTATTCATCTTCGCCTACGTATTCATCATCATCCCAAAGTCCTACTTCACTACTTGTTCCATAAAACTCATTTTCCCATACTTCCAAAAGTTCATCTTGGTCGTCTTCATCATCAATTAGCACTACAGTTTCTTCCATATCATCAAATACAAACACTCTTTTTATGTGTTCTTCATCTTCTGCTATTAAATACTCTCTTCCTCTAATTATCATGTCTCCAATAATATTATATTCGTATTCTTCTCCATCTATTTCGTAATAAAAGTTTTCACCAACCGAATACATAATCTCACCTCTACTTATGATATTTTGTGTTTTTAATAATACTAAACCATCTATACAGTTGCTCTATAAATACTAGTCTCATAAGCTGATGGGGAAAGGTCATTTTAGAAAAACTAAGTCTCAAGTCTACTAGTTTTTTTAATTCATCAGAAACTCCATAAGAACCTCCAATGACAAAATTAAAAGTACTATTTCCTTGTACACATAACTTTTCTATCTTTTCTGCCATTTCTTCTGAAGAAAATTCCTTCCCTTTTACGTCTAAAAGTATATTATATGCCAGCGATTTATTTAGTTCATCTATGATTACTTTAGATTCTTTTTCAATAGAAGCATTTCTGTCTGTATCATTACCATCTTCTTTTAGTTCAATAACTTTAAACTTTGCAAAAGTAGTAAGTCTTTTTTCAAACTCAGCTATCCCACTTTTTATGTATTTTTCCTTTATCTTCCCTACACATATTAGGTTTACACTTATCAAACTAATCACCCCTACCTTCAAAAAAACCAGTTAATTATATCACCAATGATACCAAAATGCAAGCTTTTACTTTCTTCCAAACATCTTGTCTAATTTGTCATATGTGAGCTTAATTATTATTGGTCTTCCATGGGGGCAAGTGTATTTTCCATATTCATGTAATTTCTTAAGAAGTATATCCATTTCTGCATAAGAAAGTGGTTCTCCTGCTTTTATGGCATTTTTACAAGACATAGAAACTACTATTTTTTCTCGAAAATCCCTCTTATCTCCTTCAGCTATCTTATTTAGTATAAAATAAAATGTTTCTTTTATACTTGCTCTAAAGTCAAAAATAGGTGCTGTTCTTAATAATATTTCCCCTTCGCCAAAGTCTTCTACTTCAAAACCAAATTCCTTAAAGAGTTTTTTATTTTCAATTATCAACTCTTTCTCTTTATATTCTACTTCGACTTTTAGAGGGACTAATAAATTTTGGACACCAATTTCTTCATTATAGTGCTTTTCTTTTAGCTCTTCATAGAGTATACGTTCATGGACTATATGTTGGTCATAAATCTCAAGTTCTTCATCTCTTTCTACCAATATGTACATGTTACGTAATTGCCCTATAATTCTGTAATTTACTTCTTTTTTATGTGTATTTTCCTCTTTTTTTTCTATAATTTTTTCATTTTTTTCAAAGACTTTATCATATGTCTCATTATCTTTTTCTTTATAAGAGGAAAAATCACTAATATTTTCTTCTACTTCTT
Organism: uncultured Fusobacteriaceae bacterium; assembly: GCA_964536535.1. Taxonomy (GTDB): domain Bacteria; phylum Fusobacteriota; class Fusobacteriia; order Fusobacteriales; family Fusobacteriaceae; genus CAZFBB01. The sequence continues at coordinate 4,224 of CAZHXU010000144.1, forward strand.
CTTTCCCTTTACTAATGTAACTATTCTCTATTTCTTCTTTTACCACATTTTTGCTTTCTTTTTCAAGAAAAAAATTAGGAATTAATTGTTTTTCTCCTTTTATTATATCTTTTTCAAATTCTTCTTTTTTTATATTATTTACTTCTATTACTTTTTTATCCTCTTCTTTTTGCAAAAACAAAGGAATGTCTTCTTTTTTTTCTACATTTTCTTCTTTTTCTTCAAAAGAAAATATAGGCGAACCTTCTCTTTCATCTTGGTAAAGAGCTTCTTCTACACTATTTTTAACTAATGAAAATACTCTTGTATCATTTGAGAATTTCACTATTTTTTTTGAAGGATGCACATTTACATCTATCTCTTTTGGATCTATATTCAAAAATATTATTGCAAAAGGATATTTCCCCTTCATAAGTTTTGTATAATATGCTTCAATTACAGCTTTTTCTATAATTGCTGATTTTGCAAACCTTCCATTTATATATGTAAATATATAATCTTTTGATGCACGTAATATATTCATATTTCCTACAAAACCATGTTCAAACTCTTTTAAGTTTTTTAAAACTTGGGGACTAAAGAGTTCAAGTATACTATGTTTTACTCCTTTTCCACTGGTTTTTATTACTTCTTTGTCGTCTAAATAAAGTGAAAAAGCAGTATTATAATTTGCAAGTGCTTCAGCAAGAACTATACTTTTTATTTTATTATACTCAGTTCCTTTACTACGTAAAAATTTTAATCTAGCAGGAGTATTAAAAAATAGATCTTTTACTTCTATTTCTGTTCCTACTTGATTAGCACTTTCTTCTACTTTTGTAACTTTTCCCCCATTTACATGGATTTTTGTAGCTACTTTATCTTCTTCTTGTTTACTAGTTAATTTTAATTTTGATACAGAAGCAATAGACGCAAGAGCTTCTCCTCTAAAACCATAAGTATACAAGTTAAATATATCATCCTTATTTTTTATCTTACTCGTAGCGTGTCTTTCTATAGACAAAAACAAATCTTCTCTAGACATACCACTTCCATTGTCTACTATTCTTACATATCTCCCACTATTATTTACATATACTTTTACCATAGTGGCACCTGCATCAAGAGAGTTTTCCAAAAGCTCTTTTATCATACTTGCTGGGTTTTCTACAACTTCTCCTGCTGCAATTATATTTGATACTGATTCATCTAAAATTTGTATTTTTCCCATTTCATCCCCTCTCTTTATTATTAAATTATACTATGATTATTTCTTTTTTACTAGTTTAGTATAGAATTTTTCTGAGTAAGTCTTTTTGAAAATAATTGTAATAAATTATTATAATTAAACTATAACTAAAATAATTTAAATTATAAAAGTTTGAATTATTTTCAGAAATCAACTATAATAAATAGTGAGGTAAAGGAGAGTTTATGATTAAAAAAATAGTAGTTTTATTAACACTAGTTGCTACAAGTATTTTTGGAGCTTATGAAGACTACACACTTTTTTCTAAGGGTAAAACTCTGTATGAACAAGGACTTTATAATGATGCAAAAACTATTTTTGATACTCTATCAAAAGAATATGAAAATAGTCCTTTGTTTACTAGCGAATATGCACAGCACTATATTGGACTTAATTATTACTTTTTAGAAGATTATGAAATGGCTGTAAAATATCTAAAAGAAGCAAAATACAAACCTTTAGAGTTATCTGAAGGAGCTTATTTTAGAAGTAAAAAAACAGATTATTTTCAATATGAAAATGAATTTTATTTAGCTATGGCTTATGAAAAACTTGGTATGGAAGAAGATTCTATCTATTATTTAAAACTGCTTCAAAAAAATTATTTTGATTTAGAGTTAGATCCATATAGACAAAAAGCTCTAATGAAACTTAAAGAAAAAGACAGTTATTATGAGTATATTTATGAGATTATCTATAAAGAAGATTTTTCTAATCTAAGTAATTTAACAGATGAAGATTTGTTATTAGTGGCTAATTACTTTTTTTCAAAGGGTAAATTGACTTATAGCCAAGATATTTACAAAGTATCTTTGACAAGGAATAAAGATATAAAAGTAGAAGAAAAACTTTTAGAAACTTTATTTAGACAAAAGAAACACGAAGATGTTATTACTTTGGCTAGTGAACTTTTGAAAGAAAAAGAAGAAAATTTATATTTATTCTACTTGGGTAATTCAAATAGAAGACTTGGTAATTATCAAATTGCTATAGATTACCTTTTAAGAGTAGAAGAAGATTCAAAGTATTATAGTGAAGCAAATTATATCTTAGGTCGTTTATATCTTGTTTACAAAAACAACAATGAAGCTCTAAAACACCTTCATATTTCTACTCTTTGGACTTCAAAAGAGTTAGAAGCTGAAACATATTATAAACATGGAAAAGAAAATGACTATAAAGGTTTGATCCAGTTTATAGAAGAGCATAAGTGGTGGGATATATCTGGAAAATACAGATACAAACTTTACAAATATTTTGATGATGAAAAATATCTTGAAGATATTTTAGTCTACAATGTTAATACTTATTATTATGAATTAGCCCTTTCTATACTTGAAAAGGGAGAAATAGAAGAGTTTTTCCCCATTGATGAATATAATAAAAAATATTCGGATTTAGTTGAAACTCTTGATGTTTTAAATGAGTTTGAAGATAAGGAACTGGCAAAAATAGCAATATCAGAATATAATTTTGATAAATCAGATAGTTTATATAGAGTTTACCTCAGAATTCTAAATTATGAAGAAGGTGAAGATTACTACAATGCTCTTAATTTGGCAATTAGAAACCAAAGTAATTTTTACAAGTACACTAACTTGAGAACACACCTGTATCCTAAACACTACAAAGAATACGTAGATACATATACTAGGGAGTACGGGGTAGAAGATTCACTTGTTTATTCAATAATAAGACAAGAGAGTCATTTTAACAAAAATGTCATTTCTACTGCTTCTGCTTATGGTTTGATGCAAATGATTATTCCAACAGCAAGAAGATTTGATGTTAATGTAAAACCAATAGAACTTTTATCACCTGAAAATAGTATCAAATATGGTACTCATTATCTAAGTTTATTACTTTCTGATTATAATGGAAGTATTCCCACTACAGCTGCAAGCTATAATGGAGGACCTGGTAATGTAAAAAAATGGTCATTAGATGAAAATGGTGATATTATAATTGATTCTATAACATTTACTGAAACTCAAAAATATGTAGAAAAAGTAATGAATAATTATCTTAAATATAAACGTATTTATGATATAAAATAAGTAAAAGACTAGTTTAATACTAGTCTTTTTAGGTTGTAAACAAAAGTTATAGAGTTTTCATAGAGAAAATCAAAAGCTTTGACGCAGATTTCGTGAAACTTAGGGATTTATACCTTTAGTCGAACTATGCACAACCTATTAAAACAAGCAATAAAGCTTAGTTTTAAAGTTATAGTAACACAGACTTATGATAAAACCTGAATAATAATCCTCAAATAATAAATGATTACTTAATGTATGATAAAATTATTCTCTGTGATTTGAGTCTTGGTAGAACTAAAGTATTCTTTGGTTTTAGTCTTTCTGTCCTTTATAAGAAATTTAGATTAAGTTAACGAAATGAACGTAAAATTTC
>CAZHXU010000145.1:0-7815 GCA_964536535.1 uncultured Fusobacteriaceae bacterium
AAGAAAAAGAATTAGGTGTAGATCAAATGCGTAGAAAAGCAGGAGTAGCTATGCAATATCTTGATATATCGGCGAGGAGCCATATTTAATTAGTAATTAGAATAATAGATGATTAACATGGAAGAGGATGAGATGAAGAAAAGAATATTAAAATTACTAACGGTATTATTAATAACGATAACAATATTCGGATGTGGAAACAATGTAGATAAAGTAAGAAATAAAATGGAAAAATATCTCTATGAAAAATATGGAGAAGAGTTTGTAGTAGATAGAATAGGAAGAAGAAGTGCAAATGGTCAAGAGTTTTATCAAGCAAGAATATATCCAAAGTCAATAATAGGAACAAATAGAGAAGATGATGACTATTATTATGCAAGTTCGAGTATAGATATAAAATCATTTGGAAGATTGGGAAAACCAGGGGATAGTTATAGTTTTATAAATAGAAATGATGATGTAGAGAATTATCTGTTACCTAAAGCAAAAGAAATATTTGGAGAGAGAATAAGGCTTAAAGTAGATGTGAAACATGAAGTGACAGGAGATGGTAGTTGGTGGGCAGGATATAAATCATCTAGTTTGCAAGAAATGAGAGATGATATGAAAGAGTACCCAGATACTACAAGAATAGTATTGAGTCTGTCTGTTTATATATTTGACAAGATTGAAAGGGAAGAAGAGAAAAGTAGAAGGCAAGAAGAAACTTTTGAGTTTATCCAATACTTAAAGGGAGAGGGGCTATTTGAGTACTTAAAAATGGGAGTAATATTTATAGATGAAAAAGTGCTTGCTCCAAGCTACAAGAAATACCGTAGAGAAATAAAATATTTGGATTTGGAGAAAGTAGAGGTAGAAGGGGAAGTAGTTTATTTGCCACCGAAAGAATTTAGAGAAGAGATGAGTAAAGTTTTGGGTGAAGAAATATTATATATGGATGAAAATAAAAAGAAATTAGCAATAGATACAATAAATAAAGAAAATTTAGAGTATATCAATGGAAGTGAATATTTGAGGTATAGTAATCAAGGAAGATTTTGGATTGAATCATTAAAATATCTGATTGAAATAAATAAGTATGGGGGATATAAAGAAGCAAAAGAAAAAGGGGATGTAAAACGTCATAACTTTAAGAATAAAAAAGATTGTGAATATAAAAATTATAATTATTATATATTTTAGAGGAGTACAGAACATGAAAATAACGGATAGAAGTTTACTAACTTTTAGTAATTTAGTGAACCTAGAATGGCAATTTACAAAATTAAAAAAAGGTGATAATGAAAAATATCCCCAAATTAATGAAAAATTGAAGCCAGAGAGTTTTATAAGAGAAGATGCAGATGGAAATTTTAAAAGATACATATATATGGGTGAAGATGTAAAAGAAAATGAGTTTACTCCAGAAGAAAAAGAATTAGGTGTAGATCAAATGCGTAGAAAAGCAGGAGTAGCTATGCAGTATCTTGATATATCGGCGAGGAGCAGTCAAGAGGGGTATTTTTTAAATGACTGGGAAGTAGTATATGCTGCAGATAACTATAAAATAACTAGTGAATATCTGAAATCAACTTATGAATATCAGAAAGAAATATTAACTGGAGCTTTGGGCGTTTTAAATGGAGATGCGGATAAAATTAATACGGTTTTTAGAGAATCATTAGTTCAAACAATAAAAGTAGAAGTTACAAAGCTGTTAGAAGATGTTGAAATGAAGAAAAAATATGAAGAAAAGCTTAAACTACTAAAAAATGAAGAAAGAGAAGAATATAAAACTTTTGAAGAAGAAATAAAAGAATACACTAATTTAATAGAAATTTCAGAAGAATATCTAAAAGATTTGCAGAGAGAACTTTTTCCTGAGGTAAAAAAAAGCCTTGTTGAAAATATACAAGGTACTCTAAATGAATTAAACAAAACCATTGATAATATGGCTTCTAGAGACGAGATAGATGAAGCAGAAGAAGCAAAAGAAAAATTGATGTTAACACTAAAAGTAGGAGAATTTTTACTCAGTTGTATTTCAGAATCAGTAGGGTTTAGTTCTAGTAAAAAAAATGATTATAAAAGTGATAAAAAAAAGTTAGCTCAGAGTAAATTAGATAGAAAAAATCTTGATGTAAGAATCAATAATTTGGAGGAGAAGTACAGTAGAAGAAGTCCATCAAATCCAAGAAGACTTAAACTAAAAAAAGATATTAATATAAATAAAAAAAAGATAGAAGAACTATTGGAAATAGAGAAAAAAATAGAAGGTAAATATGATGTAGTAGTAGATAAATTTTTAGAGTCAGTTCAAGGGAATATATACAATGAAATTAATATAGGTGAGAAAAAATTTTTAAGCCCAATTATTAATATTGTAAGAGCTTTATTTACTAGATCAAATGGACCAGATTTTTTGAAAACATTATTTTCCATGGGACTTCATCATTTGATAAATGAATTAGATAAACAACTTTATGTGCCTGTTAAAGAATTAGAGAATAAAACAATATCAATAGAAGAAACATTGAAGTATTATGACACAGGTTTTAGAGTTGTAGTATTTAAGAAAGAAAAAGACATTGTAATTGCAGTTAGGGGAGATGATGTAGAAAAAAAATCTAAAAGCCAAATATTACCAAATGGTCTAAATAGACTAAAGCTTGTATACGATCGAATCAAGGAAGAGTATTCTGGAAATGATTATAATATTCATATTACAGGTTTTGGTGACGGTGCAGAATTAGGCTTTATAAATGATATATTGGAAAAAAATGAAAACAATGGGATTTTTTTTGTTAAGAATTTTGCAAATATACAAGGGGCATTAACTTTTTCTTTGGAAGATGTAGATAAAGAGTACAATAGTAATTTTGCAATATATGTAAAAGATACAGCTGGTAATGTAGCCCAGTTAGCGAGTTATGCAGCAGTTGGTTATATAATGCTAAATTTAACAAGACCATTTTTAAAAGAAGTTGCTTTAAAATATCCAAGTACCTTAGTAAAAGCAGCTCCAAGTATAATGTTAAAAACAGGATCATTAGTTGCTATGGGATGGAGGGCTAGTGGAAATTTAATAGCCAATATATCAGCAAGTCTCTTAGTTAAATTTGGAATTACGATAAAAATATCATCAGCTCTAGTATCTGTAGGAATAGCAATTGCAGCTTTATTAGTTATTGAAGGATGGAAACTTTGGAAAAGATATTTGAAAAACAAAAGAAATGAAGGATTACTGGAGTTTATCAAAAAGGAAAAAATTATTGAATTGATTCCTGAAGATAAAGGTAGAAATCTATATAGAATAGCTGATAAATATGATGGAAGTCTAGGAATAAATCAAAAGATATTAGGAGGACGTAAAAATATAAAAGTTGATTTAAAAACAGCCCTTTTCTTATTTATCAATGAAAATGATAGTAGATTAATGATATCTGATACTAATAGTACAGTAGGTACAAAATATAGAAAAAATCCTTTGAAGGAAGAGTTTTTAATTAAAAAATTCGAAGGTAATAACTATGTTAGTAAAGAGTATTATCTGCGTTTGGTAGAAGATGAAAATGGTTTATATACTCTGTCAAACTATCTATTTCTAAAAACTGAAATAAAAGGTGGAGGATATCACTATAAGCATGATACTCCAGAGAGTCAAGTTGAATATTATCAAATATTAGAAAATGATAAAGAGCCTTTAGCTATAGCAAACTCACTTGTAAGTATTTTAAATCTTTATAAAGAAATTCAAAATAATTACAATGAAATCAAAAAAAATAATTCAACAAAATTTTATTATTACAACAATGAAAAAATAGATGAAATAAAGGAAGTTTTTGAAGTAGAAGCAGAAGAAATAGGGCAAGGTGCTTTGTATTTTATCAATGAACATGCATACTTACCATATATAGAAAAAGAAAGTGGAAATATAGGAAAAGAGATTAGAGAAGATTATAAATATATATTATTTAAAGAGGCAATAGCAGAGGGTTATCTTAGTGCTCAAATAAGTAGCGGTAGCAGAAAATATATTGAAGCGGATAAACTAGAAATGAATTATGATTTTGCTTATAGAAAAATAGAAGATTCATTAAAAAGTAGATATGAAGAAGCTGGCTATTATGCAGGAAGAAAATTATATTATTATGACCAACTAATAGAAGAATATACTGAAGAAGAGATTAAGAATTTATATAAGCTAAAAAGAATAGATACAAATAAAGCAACTATTACATTTAAGAGACATGAAGATTCAGAGATGATGTATAAATATAACCCTTTGCTAAAAAGTTCTTTTATGGATGAAATTAAAATTGTAGCTATGGGGTTACCATATTATAAAAAAGACGAAATATCAGGAACAAAAGCATTTGAGATGACAGAAGAAGTTGTACTAAATGAGCAGTTACATGAGATAAATAACGGAGAAAAAGAAGAGAGAGAAGGAGAAGAAGTAAAGGGGAATATTAAGATAAAAGGAACACTTCTTGGACAGGACATAAAATACTTAGAAAAAGAATCTGAAGAGAGATGGAAGATACTTGATGGTTTATTAGATTATTTTGATAGTGAAGGAGAAAAGAATAAAGAAAAAATACTAGAAGACCATAGAGATGCAGAACAATATATAGAAAATATCTTAGTTAACTTTGAAAATGAAGACGGGGTAGAAGAAGAAAGAGATGTACAAGTAAGGTATTTTTATATACCTTCACAGAGCATACTATGTATTCAATATGGAGAAAATGAGCAGTTTGATAATATGCAAAGGGTACTTAACTTTCAAAATAGAGATTATGGTATAGAACTACCTAGATATCACAAGTTAATAGGAACTTTGGATTCAAGTGTAGAAAATGAAACAAAATATCTCTTTGATGTAGATGGTGAAGAAATAATAAATATTGAAGATAAATATGAAGGAGATAGAAGTAGAATCAAAATTAACCATAGAAATAAAGAAGTAGAACTAGGGAAAGAGATAGAAAAAATTGAAAGAATAGAAACTGATTATACAGATATATACAGGTATAGAGAGAAGATAGAAGGAACAACTGCATATATCTACTATGAATATCATTTGACTGATAATAAAGTATTAATATCTTATGGACATCAATATGATGTGAGTGAGTATATGCAAATAGAAGACTCTCAAAATGAAGATAATAAAAGGTATGAACATAAGTTTGGCAATGGTATTGAGATAGAAGGGTTTGAAAACTATAACTTTGGTTTGAATCTAGCAACTGATTACCCAATATTATTTGGTTCTCTCTATGAAAGACAAGATGGAGAAAGTGCAGATTATGAATTTGTAAAAGGCTTCCCACTAGAGTATTATTCTAAATCTAATGGAGAAGGAAGTATAGTTGTTGATAGAAAAAACCTAACTAATATTAGATTTACTAATATATATAGTGAAGAAGAAGTAGAAAATCAGCAGTTTAAGGAAGTAATTAATCTAATAGAAGATGATATAAGGTATGATGAAAACTTTAGTTTTAAGAGTAGAGATGAAAAGTATCTAAGTATCTATAATACTCATAGAGATGAACTGATATTTTTGTACAAAAGTCATGAGTTAGATAAATCAATAATAGATATATATAGAAGTAGAAAAGCTAAAAAAGAGTTTATATTAGATGGTTATAAAAAACTGCTTATAAAAAACTTTAAAAACTCAGATTATGGTATAGAACTTCCATATAACGACACTACTCTGCATGGAAGTCTTATTAAGTCTGTATATGTAGTAGAAAGAGGAAATACTCTTTGGCAAATAGCACAAGATGAACTTGGAAATGGTGCGAGATGGAGAGAGTTAATGTTTTATAACTCTGAACCAGTAACATCTAAAGACCCTAAAAAGTTAAAGATAGGTGAAAAAATATTGATTCCGAGAGATAGAGTATAAGGAGATGTAGATGAGGGAGATACATGAGTTTGATCAAGGAAATGAAATAGAAGAGATAAATCATTATGGACTTGCTAAGATAAAGATTATGGGAAACTTTATAGGACCTAATATAGAAAAAGGTGAAGGTGGAAGGTTTGTTGATAGTTTTGGAAATGTATATAGGAAAAACTATGTTAATAAAACTTTGACTATAGAGTATACATCTGAGTCTAACCTTAGAAATAGGATAAAGATAAAAAACTTTAAAGAAGGAAATTATGGTTTGTGGTTAGATAGGGTTCCTCCATACTATATAGTAGATGGTCAAGTATTAGGGCGTTATGAAAGACAAAAAGATAGTTCAGAAGCGGTAAAGGGTGAAGCAAAAAATAGTTATCTTAATGATGAAGATAGAATAATAGATGATTTTTTGTGGATACAAGCAGGAGAAAAGATAGTATTTCCAGGAGAAGCAGAAGAGTTTGATGAAGAGGAAGCAGCGGCAGCAGAAGAAGCTGAAAGAAGAGATACTGAAGAAGATGCAAGGGAATCGGAAGCTGAAAGTAGTGAAGAAGAGAGTAATGAAGAAAATGAAGAAGAAACGGCAGAAAATAATATGCCAGCCCCACTGAATATACCAAATCTTCAAGTGGCAAGTCCTACTGGAGGAGGAAGTCCTATTGTAGTTCAAGGTGCAATGTGTATGTGTACTGGTGGAACTGCACCTGGGACACTTAGTGTACTTAGTAATCAAATAGTAAAAGTAGATAATATGTTAGCTGCAACTATACAAGATGGAACTTTAGCGAACTTTACTCCATTTGGAGGGTGTTTGCCACTTGCAAATGTATATGGAATTCCTCCTTGTTCATTAGCATTAACAGGACAGTGGATATGTACTGATGGTGGATTTTTCATAAATGGTACGCCAGTATTAACAGTTAGTGGGAAATTACCTTGTGCTTTAGGAGGTATGGTAACAATAGTTCAACCTGGTCAAGTAAAGCATTTGACAAAAAAATAATTAAATAAAATTTTTTAACAGAAACTGAAAAAAATAAATTGTTGATTGTAATCACTAAATAAGGATAAGGATAATGAAAAGAAAAATTACAATTTATACTGTAGCTTTAGTCATTATTTTATTGATTTTAAAAATGACTTTTGGTTATAAAAAAATATTTTATACAGAAATAGAAGAAAAAAATGGAATCTATATGTATATGGATAAAAAATTAAGTGGAAGAGTTAAAGGCGTTGATGATTACGGTGACGTTAGTGTAATGGGAATATTCAAAGATGGGAAAATAGTTGGTAAATATAAAGATTATTTTTGGGCAAATGATTTGAATAGATACTGTCTATACAAAGATGAAAAGTATGACAAAAATGGTTTGTTAACAGGGGAAAGATTTGAATATTATTACAAATTAATAGATGAAAATCAAAATAATGTTTTGTATAAAGAAGAGTTTTATATAGATGGTAAAAAAAGCGGACAAAATAAGGTATATCATAGAAATGGAAATGTACATTATGATGAAAATTATGTTGACGGCAAGTTAGAAGGGGAAAGGAAATTATACTATTATACAGGGAAAATAAAGTTAAAAGCAAATTATAAAAATGGAAAACCTGTTGGAAATTACACTTGGTATTTTGAAAATGGAAATGTCAAAAAACAATATTTTTATAATTCAAATGGATTGCAAGATGGTTTGAATAAAGAGTTTTATGATGATGGTAGCATACATAGAGAAATTTTTTATGTAAACGGTAAAAAAGATGGAATATCAAAAAGTTACTATAAAGACGGTAAAAAATTATATGAAGGTAAATATGAAGCCGGAAATATAGTAGAAGGAAGTACTTGGTATAAAGATGGAAGTATAGCTATCTATGTAGATAGCGAGAAAGTAGAAGAGTATTCT
>CAZHXU010000146.1:0-7810 GCA_964536535.1 uncultured Fusobacteriaceae bacterium
AAGACTTGATTTTTACTAAATAAGGAAGATTTATCTGACGTAAATTTAGTTATGTCCAATAGACGTTGATTACTTTTGTATCAAGACAAAAGTAATAACATAAAAATAAGTCACAAATTAAAAATTAATAAAAAAAGAACCGATTTGTGATTAAATCAGTTCCTCTAATTTATTTTTATCTCTAATAAATCAAAATTAATCTACTATATCCCAATCTAAAATCATAGAATAGATTATTGATGCTAGCCTTATAGAATGATGCCTTACTTCTTTTTTAGAGTTTATCTCTATAACTCTGTGTTCAAGGAGTTCTATTCCCAATTTATCAATTTCATCATGGTCTATTACTACTTCTTTTACTCCTACATCTTCATATCTTTTTCTTATTTCTTCAGGTATCTTTTCATCATTTACAATAACTGCATCTATGATATTTTGCCCAATATGTTTGTGTATAGATTTTATATGGTCACTTACTGTATAATCTTTTGTTTCACCAGGTTGTTCCATGGCGTTACATACATAGATTTTTTTAGCTTCTGTATTAATTAAGGCCTTTTGTATATCGGGTAGAAGTAGGTTTGGAATAATACTTGTATAAAGACTCCCAATTCCAAAAATAATAAGATCAGCTTCTTTTATTGCTTCTACTGCCTCTTCAAGTGGTTTCGGAGCTTCCTTATAATATATTTCTTCTATCTTTTTATTTTCTTTATCAATAAGAGATTCTCCCTCAACTATTGTACCATCTGCAAATCTAGCTACTAAAGTACAACTTTCATCTGTAAGAGGAATTACTTTTCCTTTAATATTTAATACTTCTGAAAGAGCCTGTACTCCATCTACTATATTTCCAGTTATATTTGTAAGAGCTGTTAACAAGAGGTTTCCCATTGCATGTCCTTCTAATCCACCATCAGGAAATCTATATTGCATAAGTTTTTCAACTAGTGGCTCTACTTCACTCAGTGCTACCATAACATTTCTTATATCTCCAGGTGCAGGTATATCATACAAATCACGTAATTTTCCAGTACTTCCACCATCATCAGCAACAGTAACTATTGCACTTATCTCCAGTGGAAATTTTTTTAAACCTCTAAGCAGAACTGATAAACCTGTTCCTCCCCCTATTACTACTATTTTTGCTTCTCTAAACATATTTATCCCTTCTTTTCACATAATAGTAATAAAGTATACCACTTGAATATGAAAAAATAAAGAATTAAAAACCCATATTTATATAAGGGAAATTAATTCTTTATAAAAACTTTATTTTTATAAAAATTTATTTGTGTAAAGCTTTACCAGTTGCTTCTATAGCTGCTTCCATTACTACTTCTGAAAGGGTAGGATGTGGATGTATAGCTTTTGCTAACTCATAAATTGTCCCTTCTAATTCCATTACAGTAGAGATTTCAGATATCATATCTGTTGCATGAGCTGCAATTATATGTACTCCTAAAATTTCACCATAAGTTTCTTCAGCAATAATTTTTACAAAACCACGAGTTTCTCCCTCTGCAAGAGCTTTTCCATTTATACCTAAGGGGAATTTTGCTACTTTTACATTATCATATTTTTCCCTAGCATCTTTTTCATTTAACCCTATGCCAGCCATTTCTGGAAAGGAATAGATACAATAAGGTGCATTTTTATAATCTATTTTGGAATCTTCACCGCAGATATTTTCAACAGCGACAATTCCTTCATGTGAAGCAACATGAGCTAATTGTAATCTGCCATTCAAATCTCCAACGGCATAAACTCCTTTTATATTTGTTTCTAATTTTTCATTTGTTAATATACCTTTTTTCCATTTTTCTAGATTTAAATTCTCCAAATTATCTAAATTTGCTTCTCTACCTATACAACTTAGAAAATATTCTCCTTCTACCCTCTCGGCTTCGCCGTTACTTCCTTCTACTCCTATCCAGCCACTTCCTATTTCATTTAGTTTTGTATCATATCTAATCTCTACACCCAAATCGACTAAAATATCTGTCATCTCTTTTATTATATCTTCATCAAGAAATTCGAGGATTTTTGAGATATTTTGTATAATAGTAACTTTTGTACCAAAAGTAGCAAAAAGAGTAGCAAACTCAACGCCTATTACTCCACCACCCAAAATCAAAAGCGATTTTGGTAGATTCTTTAAATCAAGAATTTCTGTACTAGTAAGTAAAAATCCTTTTTCAAAAGCTTCTTTTGCCCCTTTTACTTGGGGCAGTCTTGCTTTTGATCCAGTTGCCAAAATGAGATTTTCACCCTTTAGGACAAGACCATCAACTTCTACTTCTGTTTTACTAAGTATCTTTCCTTCACCACTGTATTTATCAACACCATTTTTGTCCAAAAGATACTCAACACCACTTACTAATTTATTTACTATTTTATTTCGCCTATCAATAATTTTTTGCCAGTTTATAGTCACACTACCATTTATTTCTATACCGAATTTTTCGGAGTTTTTTATATCATCATAAACTTTTGCACTTTTTAACATAGTTTTGGTAGGAATACATCCAACATTGAGGCAGACTCCACCATACCACTCTTTTTCGATAATAGCTGTTTTAAGACCGCTTTGGCTAGCTTTTATAGCAGCAACATAACCACCAGGTCCACCACCAACTACAATAACATCATACATAAAAACTCCCTTCCAAAACTAACTTAAAAGTAAGAGTTTAGGGTTCTTAATTAAAGACTCAAACTTTTCTATAAACCTTCCTACATCACCACCATCAATGATTCTGTGATCAACAGCCATACTGATGTGCATAAGGTGATTTGTAGTTATTTTATGGTTCTTTACACATACACCCTCTTCAATGGCACCAATACCTAAAATAGCCACTTGGGGCCATTTGATAATAGGACTTGCATATTTTGCATATTTACCAAAATTTGTAATAGAAATAGTCCCATTACTAATATCTTCTAAAGTGAGCTTTTTACTTCTACTCTTTTGGGCTAGAGTTTTTAACTCCTCATTTATACTTAACATAGACTTAGTATGGGCGTCTTTTATAACGGGTAACATTAGACCAAATTCGGTATCAACACCTATGCCTATATTGACACTTTTATGAAAGATTATTTTGTCTCCATCAATTTCACTATTAAATATAGGGAAATATTTTATACACAAACAAAGAGCTTTTATAATAAATGGCATATATGTAAGGTGTATATCACCCTCTTCATTTAATTCATTTCGAAGTTTATATAGTTTATCTACTTCTATATCTTTATACAAAATAGTATGGGGTATGTTTTTTTTAGATAACTCCATTGCTTGGGAGATAGCTTTACGAGTAGAAGACATATATTCAAACTCTTCATCTCCAAAGTTTTTATTACTACTTTCTTCTCTAGTTTCAACGGTTTTTTTATCAAGACTAAATTTTTTAATGTCTTCTTTCATAACCCTACCATTAAATCCACTACCAACAACTTCTTTAATATCAACACCCAAATCTTTAGCTAATTTTCTAGCAACTGGTGTAGCTAATACTTTTTTCTTTCTATTATTATCTGCTTTATCTTCATTAACAAAACTAGGAATCAAATCATTAGATACTTTTATCTCACCAACAACTCCAGCACTTTCTTCTTCTTTTTTCTCTTCTACATTATTATTAGTTTGTGAGTCATTTGACCCCTCATCTTCAAGAATAACAACTGTATCTCCTACTTTAATTATGTCACCAATATTAAAACATAGTTTTTTAACTATACCTTTTTTTGGTGAAGGAATCTCTGCATTTACTTTGTCTGTTTCAACTAGAAAGAGGCTTTGACCATTTTCTACCAAATCTCCTTCATTTACAAGAAATTCCAAGAGTTTACCTTCGTGTATACCTTCACCTATGTCAGCAAATTTAAACTCAAACATAGAGCCTCCCTTCTAGAATTTTATCAATTCATTTATTTTATGGATAATTTTATCTTTATCTATCATAAAGTATCTTTCTCCTCTATCAAGAGGAACAGTAATATCATAACCGGCAAGTCTTGTTGGAGGTGCTTCCAAGTATAAAAATGCCTTTTCATTAACTATACTTATAAGTTCCGCTCCTGCTCCAAAACTTCTAACTGCTTCATGAACTACCAAAAATCTACCAGTTTTTTTAACAGATTTTTCTATAGTTTCTTTATCTATAGGAGAGATAGTTCTCAAATCAATAAATTCAATACTAACTTTATCACCAAGCTCTTCGATTGCTTTTTGACACTCAGGTATCATTGCACCCCAAGAAACCAAAGTCAAATCAGTTCCTTCCTTTAATATCCTTGCTTTTCCAATAGGCACACTATATTTTTCATCGGGGATTTCTTGTTTAAATGCCCTGTATAATCTTTTAGGTTCAAGAAATATTACTGGATCTGGATCTTTTATGGCTGATACTAATAATCCTTTAGTATCATAAGGATTACTAGGAATAACTACTTTTAAACCAGGAATATGAGCTAACATTGCTTCTATACTTTCTGAATGGTGCTCAAGAGCTCTTACACCACCACCATAAGGCATACGAATAACCATAGGTACAGTAAATCTTCCTCTAGAACGATTTCTCATCCTTGCAGCATGGATAAGAAGCTGGTTTAAACCAGGAAATAAAAAACCTTGGAATTGTATCTCTACAACAGGTCTAAGACCATTTATAGCCATTCCTATTCCATTTCCTATTATTCCTCCTTCAGTAAGAGGTGAGTCAAAAACCCTTTCTTCACCAAACTTTTCTTGAAGCCCTTTTGTTGCCCTAAAAACTCCACCTTCAAAACCTGCATCTTCACCAAAAATAACCATATTATTATATTCTTCCATCATCTCAAAGAGAGCTTTGTTAAGTGCTTCTATATTATTAACTATTGCCATTTTTGCCCTCCTCCCATTCTTTTGCTTCTATATATTGTTCCTTTAGGTTTTCTGTCATCTCTTCATAGGTATATTTGAAAATCTCTTCTAAAGTAACTTTATTGTTTTTTTCACACTTATCAAACTCATCATTAACAACTTGATCACACTCTTTTTTGTACTGTTCATCTTCTACCTCTGACCAATACTTCTTATCAATAAGGTGTTTTTTAAGACGAATAAGAGGATCTGTTTTCATCATCTTTTCATGGAAAACTTCATCTCTATAAATACTTGGATCATCTGCTGTAGTGTGTGGCCCTTGTCTATAAGTAACAGCTTCAATAAGACTAGGTCCCTCTCCCTTTCTAGCTCTACTAACAGCTTCTTTCATAGCTACATACATGGCAAAAACATCATTTCCATCGACTTTGATACTAGGAATTCC
The DNA here is from genome assembly GCA_964536535.1 of uncultured Fusobacteriaceae bacterium. Classification (GTDB taxonomy): domain Bacteria; phylum Fusobacteriota; class Fusobacteriia; order Fusobacteriales; family Fusobacteriaceae; genus CAZFBB01. The sequence continues at coordinate 5,319 of CAZHXU010000146.1, forward strand.
TGCAGCTAATCCTTTTTGTGCAAGGGTTTTTGCTTTTGTTTGTTTTTTTGTAGGAGTACTTATAGCATATTGATTATTCTGAATTATAAAGATAACTGGGCTGTTTTTTGCTCCTGCAAAATTCATTCCTTCATAAAATTCACCTTCACTAGTACCACCATCACCAATGAAAGTAACAACAACTCTATCTGTGCCTTTAAACTTTTCTGCTAAACCTAATCCACTTGCATGGTTAAATTGGCTACCTATAGGTATAGATATAGGTAACATATTAATATCATCTGGAATCTTGCTACCCATTTCATTTCCACACCAGTATAAAAAGATATCGTGCATAGGCACACCTTTATAAAGCCAAGCAGCATTACTTCTAAATGCTGGTGCTAACCAATCATCTTTTCTACAAGCAGCCATTGCTGCTACCTGTAGTCCCTCTTGTCCCAAACTAGGGGCAAATGTTAACATACGCCCTTGTCTTTGAAACTTTAAAGACCATTCATCTTGAATCCTTGATAAAACCATAGTTTTATACATTTCAATCAATAAATCTTTTGATAACTCTTCAAAATACTTTTCATTAACAAACTTGAACTCACTTGTAAAAAGTTCAAATACTTTACCCTCTAAAGGGTTAAAATCATCAAAAACCATATCTCCCTCCTTCTAAATATTGTCCCAGTAGTTATAAGTGTTATTAATTAGTTGTTCATATATGTTTTTTGCATTATAAGAGCTTCTTACAAATGGACCGGCTTCTACCCACTTTACTCCCATTTCATATGCAATTTTTGCCAGTTCATCAAACTCTTCTTGACTATAGTATTTTTTCACTGGATAGTGTTCTTTTGTAGCTTGTAGATATTGCCCCAGAGTCAAAATATCTATATTTTTTTCAACAACTTTTTCAAATACTTTTATAAGTTCTTCTTTACTTTCACCTAAACCGAGCATAATACCAGTTTTGGTCAGAATTCTTTTTTTTCTCTGTTTAACTCTCTCTAAAATAGCAAGACTTCTTTCAAAAGAAGCTTTTGGTCTTATATGTTCATACAGGCTTGGAACCGTTTCAATATTATGATTTATTACTTGTGGTTTGGCATCTATTACGTCATCAATAGCTTCTATATTACCGTCAAAATCAGGTATTAATACTTCTACTTTTTTCTTCTCCCTTTTTATACTTTCTATTATTTTTACAAATTGACTAGCCCCACCATCGACTAAATCATCTCTTGTAACACTTGTTATTACTACATAATCTAATCTGAGGTTAATAATAGCTTTTATTATATTTTCTATTTCTCCCTTATTAATACAACTAGGTTTAGCTTTTTTTACTGCACAAAACTTGCATTGTCTAGTACATTTGTCACCCAAAATCATAAAAGTAGCTACTTTGTTTTTATAACACTCCCATCTATTGGGACAATAAGCACTAGTACAAACTGTATTTACTTTTAAGTTATTAAGAAGACTACTTACTTCTATCTCTTCATGATATATTTTTTTCCTAATCCAATTTGCTTTCATCTATACCTCCAAACTTTTGGGAAAACTCATAAATTATCTCTTTTTTTAAGTCATTCATTTGAATATCTTTACCAAGTTTTTTTAAAGAACAAACACCAAACTCCCTTATACCACAAGGGACAATATAATTAAACAAGTCTAAATTATTTGTATTGTTAATAGAAAAACCATTTGAGCTAATCCAGTTTTTAAAGTGTAAACCTATAGCACATATTTTTTCATCTGAAACCCAAACTCCAGTATATTTTTTATCTCTCCTAGCCAAAATACCATATTTATCAAGTGTTTTTATAATAATCTCTTCAATAATTCTTAATAAATCCACTATTTTTATTTGATAATATTTGATATTTAATATAGGATAACAGACTAGTTGACCTGGTTCGTGGCATGTGATGTGTCCACCACGATTTGTTTCACATAAGTCAATATTATTGTCTTTTAGGTAATCTTTAGTGACTAATATATCCTCAAAACTACTTTGTTTTGTATATGTTATAACTGGATTAAACTCTGCAAACAAAAGAAATATTTTAGATTTATCTTTTTCAACAATTTTTTGTAGTTTCTCTTGAACAAAGTTTCCTTTTTCATAAGTGCATCTACCTAAATCAATATATTCAACCATAATATTTCTCCTTAGCTTTAAACTTACTATTCAAGTAATTTATTATTTTCCTATATAAAAACTATAAATTTTATAAATAAAATTTTAAAAAGTTTTTTTATTGGTAAGGAAATGACAAATTCTCATTTTTTATTTATAAATTCAAGTTTAAATGATTATTAGTAAAAATTAATACTTCTAACCACTTTCTTAATTATAATATTATAAAATTATATATATTTTTATTGCTGTTAAAGGTATACTCTATTAGGTGCACCAATAAAAATTAGGAGGAACAAATGAAAAAGCTATTAATGATGATGGTATTAAGTTGTACACTTTTGGTTTCAAATGT
>CAZHXU010000147.1:0-1994 GCA_964536535.1 uncultured Fusobacteriaceae bacterium
TGAACCTCAGTATAAAACAAATGGTTTTGGATATGTATACCACATAAAAAAGTAGAAGGTAATAGGTAATAGGTAATAGGTAATAGGTAATAGGTAATAGGTAATGAATTTTAACACAATTATTTTTTACTACAATATAGATTCTTTGATTAGAAAGATTTTTAATAAGATTATAAAAATGCCCCTTCTTTTGAAGGGGTTTTTCAATAGTCCTCCCCCTTTTCAAGGGGAACTTCTCTACCAGTCTTTCCTCTTTTTAAGGAGAGTTTGACCACCAGTCCTCCCCCTTTTTAAGGGGGAGTTAGAGGGGGTTCATTTATCCACTGATTACTCTGATTTTTTATGATTAATTTATAATCATGGAAAATATACTTAGTCTAAACTATTACCACTTTTAATAGTTTTTTTATAAACTCCTACTATTTTTCCTCAAACTTCCAATCTCTTTTAATAGGAGTTTTTCACCACCAGTCCTCCCCCTTTTTAAGGGGGAGTTAGAGGGGGTTATAAGAAATTTAAAAAAGCCCCATTCCACTTTGGGAATGAGGCTCGCATTATGCTTTTTTTACTACAGATGTTTTTAGTTGCATTGCACCCATTCCATCAATTTTACAATTGATATCATGATCACCATCAACTAATCTTATATTTTTAACTTTAGTTCCAGCTTTTACAACTAAAGAACTACCTTTTACTTTCAAATCTTTTACTACAGTTACCGAATCACCATCTACAAGGATATTTCCATTTACATCTTTATAAACTTTTTCCCCTGTTTCTGCTGTTTCTGCTTCTGGATTCCATTCATGCGAACACATAGGACATACTATCATGTTTCCATCTTCATATGTGTATTCTGATTGACATTTTGGACAACTTGGTATCATATTTCTTCCTCCATATATAATAATTAATTTTTGACCCTTACAAAAATTTTGACTATATATTGTACCATAATTCCAAAGATTTGAGAAAGAAAATCTTATATGATAAATAAGTAATATATTTTATCATATGCATCTTCTACTCACTCTCTTCCTATTCTATATATTGTACTAAACCTTTAGTTTGTCTATAATCACCGTTGCAACTATCACTTCTACCAAACCTAGGGGTATCGCATATATCAATATAGTTACTGGCAAAACACCAAGGTTACTGGTAACAAGCCACATGAGTACAAATCCTGCTGAATAGGTATGCACTACACTCTCCCAAAACTCAAATTTGCTCCGAAAAACAAATATTAGTTTTGCAACAGCAAAAGCCCAAACAAACCAAATAATGCCATTTATAGGAGTTGTGACAAACTCTAGCCCAAGATTTTCATAGTGTTTTATCCATATAGATTTTAATAAAAATTCATTTCTAACAAATTCAGATACAGTTATCCAAAGAGAAGCAAAAAAAATTGGGACAAATACTTTTCTAAACATAAATACCTCCTTACACATAGATATTTTATGCTCTTCTTTGTCCCAAAACATTTTCAAATTATTTTTTATCTCTAAAATACTTCATTCCTATATCTTTTCCTGTGTCTACAAAACCAAATTTTTCATACAAGAACCTTGCTTCTTTTACAGCCATCAGATTTAGATATGCGTCATGTGGTGCATTTTCATTATAGTATTCCATAAGTTCTCTCATGATTACTTTGCCCAAACCTTGCCCTTGGTACTGGGGTAATACGGCTATGTCTGTCACAGTAAAAGTCAGACCCCCATCACCAATTATTCGACCCATTCCTATTGATTCACCTTTTTCATTTACTAAATGAACTCCAAACCAGCTATTTACAAGCCCTTTTTCCACACTGCTTTTTTCCCTTGGTCCCAAAGTAAACTTTCTGATATTTATATAATCTTCTACACTGACTACTTCCTTTACGATTTTATATTCATTCATTACAAAACTCCCCCTTTTTGGTATATTATAACAAATTTATATAATAATGTATATATAGGAAAAAGCCCCTCGAGTAGAAGGGCTTT
>CAZHXU010000147.1:2094-7738 GCA_964536535.1 uncultured Fusobacteriaceae bacterium
GAAAAAGCCCCTCGAGTAGAAGGGCTTTTAGTCATCTATTACAATTCTTGTTTTTACAAATTCTAAAACTATTTCTGCTAATCCAATCAACTCCTGGACTTCATCCTCTTCTGGCATAACACTGTATGCATTAAAATATCTATAGAGTGTATCGTTGGGATTTAGCACCCCACAAGCTTTCTTTAACTCTATAAAATCCTTATCAAATTCTAAAGATTTTTTCAATAAAATAAGGAGATTATGTGTTCTGTACTTTCTATCAAAATCTGTATCTATATTGTTATAATTGAGCCAAGCTTTCAATGCTTTTTCTGCACATTGTTGACTATGATATGCTGATGTATCTAATGTTTTAGGCTCTATCAATCCTTTTTTAGCTGTAATCAAGTCATTCTCTGCCCTTAATAACAATTGGCTAATTTTATCCATATACTACGACACCTTTAGAACCTATATAACTCTCTAATGAATCCTCTTGTAGTTGAGACAACTCAAATTCTTTTTTGCTCTCTACTATTAAATCTATAGGAAATTCATAATCAAAAAGAATGTCTGTAGCAAGACTTATCCTTTTCCCCACACTTAAGTCCTCAAACTTATCAGTGATTACCAATATGTCCAAGTCACTATCTTCTGTTGGATTGCCCCATGCATATGAACCAAAAATATATACCTTTTCAGGGGAATATAGGTTAATCAGTTTATCTCTCAATTTATTAATTGTACTCAAGTTTACCATCTTTTCACCCCTCATTTTCTTTTTTAATATTTTACAATATAATTGAATTGTTAGCAAGATACTATATTAAAATAGGAAAAAGCCCCTCGAGTAGAAGGGCTTTTACTTTAATTATTTTAATTTTATTTTATACGGCCAAACATAATCTTTTGCATAAATTAATACTTCATCTCCTTTTTGAAGTCCTTTCTACAATTCCATCCAGCCTGCTTCAACTTGTTCACCGACATTTAATTTTTCTTCAACTAAATACTTAGTTAACGATACGCCCACGTCATATAACAGTTCTTCCCAATATTTAATTATAATTGTAACAATATCTCTCACTATAATTCTTTATTTTTTTCTAATTTCTCTAGATGTTGTAAAATTTTTAATTTTAATGCTAATTCTTCTCTTTTATCCAATTTCATTTCTACACCATTCCTACTCTTTTCAAAGACTAGATTCATTTTTTTAATTATTAGTTTCTCTGTCTCTACTCCCTTAATAATCTTCCTTATTTCATTCGCAACTAAAACTTTATTAAATTCTAATTCAAATTCATCTATATAGCAAAGTAAACCTATTTCATGCTTTTTATTATTAATCTCAATAAGTTCCTTTTCATTTAGTTCTCTTACAAGTTTCTCAAAGACTCTTAAATCATCAGAAGAATATTCTGAATTATAAAAAAACATCTACCCTTTTAGTATCTAAATCCCTAACTTTCCTTGCCCTATCTAAAACCACACTTCTTTTGTCCTTATATTTTTTTCTTATTAATTCTTTTGATAATATAATTATCCTCAAGTTCAAGTAAATTATAAAAATCATCTTTATAATTGTAATAATCCAAATGAACATAATGAAAGTTATTTAATTTTTCTTGAGTTAACTCTTCTATTTTTCTCAACTGCTCAACTTCTTCAATATCTTTTTTCTCCCTTAAATGTTTTATATCAATATAAAACTTTTCATCTTTAATATCTCCCCAAACAATTTCTACAGTTTTGGACACTAATATCTCATATCCAACTAAAGTATTTTCTAGTAGGTATATATAAGCTTTATACGCTTCCTCATACTCATTATATTGAATTACAATATGGATTTTTGATAGATCTAAATTATTTTCTATAGCCATATTCTCTAATGATTTTTTGACTCTATAGTTTATTATTTTTTCTTTAAAATCATCACTTATAGTAGGATTACCACTATTTAACCGTCCCATTATTTTTAAATTTGGATATCCAACTAAAAAAATATCAATATCTAAATAATAATCTGTACTACCTCTCCCTACATTATCTTCCTTAATATCTGACATTTCATACTTTTCAATTTTTTGACCATACCTCATTTCAAAATGTTTTTGAAGTTCACTTTCTATGTCTTTTATTCTGTATTCAAAATCAATTTTATTCTTATTACTTTCTCTTTTTCTCCTTCTTTTTTCCCTTAGGCTATAAACTGAAATACTTGGAAATTCTGCTGGATGACTTCCACTAATTATGTCGACTCCACCTGGAAGAAATGAGAAAAGTATGTATTCAGTACCAAGAAAAATCAACACACCTATAATTAGCTCTTTTAAAAGTTCTTTTTTTATTGCTATAAATATAACTACAAGTAAAAAGATAGAAAAAACTATAGCTCTCATTTGAACAATTCGAATTATTTGAATTATCATTTTATATACCCCCTCTACAACTATACTCTTCATTCGAAAAAAATACAATATTTTTTAAATTTATTATATTTATTTTACAACTTCTAAAAAAATCCCTTCTACCCAATTTCCTCCTTTTCTGATATAATATGCTGAAAAATTAGAATTATTTTAAGGAGAGTATATTTACAAATGAGTATCTTAGACGTAAGTAAAGTAAGCCACGGTTTTGGTGGTAGACAAATACTAGAAGACGCTTCTTTTAGACTGCTAAAAGGAGAACATGTTGGACTTGTTGGAGCAAATGGTGAAGGAAAATCAACATTTCTTAATATAATCACAGGAGCACGTATTCCTGATGAGGGAAAAGTAGAATGGTGTAAACACATCACTACTGGATACCTTGATCAGTACAGCACTCTTGAAAAGGGAAAAAGTATAAGAGATATACTTCGTTCTGCTTTTGACCATATGTACGAGTTAGAAAAAGAAATGATGGCTATGTACGACAAAATGGGTGATTGCACACCTGAAGAGATGGAAGAACTGCTAGAAGAAACTGGAGAAATCCAATCTATTCTAGAAAGTGGAGATTTTTATACACTTGATAGTAAAATAGAAGAGTATGCAAGAGGTCTTGGGCTGACTAGTATCGGTCTTGACAAAGACGTATCAGAGTTGTCTGGTGGACAAAGGGCAAAAATCCTTCTTGCAAAAGTATTACTTGAAAATCCAATGATATTAATACTTGATGAGCCTACAAACTTCCTTGATGAAGACCATATTGTATGGCTAACAAACTTTTTACAAAACTATGAAAATGCATTTATTTTGGTATCACATGATATTCCATTCCTTAATGCAGTAACAAACGTTATCTATCATATAGAAAACGCTACACTTACTCGTTACAAGGGTGATTATTATTACTTCCAAGAGATGTATGAGCTTAAAAAAAGACAAGTAGAACAAGCATATAAAAAACAACAAAAAGAAATAGAAAAATTAGAAACATTTATTGCAAAAAATAAAGCAAGAGTTGCTACTACTAACCTTGCAAAAGATAGACAGAAAAAACTTGATAGAATGGAAAAGATAGAGTTAGTAAGGGAAAAACCAAAACCAACTTTTGGTTTTGCTGAATCTCGTACTCCATCTAGGGAAGTTGTAAAAGTAGAAGAGCTTGTAATCGGTTATGACGAACCACTTACAAGAAAACTTAATTTTAGTATAGAACGTAATCAAAAAATAGCTATAAAGGGAGTAAATGGACTTGGTAAATCTACTCTTCTTAATACTATCCTTGGTCACATCAAACCTATTAATGGGGATGTTGAACATGGTCAGTTTGTAGAAGTAGGATACTTTAGACAAGAAGAGATAAGCACAAGTACTACTGCTCTTGATGAAATATGGAATGAATACCCAAGTATGACTAATGGTGAAGTAAGATCTGCTCTTGCAAAGTGTGGACTTACAAACGACCATATTACTAGCCAAATGAAGGTATTATCAGGGGGAGAAAATGCAAAAGTACGTCTTTGCAAGTTGATGCTTAGAGAGATTAACTTCCTTGTACTTGATGAGCCTACAAATCACCTTGATGTAGAAGCAAAAGAAGAATTAAAAAGAGCTATAAGAGACTTTAAAGGAACTGTGTTATTAGTAAGTCACGAACCTGATTTCTATAACGATGTTGCTACGGAAGTTTGGAATGTAGAAGATTGGTCTACAAAAATAATCTAATATTAACATTGTAGGGGTCTTATTTATAAGACCTCTTCTTAAATAGAAGGGGTTGATTTGTAAGAATCTTGTCCTTTTTTTGTGAATTAAGAGTTTTTTTATTATTCTTTGTCGTTTGTCTTGATACAAAAGTAACCAACGTCCAAGGGACATAAAAAATCTGCATCTAAAATTTTTGAAACTTATCTGTGAAAACTCTCTTACTCTTTGTGGAGCAGATTATTCAAAAAAAGATGAAAAACTTATAATTTTCAGAAAAATATTTTTTAAAATTATTTAATCAACCTCTTTATTATCAAGGGCTTAAAAAAATGAATTTTATTTTTACAATTTTTTAAAAATAATGCTAGACAAATTCAGAAATTAGTTATATAATAAACTCTGAGATGTATAGAAGTAGATTTAAATTAATATCTGAGTTTTAAAACTTTCGTATTATTTTATTTTTCATTTTTATCACATTAAATAATTAATACGGAGGTATGTAAATGAAAGGTACAGTTAAATGGTTTAACGAAGAAAAAGGATTTGGATTCATCACTGGTGAAGACGGGAAAGATGTATTCGCACACTTTACTCAAATCCAAAAACCTGGATTCAAAAAATTAGTTGAAGGTGAAGAAGTAACTTTCGAAATCACTGAAGGTGCTAAAGGACCACAAGCTTCAAACATCAAATCTATCTAGTAGATTATAAAGCCTGTTAAACAGGCTTTTTTTTATACCTTTTTTACACCAAAATAACAACTGATAAAATATATCAAAAATGTTATATTAAACCATCCACCACTTATCAAAATCAAATATGGTTGTACTAAAACCTCTTGAAGAAATGTCCCCAATATAAAAATCACTAAAGGATTAAAAAATAGTACTTTCTTTTGAAATCCACTTCTACCCCTTGCCACCATATAAATATAGATTATAGTTCCTATCAAGTACAAAGAAACAACTATATTAAACAAATATGTTGAATAATCCCATGTTTTCATCAGTGCTTCTTCACTAATTTTACTCATCAAAGCAAGATTTCCAAACTGACTATGATATGCACCAGCAAAAAATAATGCTAAAAGAAATGTCATTAAATATATTTTTCTCCCTATACCTTTATTTAGTTTGGTATAAATCCCATAAAAACCAAAAGCATAGAAAAAAGCAGCTAATGGACCAATTATTCCTCCTATTATAATTCGCCAACTACTTATACCCTTCATCACAACTAACAAATCTTCTAACCCTACATTTTCACTGGTAAAATACAAGAGCATATCACCACCATACATAAGTAATGTCCCTACTATTCCCAGTATCATAATTTTTTTATACATATAACCTCCTTTTAAAAGAAGTATAACAAGATATTTAATTTGTAGTTGTCTCAATTGATACACTATTTATATTTATTGCCTTTTTTGTCAAAATAACCCAAATTTATAAAAAACTTTTATCAAATAAAATTTTAAGTTTAAAATAAAAAAAGGTTTAGTCAATTAAACTAAACCT
>CAZHXU010000148.1:0-7539 GCA_964536535.1 uncultured Fusobacteriaceae bacterium
AGATTTTGAGTATTTTGTAGCTAAATTACTGGTAAATAAGGAATAAAAAAAGTCGGAGAAATCCGACTTTTAATTTATAAATCTAGTTTTTCAATTATGTCTGAGAGGGCTGTATCTGTTATAACTTCTACTTCTTTATATACATATCTGTATGAGTTTATAAATTTATCTTCCTGTTCAATATAGATAGATTCATAAAAATGGAAAGTTAATGATTCTAGGAAATCCTCTTCTACCCCACTAAACTCCCCACTTGATACAATAAACTCCCTACTTTTGTCCTTTAGATTATTTTTATAAAATTCATAAAACTCTTGAGAGTTTATCCCTTCAAAAGTATTAATTATCTTTCCAGTAATTAAATCCTTGGCAAAACTAAGTTCAAATATAACTTTATTATCAAATAAAACTTCATTATTATTTAAAGTAAACATAAATCCTCCTATAATTTGATGTTATTTTTGTAAATACTTTTTGCTATAAATCTTTTTGGCAAAAACTTTGCGATAAAAATCAAAAATCTATTATACTTTCCGTAAATTCTATATTTTTTCCCTTTTTTTATACTCTCAAAAATATCAAGTGCTACATCAGAACTATCTGGTATTGGACCACGAAGTGCACTACTTTTTGGTCTTTTGGCTTTTTCTTGAAACTCTGTTTTTGTCTCTCCTGGACAATAGAGGTAAATCTCTTTATCTTCTACTTCTTCACTTATTCCTAGAGTAAAATCGATAAGATAACTTTTACTTGCACTGTAGGTTGCCATAAGTGGCACAGGCTGATAACCAGCTGTACTTGCAATATTTACTATTTTACTACCTTTTTTAAAGTATTTTATCCCTGCTTTGGTCAGTAGAGTTGGGCTTATGGTATTCAAAACAAGGATTTTTTCATCTATTTCACTAGAATATGAATCAAAAAATCCAAAAATACCAAGTCCTGCATTGTTAATGAGTATATCTACATCTTTATGTTTTTCTATTAAATCATCTATTTTATCTGTTTCTAACAAATCAAAAACTTCTATATCAACTTCTACTTGATACTTCCCTTTAATATGGGATTTTATCTCTTCTAATCTATCTTTTCTCCTAGCTAGCAGAATTAAGTTATAGTTGTTTTGAGCAAATATATATGCCAAATCTCTACCAATCCCACTGCTACTTCCAGTTATCAATACTTTTTTCATAATACCTCCATGTCTATTATAACTTATTTATAAGAGTATTCAAGAGTCTTTCTATTTTTATTTTGGATAAAAAGGAAAATGCTAAAAAGAGCAAAAATAAAGGTGTAGAGAAAAACTTTACCATATAATATCACTAGGGGATACTTAAAAGGAGGTGGCAGTATGAATATTTTTATAGATATTGATGGAGTACTATGGAATACGGCAAAAATAATTGTAGAATTATATAATAGAAAGTATGAACATAATGGAGATTGGTTAGAGGCAAAAGAATGGAATTTTAGCCCAGCAATACCTCCTGGTACGCCTACAGAAGTCATTGACGAGTTGTTTGCAAGTAAAGACATATACGACGGAGATTATACAGTAGAAGGGGCTGTAGAGTATATAAAGAGGCTTAATGATGAATTTAACAATGTATATTTTTGTACAGTTGGGAAAAATATCAATAATTCAGAAAAACTAAAGATGTTAAAAAGACTTATTCCAGAAGTAAAAGTTATTACTATTAGTTTTCCAGAAGAAGTCGTAGCTGATAAATCTATGATAAACATGGATGGAGCAGTTTTTATAGATGATCATTCAAAAAACTTATTAAGTACTAATGCAAAATACAAAATATTATTCGAACCCTATGGTGATAAAAATTGGAACATTGGTTGGGAGGGCATAAGACTAAAGTCGTGGGTAGAAGTTTATAACTTTGTTAAAACCCTTCATCACATAGAAAAAATTACAGACAATACATTTGAAAAATTAGTAAGTTGTAGTAACGACAAAGAAATTATAGATTGTTTAAATGAAATAGTAGAATTATCTCAAAAAACATAAATCAAAAAGGGCTAAATTTAATAGCCCTTTTAACTTAAAGATTAATATTTTAAACTTTTATTTTAACATGGTTTCTACCGCTATTTTTAGCGAGATAAAGTGCACTATCAGCTTTTTCAATTAATTCTTTTGAACTAATATAACTAGAACCGAGAGAAAGTCCTATACTGATAGTTATATTTAATTCCAAAGTACCTATTTTTATAATATTTTTTTCTACATCTTTTCGAATTTGTTCAGCTAAATCAATTGCTTTTTTATGATTAGCCCCTTGGTAAACAAGTAAAAATTCTTCGCCACCAAATCTTATAGCTTCAATATTATTATATGATTTAAATGATTTAGCAAGATGTTCTAAAACAACATCTCCAATAGGATGACCAAAATTATCATTGATTTTTTTAAAATAGTCTATATCAACAATCATAATAGAATAATCTTTTTGTTCTTCTTCTAATTTTGGAAATAAAAGATCAAGGTATCTTCTATTATAAAGTTTTGTTAATGGATCAATATAGATTTTTTCAATTTCTTCTTGATACTTTAGAGTTTTCTCAAAGTTAATATTTGCTTGTTCAAAAAACTTCTTTAATTTAAACATAGAAAACTTTTTGATTTTTTTAGATGTATCAATGAGTAAAGAAGAATTAAAGTTATTATTATTTGAAAAAATAGTAAAAAACCCTTCTACCTCAAGATTATTCTCCCCATTCCATTCAGAATCTTTTTCTTCAAAATTTCCCTCATTTAGAGAAAAACTTCTACTTTTATTTGATTTTTTATTATAAAAATAAATATGGATAGTTTTTGATGAAAATAGTTCATTTATAAGTAGTAAAAACTCCCTCATCTGGCCACTAATACTTTCATCTTTTAATAAAAGTATATTTAGTATATTTAATTCTTCTTGTAAATTAAGTTTTCTAGTGCTTTTATAAAATATATTTAAAAAGTAAAAAACTAAAATTGATGTAATTAAATAAATTATTTTTGCTATATTAGTTTCATAAAATTTTGGTAATACTTTAATACGTATACTATCTTCACTTTTACTAAGTTTTCCATCTTTAGTGTAGTATTTTATTTTTAAAGTATATTCTCCTTTTGGTATGTCAACATATGTTAATTCCCTTTGATTTTTGAGATTAATCCAAGAATTATTATTAACTTTTATAGCATAATTTTTGCTATTATTTGGCAAATAATCTAATTTGCTAAATTTAAGTATAAAACTTCTATTTTTATTTGAAATATTTATTTTATCTTTATTTAACAAATCTACATATTCATTATTAGATAAATATGTAAGAGATGTAAAAGATACAGGTTCTTCTTTTTCGATTTTTTGGTTAAAATCATGAGTTATTCTTGTAATTCCCAAATCTCCACCAAAATATAAGTATCCATCCATGTCAAGATAAGAACTACCTGGGTTAAATTCTCCTTCTTGTATACCGTCTAGATTTGTATAAGATACATATTGATGGTTTTTATAATAACCTAAAACACCATTTCCACTTAACCATAATCTATTATATTTGTCCATTCCCATAGCAAGAATTGCATTTCCAAGTGGTTCAATAGGGACTTTTTCCAAAATATTTTCTTTTTTATCAAATCTAAACAAACCTAAACTCAAATCTCCAAGGAAAATTTCATTTCCATTGTCATATAAAGACCAAGGTTTTGGAGCTGCATTTTCTTCATAGGGATAATAAGAAAAAACTTCCGATTTGGTATTATATGAAACTAAACCTAAACCAAAAACACTTAACCAAATTTTGTTTGAAAACTGAGTATCACTGATTATTCCAGTTATTCTATTTGACCCAAGTATTTCATGGTTAATTTCAACTAATTCTTCTGTATTCAGGTTGTATCTATATAAACCAAGTTCACTTCCAATATACAAAGAATTTAGCCTATCATAATAAAGAGATCTTATTTCATTTGTTCTCAGACCCATTTTTTTATTGATATTTTTTATGAGATTCCCTTTGTTATCCAAAAGATAAACACCATTATATTTTGAACCTAAAAAAACAAATTTTTCATAGGAAATAACTGTATTTGAAGGGACATTAAAAATATTTTCTATTTTATCCTCTTCAATATCATATTTGAGTAAACCATTATTTCTACTTGCAATTAAAAGATTATCATCTATATCTTTTGTGAGAGCCCAAGCATTTATAGGTTCTGATCTATCGGTTAATAATGTTTCAAAGTTTTCACTATCAAGATTTGCAAAAGTATAACCATAGTCTGTTCCTACCCACAATAAACTTTGACTACTTTCATAAATATCATAGATTCTGTTATTAATTAATCCTTCATGTTTTTCATGTTTGTATTCATATAATTTATCTTTGTAGTAAAGGTATAAACCATTATCTGAACCTATCCATAAGTTATTTTTAGAATCAACATATAAAATATTTATAAAAGCATTTGCTTCTACTGGATATTTTTTCAAAACAGAGTTTTTATAGGTAAAAAGTTTATTTCCTTTTGTATATAGTATATAGTCTTTAAAAAGAGTTACTGTAGATACTTCTTCATTTTCTATATATTTTAGTTCTTTGTTATCAAAATCATACTTAATAAGACCTCTGTTGCTTGCTATATAAAGTATATTATTTTGTATAAAAAGATCATTTACTTTCAAATCTCTTAATGGAACTAAAGGAAGTATTTCTTTGGTATTTTTATCAAGCAAAAAAATACCGTTATATGTTCCAATAACTAATTGATTATTTTCATTTTCAACAATATCTTCTACAAAACTATCTACCAAGTCTATTTTGTACCTAGTAAAACTATCGTTACTATAATCATATAGATTGATTTTGTTACCAAAACCAGCAGACCACAGATTACCTTCTTTGTCTTTGTATATAGTTTTGATCTCATTATCACTAATGGTATTGTTATGATTAACTCGGTTATAATAGTGACGCATATCATAACCATTAAAAGCAGTTAATCCCATATAAGAACCTAGCCAAATTATTCCATTTTTATCTTCTTCAATACTTCTGATACTTCTTTGTAACAACTTATCATTCTTAAGTTTTTTTTGAAATTGATAAGGATAATTCACGGCATAAGTATAATTAATTATAATTAAAAATATAATAAGTATATTCATTTTATATCCCCCTCTAATATTAAGATTTTAACTCTAATCTTAAAAAATAGCAAACATTTTAGAGATATTTGATATAATAGAAAATAAAGAAATATAGTTATAAATGAAAAATTTGTTTTGAATAAAGAGTAATAATAGGAGGCAAAATGAGAGTAATTATTCAAAGAGTAAAAGAAGCAAAAGTATTAGTAGAAAATAATATAGTTGGAGAAATAGATAAGGGGCTTATGGTTTTACTTGGAGTTACCCATGGAGATACAGAAAAAGATGTAGATTATTTGGTAAAAAAAGTTACTAAACTTAGAATATTTAATGATGAAAAGGGTAAAATGAACCTTAGTCTTAAAGATATAGAAGGGGAATTATTAGTTGTTTCTCAATTTACTTTGTATGGTAATTGTGAAAAAGGTTTGAGACCTAGTTTTACAGATGCAGCAAAAGCAGATATAGCAAATGATTTGTATAAAAAATTTATCCAGTTAGCAAAGGAAGATGGGTTTAGGGTAGAAGAAGGTAGTTTTGGAGCACATATGGAAGTTGATTTTATAAATGATGGTCCTGTAACTCTTATACTTGATAGTCCAAAAAATTAAAAAAGACTTCCTTTTGAAAGTCTTTTACAGAGTATATAATCTAATAACAATTAGGAGTAATCCTAAAAAAATTAATGAATGGCGTCTATATCTCTTATACATTGTCATTCCCCCTTGGAATTACTTTACATTATAATTATACAGATAAGTTGTAAAAAAACTGTAAACGATTTTTAAGAAAATTAATTATACATTATCAAATTTAATTATAATAATACTTAGATTTATTTGATATATACTCTAAATCTATATTTTATATTTATCAAAAAAGGATTTTTAGTATATACTACTTATGTGTCCTTTAAGGCAAATGTCCACATAATTGTTAATAATTCCATTTTGTTTTCAATTACTTCCTTCTTTAGTTTTGGACATTTGCTCTTTTTACAAAAAAATATAGGCTTAATAGCCTTTTTTTTATATAAATATTTAAATTTTAATTTTTCTATAAATTGTATATTGTTTGTAATACAATTTAATATAAATATTGATTTTTCCAAAAAAAATGTGTAAAATAAAGCAAAATAACCGAGGGGGTAAAAAATGATAGATACAAAAAAAATATGGATGAATGGAAAACTTGTAGACCATGATGAGGCACAAGTACACGTTTTGGCACATACCCTTCATTATGGTTCAAGCTTTTTTGAAGGTATAAGAGCATATGAAACGGCTGAAGGTACTGCTATATTTAGATTAGATGAGCATATTGATAGATTATTTGATTCGTGTAAAATTTATAGAACAGAAGTACCATTTAGTAAAGAAGAAGTTAAACAAGCTATTTTTGATGTAATTAAAGCAAATGAATTAAAATCAGCATACATAAGACCTCTTATTTATAGAGGATATGGTAAATTAGGAGTAAATCCAACAACGTGTCCAGTAGAAGTAATGGTTGCAGCTTGGTTCTGGGGAGCATATCTTGGAGAAGATGCAATAAATAATGGAATAAATGCTATGACATCTTCATGGAGAAGATTAGCACCAAATACTATGCCAACACTTGCTAAAGCAGGTGGAAACTACCTAAGTTCACAGCTTATAAAAATGGAAGCATTAGAAAATGGTTATGATGAAGGAATAGCACTTGATTATAGTGGTGTTGTAAGTGAAGGTAGTGGAGAAAATTTGTTTTTAGTTAAAGACAAAATAATCTATACACCAACTCTAGCTTCATCAGCACTATTAGGGATTACTAGAAATACAATTTTAGAAATAGCAAAAGTTCTTGGATATGAGATAAAAGAACAAGCTATTCCTAGAGAGATGTTATATATAGCAGATGAGATATTTTTAACGGGTACAGCTGCCGAAGTAACACCAGTAGCTAGTATAGATAAGATACAAATAGGAAATGGAGAAAAACCTATAAGTAAAGCTATACAAGCATATTATTTTGACCTTGTAAAAGGTGAAAAAACTATTAAAAAAGAATGGTTAACTATAGTAAAATAGAGAAAAACTGGAGGCAACTCCAGTTTTTATATTATGTTTTTAATTAAAATCTATAATTTATGTTGTCACTTTTGCCTTGATGCAAAAGTAACCAAAAAATCAAGTCTTGTTATAAGAAATAAGATTAAGTAGACACTACATTCACTAAATTTCAAAACTCGCTTTTGAGCTCAAACAGTTGAAATTTTACGTTCATTTCGTTAACTTAATCTAAATTTCTTATAAAGGACAGAAAAGTTAAAAACCAAAGAATACTTGCGTTTTACTAAGAGCCAAACCGTGTAAAAAAGTGTTGATTCTCTGTAGGGGCAAGC
>CAZHXU010000149.1:0-7523 GCA_964536535.1 uncultured Fusobacteriaceae bacterium
ATCTCAGATTGAAGACAAAGGACTAATTTGTGAGAATTTAGTCCTTTTTTTGTGATTAAAGCAAATCACTATTGACAAGAGAATCAAAATATGTTAAAAATTTATTAGCAATCACTCATATAGAGTGCTAAAAAGAAGTTTTGGAGGTATGAAATGAAAGAAACAAAGCAATTTCAAACAGAAACTAAAAAATTATTAGATATGATGATACATTCTATCTATACACACAAAGAGATATTTTTGAGAGAATTAATTTCAAATGCTAGTGATGCAATAGACAAATTAAAGTTTAATGCAGTAACAGATACAGATATATTAGGTAATGACACAGAGTTTAAAATCGAAATTATTCCAAATAAAGAAGCTAGAACTATTACTATTAGAGACAATGGTATAGGAATGACAAGAGATGAAGTAGTAGCTAATATTGGAACTATTGCAAAATCTGGTTCAAAAGATTTTATGGAAAAACTAAAAGAAGCAAAAGAAAATCAAGAGATGGATATTATTGGACAATTTGGAGTTGGATTCTATTCATCATTTATGGTAGCAGATAGAGTTACTCTTGAGACAAAATCACCATATAGTGACAAAGGAATCAGATGGGAATCAAATGGTGAAGGTGAATATAATATTGAAGAGATTGATTTAGATAAAAGAGGTACTTCAATAACTCTACACCTAAGAAAAGATGAAGAAGAGAATACTTTTAGTGAATATACTGAAACTTGGGAGATAAAAACTTTAGTTAAAAAATACAGTGATTATGTAAGATATCCAGTTGAGATGGACGTTACAAATGAATTTCCTAAAAAAGATGATAAAGGAGAAGTTATTGAAGGAGAATTCGACACTGAAATAGTAAGAGAAACTCTAAATTCAATGACTCCATTATGGAAAAAATCAAAAGATGAAATTACAGATGAAGAGTATAATGAGTTTTATAAAGGCAAATTCCATGACTGGGTTGACCCCATTAAAACGGTGCACTACAGAGTAGAAGGTAATATTGATTATACTGCATTATTATTTATCCCTGGAAAAGCTCCTATGGATTTTTATACAAAAGAGTTTGAAAAAGGCTTACAATTATATACAAAAAATGTATTTATAATGGATAAATGTAAAGATTTAATCCCTGATTACTTTAGATTTGTAAAAGGTCTTGTTGATTCAAGTGACTTTTCTCTAAATGTTTCTAGAGAAATTTTACAACAAAATAGACAACTAGAAGTTATTGCTAAAAATATAGAGAAAAAAATACAAAAAGAATTAAAATCTCTACTTAAAAACGATAGAGATAAATATGAAGAGTTCTTTGGTGCATTTGGTAACGACATTAAATACGGTGTTTATGACCAATATGGTGCAAAAAAAGACTTCTTAAAAGATTTATTAATTTTTGAT
Organism: uncultured Fusobacteriaceae bacterium; assembly: GCA_964536535.1. Taxonomy (GTDB): domain Bacteria; phylum Fusobacteriota; class Fusobacteriia; order Fusobacteriales; family Fusobacteriaceae; genus CAZFBB01. The sequence continues at coordinate 1,408 of CAZHXU010000149.1, forward strand.
AATTCATTTAGCGATAAAAAAACTACTTTAAAAGAGTATGTTGAAAGAATGAAAGAAGATCAAAAATATATCTACTTTGTAAGTGGAGAAGATAAAGAAAAACTTAAAAACTTACCTCAAATGGAAAGTTTGAGAGATAAAGGTTATGAAGTGTTATTCTTCCTTGATAAAATCGATGAATTTGCTATTCAAGTTTTAAGAGAATATGAAGGAAAAGAATTTAAAGCAATAAATCAAGGTGATCTTGATAAAGAGATTAATAGTGATGATAAAAAATTATTAGATGAAAAAACAGAAGAAAATAAAGATTTGATAGGTGAACTAAAAGAGATATTAAAGGAAAAAGTGGCTGATGTTAGACTAACATCAAGACTAAAATCAAGTGCTGTTTGTTTAGTAAGTGGCGAAGGTGTTTCATTTGAAATGGAAAAAGTAATGAAAGAGATGCCTGGTGAAAATCCATTTGGTCCAGTAAAAGCAGATAAGATTCTTGAACTAAATCCTGATCATGATTTATTCAAATCACTTAATAAAGTTTTTGGTGAAGATAAAGAAACATTATCTGACATTGCAGATTTATTATATTCACAAGCTTTATTAATCGAAGGGTTCCCACTAGAAGATCCAGTTGAGTTTAGTAATAAAATGACTAAATTAATGATAAAAGCAAATAGTTAAAATAAAAGAGTTAGAAGTATCTGTTGTACTTTTAACTCTTTTTTAATTCTAAACATTTTTTTACTATCTATCGTGAATTTTTTATTATTTAGGTGGACAAATGCAACGGCAATTAGTATAATATGCTTAATTAAATTATATTTTTAATTTTTTAAAGGGGGGCACATGAAAAAGATTTCAACAAAAATTAAACTTGTGGTTGCATTGTTAGGAGCTATTATTATTGGCGTTAGTATTTTAATGTATGGAGTATCTAGAGATATTGAAGATGAATTAAAAGAAATTAGTACTATTGATTTTAAAAATTTGATAAGCTCTATTGAGCTTATTGATGAATTAGGTGATGTTAACGGTGAATCTTTAAATTATCTTTTAGGAGAAAGTAGTAGAATAATTGATTTAAATGAAGATTTAGATGAATTTCATTTGGAACTAGAAATAATAAAAAACAATAGTTCTGGAGATTCTTTAGAAAAAATTGATAAAGTTATTGAACTACTTAATCTTTATGAAGTAAAAACAAAATTGATTATAGATACTTATAATCCTAAAAATGAAAAGATAGGAAAAAGTATTCTAAATGAATTAAAAGAAGAAAGTACACAATTAAAAGTTTTAACAAATCAGCTTATTAGAAAAGAATTTGAAAAAATTTTTACTAAAAAAAATAATTCTCTCCATGAACAAAATATGGTAAAAAATTATTTTAACTTAAACGAATCAATTTCACAAATGTTATCGGAATTTTATTATTATATGAATGGAAAAGAAAATATAAACAAAGAACTTGAAACATTTAAAAATTCTTTTTTACAAACTGTAGATATAATTAAAAATTCAAATCTTACTCAGGAAGAATCACAAATATTAAAAAAAATTGAAGAAAAATTTAATGATATATCTTTATTAGAAGAAAAATTTATAAAAAGTTATAATCCATCAAATAGAAAAGAAGCAATTAGAATTTATAAAGAAGAACAATCTTTAGTAAAAGAAGAACTTGAAGATTTATTAGGTGAAATAACTCTTTCTAATGAGAAAAAAGTAAATTACCTATTAGATCATATCAGTTCTCAATTAATTGTTGTTTCAAATGTACTTATTGCTATTTCATTTATTTCCGTAATTGTTATAATCTTTAGTTTAATTATTCTTTCGAAAAATGTTATTCGTCCAATAAATAATTTAACTGAAATTATGAAAGATATAGCAGAAGGGGAAGGAGATTTAACTAAACGTATTCCTCTTAAAAATATGGATGAAATTGGTTTATTATCTATGTATTTCAATAAATTCTTAGATGATTTATCTAACATCCTAACAAATATTAAAAGTGCTACAAATGAAACTAAAATAAATAGCAAAATTGTTGCTTTTAGTATCAAAAATATAGCTCTTGGAAATACTGTAGAAAATTTTTCTGAAATTCAAGATGCTCTTGAAAAAGGGATATTACAATTGGAAGGTAATATAAACAGTGTAGTTGACAGTATTAACGAACAAGTTTCTGCTACTGAGCAATCTATGGCCAACCTTGAAGAAATTTCTGCATCTGTTATGGAAACAAGTAGAAATAGTCAAAATATAAAAGAAAAAACTAATAATGCTGTAGAGATATCAAATGCAGGTCTTGTAAAACTAATAGACATACAAAATAGTGTTACTTCAATTGAAGCTAGTTTAGATAAATCTAATAATAAAATACAAAATTTAGTAAGTTTATCTGGTCATATAGAAGGAATTCTACTTTCTATTAATTCATTATCTGAGCAAACTAATTTATTAGCTTTAAATGCAGCAATAGAAGCAGCAAGAGCTGGAGATGCAGGAAGAGGATTTTCAGTTGTTGCAGAAGAAATTAGAAAATTGGCTGAAAAAACTAATGATGAAACAAAAAAAATTGAAAAAACAATTAGTAGCATCCAACATGAAATTGATGATGTAAAAAGCTCTATTAATGAAGTAAATGAAAATGTAGAAATCAATAGTACTCTTTCAAATGAACTTAATCTACAAACTAAGCAAATATGTAGTATTGTTGAAGGAATTAATATAGATATCAGTAGTATCTCTAATTCAATTTTAGAAGAAGAAATAGCTACACAAGAGATCTCAAAAGTTTTTGAAGAAATTACTAATAATTCTTCAAGAATAGAAGAAAAATCAAACGAAACTAGTAACATAACTCTGTTAATAAATGAAAGATTAAATGAAAAATTAACTAACTTATCTCAATTAGAATCTCAAATTGAAAATATTGAAAACATGATTAATAAATTTAAATTAGTATAAATTAAAGAAACCTTCTTTAGTTGGAATTGTCAACTTAAGAAGGTTTTTAATTTAATTTTTTATTATTACATTTGTATCAAAAGCATTATTATCTAGAGTAACTATCTTTGATATATTATCTACTTCTGATAAATTATTGTTTTTAAAGGCATTTTTTTCTATACTAAACAAACTATTCTCAACTGGTATAACAAGAGTATTAATTTTGTTGTCTAAAAAAGCCCCTTCTCCTATTTTCAAAAGAGATTTTGGAATAACTACTTCTACTATTTCATTCTCCCCAAAAGCATATTGTTCAATAGCAAACAAAGTATTTGGCAAAGTTACAGAAGTGATTTTTTTACTTCTAAAAGCACCCTCTTCTACTGAATAAGTATTTTTTCCACCAAATTCAGATGGAATAACTACCTCTTTATCATTTCCTGTATAACAAAGGATTTTTGCCTTGTTTCCATCATAATATACATTATAATCTCCAATTTTTTCATAAAAGATTATTGGAACTATTGCTACTTTACCCAAATAAGAGATAATAACTTCTCCTTCTTTAGGCAAGTTTTGTGGCTGTAGTATATTTTCTACATTTATTTTTTCTAGTTTTTTTCTCCCACTAGAGTATATTCCTTCAACAACAAAATCACTAGGTAAAAACTCTTTGGTATAGTTATATATACTACCATTTATCAAATTTACTCTCAAACCTATAAGTTCATCTTCTTTAAGACTAATTATTTCATCTACAGGTTCATTTATATGTATACTTTCTTTTGAACAAGCACTTATTAAAATAACAAATATTAACAACAAAATATATCTATACTTCATCTATACCTCCATCCAAATATTTTAGCATACATGTCAAATTTTTTGAATACATTTTGTTATTTAATAGATTATTTTTTAATTATTTATCTCTATATTCATTATGATTTTGATTTTTATGATAGTTTAATAAATATTCATTTGAACCTTGATACTCATCACTATGATCATCATGTGTAAAAGAAAGAGTATCTTTAATACCAAGTAATTTAGCAATCTTTATAGGTACTTGTGCATTGTCATAATAACCATTAAAATATTCTGCCCCTTGCCCAATAGCACTCAGTGGAATCCTTACTCCAGTATGCAACTCTGTTGTCCATCCAATATTTGCTCTTAATGCCACAATTTTACTTATAGCAAGGGCACTTTTAGTATAGTATTTTCCATAATTATTTTCTTCATTTTCATCTGATTCATCATCCATAGCTTTTTCCAGTATATCCAGTTCTTTTTGAGATAGTTTCCCAAGTCCATAATCTTCTTCTAAATATTTTATAAACTTTTCTCTATTTTTATCAAATTCCTGAAATTTATATCCTGCAACATCTTCAATTGAATGGTTACCTACTAATCTATCCAAATATAGATTATACTCTTGTGTTGATTTATCCCCATCAAAATCATTTAACCTACCACCTAGAGTAAGTCCCCCAGTTTCATGGTCTGCAGTTACAAGTATAAGAGTTTCATCAGGATATTTATTATAAAACTCTATTGCTTCTTTTATAGCATTATCTAACTCAAGTGTTTCATAGATAACTCCCAGTGGGTCGTTAGCATGTGCTGCATGGTCTATTCTTCCACCTTCTACCATTAGGAAAAATCCCTTATCTTTATAGTTATTATACAAAAACTCTATACCTTTTTTTGTCATTTGATCTAAACTAGGATATTCATAGTTTAATTCCTTTTTTTCATCTCTATCTATAACATAGGGAATATGTGAAGATGAAAATAGACCTAAAACTTTTTCTGACCCTTCAAAACTACTAGTCAAAAATCTATTTGTATCTTTTTCACTTAAGAAAATATCATATCCATTTTTTTCATAAAGTTCTATTAAACCTTCATCGGTTCTTTTTGATTTTAAATCCATATTATTTTCTTTTCCTACAAAGTGTCTATAACCTCCACCTGCCAAAAAGTCTACACCTGAATCAAGATAGTCTAGAGCTATTTCATTTTCTTTACTTCTCGAATCTTGGTGACTAGCAAATGAAGCGGGAGTAGCATGTGTTAGACGGGTAGAAGTAATAAGCCCTGTTCCAAATCCTATATTTTCAAGTGCTTCTACTATAGTGACTTTTTCCCTTTTCATATTGTCCATTCCAATAGCACCATTGTATGTTTTGTATCCACTAGACAATGCAGTTGCTGCTGCAGCCGAGTCGGTAATAAGTGTGTCTGATGAATGAGTTGATATATCAGCAGCAACTGGAAGAGTGTGCATAACTAAAGTTTCTTTATCTCCCAAAAGAGTATTTTTATAGTATTCTGCCAAAGTCCTTTGTGGCATACCCATTCCATCACCAATAAATAAAAAGACATATTTAGGTTTTTTCACTTTTTCTTCTTCTACTTTCACTTGTTTATTACTACACGAAATCAAAATTCCACTTGCCAAAATTGATACTACTATTAGTTTAATCTTTTTCATCTTCATCTCCTTTATAATTTGTATAAGGAATTTTAAAATACTTTTGTAAATTTATTATATATTTTACGTAAAAGAAGAGAAAATTTCATAGTTTTAAATATTCTAGACCCTTTATAAGATATATATAGTCAAAATTCTTTATAAAATATCTTTTTATCTTCAAAAAAAAAGGAGCTTTCGCTCCAAATCTCTTTTATCAATTTATCCTTTTATTCTATTAACTAACATAGTTAAGACAAGTATTTTAAATATCTTTCAATTTTTTTAAGTACATCTAGTCTTTTTATGAATTTTGATTAAATTTCTATATCGTTTTTTGCTCTATTTTGAGTTTGGTATTTCACAAGAATCTTATCGTATTTTTCGAGATTATTTTTGTGCTAATTTTACTACTTCACTATTACTAATCAATTCGTCATTATTTTTCATCATTAAACTTCACTATCCTCAGCTATTTTTTCTTCCTCTAACCATTCTTCAAAAGTTGGCATTAATTCTTTATAATACCTAACAAAAATTTTTATATCTGGAGGCGACATACTTGCTCCATTTGGATGAAATCTAGTTTCTATTTCTCCCCATGGAAAATCAAAGCTTAACTCTCTCCCCCCTTCTACACTTCCCTCCATTTCATAAGCTAAGACTTTATTTAAATCCTCAAGAA
>CAZHXU010000150.1:0-7397 GCA_964536535.1 uncultured Fusobacteriaceae bacterium
TATATAATTCACTTATGTCGAATTATATTAATAATTTAATCTCTATACAATATTCAAATAAAAATCTAGATAGTAGAAATTTCGATGAAAAAACCGTTTGATTTCTCTGATATTTATAGCTTTTAAAGAGTATCTAAAGATACTCTTTTTTTATTTTTTAAATACCCTCCCCTCTTTATTTATTTAAACTATTTATTTTTTCAAATCTCCAATACTAAGAGTACAATAAAAATAATACTTTTTATAAAAATGCTATCCAAATAATCTTTTTATAATCTTTTTTTTATAAAAATAAATTGATTTTGTTACTATTTTTATTAACTTTTAGTTATTTTTTTTATTTTTATACCGTACCGGGTATATTAAATTTAATTGACACTTTTTTTCACTTGTGTTATACTCCACTCAGGTATCTAAAAATAAAATAATTTTATAATATACAAGGAGGAGATATGAGCAGAAAAATACTTATTGTTGGTGGAGTTGCTGGTGGAGCATCTGCTGCTGCTAGACTGAGAAGACTTAGTGAAACTGATCAAATTATAATGTTTGAAAGAGGTCCTCACGTTTCTTTTTCAAATTGTTGTTTACCTTACCATCTAAGTGGGATAGTACCAGAAGTTGAAAATTTAGTTCTTATGTGTCCAGAAAAATTTCTTTCACAATATAGAATAGATGCTAGAACTAATAATGAAGTTATTTCTATAAACAGGAATGCTAAAAATGTCACAATCAAAAACCATTTGACTGGTGAGGAGTATACAGAATCTTACGACAAATTAATCCTTAGCCCTGGGGCAAAAGCTATCATTCCTCCTATTAAAGGAATTGAAAAACAAAATATTTTTGCAATTAGAAATGTTGTTGATATAGATAGACTTAATAAAGCTGTGAAATCTAATGAAAAACAAAAAATAGCTGTAATAGGTGGTGGATTTATTGGGGTAGAAGCTGCTGAAAACTTGATAGAAGCTGGTTATGATGTTACTTTAATCGAAGCTAATAGACAGATATTAAGTCAATTTGATTATGATATGATTCAAATTTTACACAAAGAACTTGAGGAACACGGAGTTAATTTGATTGTTAATGACAAAGTAGTAGAATTTGATAAGAGCTGTGTTAAATTGGAGTCAGGAAGAGGAGTAGAAGCTAATATTGTTGTTTTAGCTATTGGAGTTACTCCTGAGACTAATTTGGCTAAAGAAGCTGGATTGGAACTTGGAAAAACTGGTGCAATTAAAGTTAACCAAAACTTCCAAACTAAAGATAAAGATATTTATGCTGTAGGTGATGCAATCGAAGTTTATAACCCTTTGACTATGTCATATATGAAACTTCCACTTGCTGGTCCTGCACAAAAGCAAGCTAGAGGAGTAGCTGATCACATAAATGGAAAAAGAATTATTAACAAAGGATATATAGGGTCATCTGTTATTCAAGTATTTGATTACAATGGTGCTTCTACTGGATTAAATGAAGAGTGCATAAAACAAATGGAAATTGAAATTGAATACGATCATGTAAAAATAATACCTAACGATATGGTTGGTTTGATGCCAGAAGCAAAACCTGTTCACTTTAAGCTAATTTTTGAGAAACCAACAGGAAAAATCTTGGGGGCACAAGCAATAGGTAAAGGGAATGTAGATAAAAGAATAGATGTAATTGCAACAGCTATAAAACTTGGAGCAACACTAGATGATATTAGAGACTTAGAGTTAACATATGCTCCACCATTTGGTACAGCAAAAGATATAGTTAACTTTGCAGGATACATTGGTTCAAATATTTTAGAAGGTTTATATGAACAAGTACATGTTAGTGATGTAAGAAATTTAGTTGAAGATAATGCTTTTATCATAGATGTTAGAGAAATCGACGAATACAATCTTGGTCATCTGAATGGAGCTATCAATATTCCTCTAAGTCAATTTAGAGAAAATATAAATCTAGTACCAAAAGATAAACCAGTTTATCTACACTGTAGAAGTGGACAAAGAAGTTATAATACAGTACTTATACTTAATAATTTAGGATATAAAAATGTATATAACATCTCAGGAGGATTTATGGGAATCTCTTTCTTTGAAGCTTTTAATGATTATAAATTAAATAGAAAAAAAATTGTTACAGATTATAATTTTGATTAATTTTATTTAGTAGAGCTATGCTCTACTAAACTTTACAGTTGTTAAGTGAAAATTTACATTTGAGTATAAATATAATTTAGGAGGACACATGGAAAACAATAGTTTAGCAAGTAAAAAAAATAACTTTAGTTTGAACAAAGAACATTATTTAGGTATGACAATGGTTGTTATTGTTATAGTATTAGGAGGAATACTAATTAAATCTTCTATGCTATTTTTTAGACTTTTAATGGGTATTATTTTGGGATATGCACTAACAAGGGCAGGTATGGGATTTGCTGGTAGTGTAAATAGAGCCTATAGAACTGGTTCTACCAAGTTAATGAAAACTTTATTATGGATGTTTGTTATTACTGCAATTCTTAACATTGCATTTCTATTCAACGCCGATGCAACAACTTATAATTTATGGATTAATCCAATTAATACTGGTCTTATTTTAGGTGGTTTATTATTTGGATTTGGGATGAGTTTTGTTTCTTGTTGTGCATCAGGAGTTCTTACAGATTTGGTAACAGGTTTACCTAGAGCTCTAATCACACTAATCTTTTTTGGAATGGGAGTTTTTTTAGGATTCCCTATTCAAGGTAGTGCTTCATGGATAAAAGAATCATGGTTTACAACTACAACATGGAATGGAGTTTATCTTCCAGATTTATTTCCAAATGATCCATTAAATGGTTATCTAGGAGCAATTGTTATAACTATCTTATTTGCTGCTATTGGTATCTACTTAGCTAACCTTTATGAAAAGAAAACTAAAATGGAAAATTCTTATACTGGAGTTTGTTGTGAAGTAGAGCAAGATAATGTGGAAAATGTGGAAAATTTATCTCTTTATGAAAAATTATTTGTAAAACCATGGAGTATGAAAACTGGGGCTACAGTAATTGCAGGAGTTTTCACTTTATTAATGGGTGTAACAAAAGCTGGTTGGGGAGCTTCTACTCCTTACGGATTCTGGTTTGGTAAATTCCTAATGGTATTTGGTGTTTCTCCAGAAACATTAGCTGAATTTTCAGGAAAACCAACAAAAGTATTCACTATGCCATTTTTCGATCATCCAATAAATGTTCAAAATTTTGGAATTATATTAGGTACAATCATTGCATTAGCATTAGCTGGAAAATTTATAAAAGTTGCCACTAGTGAATTAAAAATAACATTTAAAGATGCTGTTTTATTTGCTCTTGGTGGATTAATGATAGGGTTAGGTACAAGATTAGCAAATGGATGTAATGTTGGAGCTTTATATACTCCAATTGCAAACTTCTCTTTATCAGGTTGGGTTTTCTTAGTATTCCTAGTTCTTGGAGGAGTATTTGGAAATATGGCAAGAAAACGAATTTACAACTAACATACAAAGGGCTTTATAAAGCCCTTTTCTTCATAAAAAATGAAAGGATTTTTATGGAACTAAAAAAAAATATTGGAAAATTTGAAGTAACTTCTCTAGCGATAGGCTCTATTATTGGATCAGGAGCATTTATTCTTCCAGGTGATTTTTTCCTTAAGGAAATAGGTTTATACAATACAATTATAGGTCTCATTCTAGGAGCTATAAGTATCATTATCATAGAAAAAAACTATGGATTTTTGATTAATAAATTTCCACAAGCAGGAGGAGAATATATTTTTGTAAAAAATTCTCTCGGATTAAAACATGCTTTTTTTTGTGGATGGTTCCTTATACTAGCTTATGTTTTAATTGTGCCTCTCAATGCAACAGCTTTATCTGTAGGAATAAATACAATATTTCCTGATTTATTAAAAATTGGTTATCTATATACTGTAGCAGGTTATAAAGTATATTTAGGTGAACTTATTCCACCTATTTTAACTCTTTTTATTTTTGCATATTTAAATATTAAAAATGCCAAAAAAGCAACTTTAACTCAAAATTTGATGGTTTTATTTTTAGTTGGAACTATTCTCCTTTTTACTTCTCTGTTTCTTCTAAATTATGGAGTAGATAGTAAAAATATTATACAGCATTTAGATATTAACAGTGTTAGCCTAGAAAAAATATTAAGAATTGCTATTATTGCACCTTTTCTTTTTATTGGTTTTGATTGTATCCCACAAGTTGCAGAAGAGTTAAATTTTGAAGCAAACAAAGCTTCTTTATTAGCTATCTTTTCTATAATAACTGGTGCTGTTCTATATATTTGCCTTACATTTATAACAGCTTATGGCTTTTCTGCTAAAGAACTTCAAAATAGTGTGAACTGGGCTACAGGAGAAAGTATCTATTTTCACTTTGGTTTGGCAGGTTTAATCTGTATATCTTTAGCTTTTTTTACTGCAATAATTGCAGGTATAAATGGATTTTATATGGCTTCATCTAGGCTAATTTTAGCTATGGCTAGAGAAGGGGATTTATCTTCAAAATTAAAAGAAGTTGATAAAACGTATAAAACACCTAAAGCTGCTTTAATTTGCATATTAATCATTAGTTTAATAGCTCCTTTTTTAGGACGACGAGTTTTATTATGGATAGTTGATATGTCTTCAATTGGTGGTATTATTGCTTATTTTTACACATGTATTTCTTCTACTATTTTATATAAAAAGGATTTTGGAAAGTTAAATTTATGGGGAATATTTGGTGTAATTATTAGTTGTTCTTTTATTTTACTTATGCTTCTACCCAAACTTCCTACTTCCCTTGGAAAAGAGTCTTATATTGCTCTTATTCTTTGGACTTTTTTAGGTTTTGCTTTTTTTACTAAAAAAGTAAAAATTGACACTAGTACTCAAAGAAGGTATAATCAAATTGATTAACAAATTATAGGAGTATAATATGAAAAGTAAATTTAATCGTATCAAACCTGAAAATTTAGATAATTTTATTGAAGAAATGGATGATTTAATAATCTTAGATGTGAGAACTGAAAATGAATTTTTATACGAAGGAAGACTAGAAGGCGCTATGCTTCTGGACTTTGAAAAACCTAGATTATTCACACGTGAATTAAAAAAATTTGATAAAAAGAAGCCTTATTTAGTTTATTGTGCAGTTGATAGAGTAAGTCAATTAGCTTGTGAACAAATGATATCAGAAGGTTTTGAAGAAGTTTATGATTTAATAGGTGGACTTAAACTTTATCAAAGTTTAAACCCAAACATTGCTTGTACAGTAAGTAAACTTACGACAGAAGAAGCAATACAAACGAGGAAAAATATTGTAAACAGATTTAATAAGATAGAAGGACAAATTAGAGGTGTTAAAAAGATGCTTCAAGACGGAGAATATTGTGGTGATATTCTAAATCAAAGTCTTGCTATCAAAAGTGCTCTTAATAGTGCTAATAAAGAAATTCTTGAAATGTTTCATAATATTTGTATGACTAATGAAAAAGAAAAAGAAGATTTTTTTAAATATGTAAAAAAATTAATGGGATAATACTTTATACTTTAAAAAGACTAATTGTATCTGTAATTAGTCTTTTTTTGTTTTTACAATAAAACATCTCTATCTCTTTATAAATGTAATTTTTTATTAAATGATAAAAAATCATATAAAGTATTTATTGCATATATAATTTATATGTGTTAATCTAATCTTTAATATTTACTTTTTACACTTAAAAGTGTAATATAATTACCACAGAAGGACTAAAGAGGTGATTTTTTAATGAAAAAAAGAAAAGAATTTGATTCAATTGGGACACTAGAAATTAATGACGATGCTTATTATGGGGTACAATCTCTAAGAGGGGCACAAAATTTCCGTATTACTAGAGCTATGTTACACCCTTCATTTATAAGAGCTATGGCTTATGTAAAAAAAGCTTGTGCTCTCACTAACTTTGAAGCAGGTATCTTGGAAGAAGATAAAGCCAAAGCTATCATGCAGGCTTGTAAAGAAATTGCTAGTGGAAGATTCCACGATTCATTTATTACCGATGCTATCCAAGGTGGAGCAGGAACTAGTATGAATATGAATGCAAATGAAGTAATTGCAAATAGAGCTAATGAAATTTTAGGTGGAAAAAAAGGTGTTTATGACCTTGTTCATCCAAATGACCATGTAAATATGGGGCAATCAACAAATGATGTTATACCTACAAGTGGAAAAATAGCTGCAATAATATTAGTAAAAGAATTAGTTAATGAACTTATTGAGTTACAACAAGCTTTTAGAGAAAAAGAAAGAGAATTTGATGGTGTTATAAAAATAGGTAGAACTCAACTTCAAGATGCAGTACCTATAAGACTTGGACAAGAGTTTGGAGCTTATGCTAGTGTTATTGGAAGAGATATTACTAGAGTTCGTGCGACTATTGATGACCTTAGATTTGTAAATATAGGTGGGACAGCTATAGGAACAGGATTAAATGCCGATACATATTATGTACACAAAATTGCTAAAAACCTTAGTAAAGTATCGGGTATAGACGTTTACCAAGCTGAAAACCTTATAGATGCTACTCAAAATTTAGATTCATTTGTATGGGTTAGTTCTTCACTTAAAACTTGTGCTATTAATCTTTCGAAAATATCAAATGATTTGAGATTGATGTCTAGTGGTCCAAGAGGAGGACTTGGTGAGATTAATTTGCCAAAAGTTCAACCAGGATCATCTATTATGCCAGGAAAAATAAATCCAGTTATACCAGAAGTTGTTAATCAAGTAGCTTTCCAAGTTATTGGAAATGACCAAACAATCACTATGGCTGCAGAAGCTGGACAACTTGAACTTAATGCTTTTGAACCGGTATTATTCAAAAACTTATTCCAATCTATGGAATTATTAGCTAATGCTATTAATACCTTTAGAGAGAATTGTATAGTTGGAATTACAGCAAATGAAGAACATTGTAAAAATGAAGTGGAAAATAGTATTGGTATCATTACTGCTTTAGCACCTCATTTGGGCTATAGTCTTTCTTCTAATATTGCTAAAGAAGCTCTTAATACAAATAGAACAATTAGAGAGTTAATCCTTGAAAAAAATATACTTTCTGAAGAGGAACTTAACAAAATACTAAATCCATTTACTATGACTGTTCCTGGAATCTCAAGAAAAGACCTTATTAAAGAGATTAATAAAAGGCTAGAAGAAAAGGAAAAAAAGGATAAAGACAGTGTTAAAAAGGGAAGTAAGGGGTAGAAGGTTACAATTGACATTTTACTTATTTGGTGTTAGTATAGTGTGTAATTATTTTATTTGAGAGGAGAATGAGATGAAAAAAATATTTGTTGCATTATTTACTCTTGTTTCAGTAAGTGCTTTTTCAC
>CAZHXU010000151.1:0-7388 GCA_964536535.1 uncultured Fusobacteriaceae bacterium
CAAGCTTATTTTTTACTATTAATTATTGAGATTAACTCTATTGCTTTTAGGAATTTGTCTCTTTTTTGTAGAAGGAATTTTTTTGTAGATTCACAATAGTAGTATTTACCTTCTACTCTATAACGCTTGCACCCGTTTCGACATAGGTTATAGACTGGACAGGTTTTACAATCGTTATGTAAAGGTATACTTTCATCTATAAATTCGGCTATTTTATCCGACTGGAGTATAGATTCTATACTTGATTTTTCTATATTTCCCAAGTTATTATCTTCATTTACATAAAAATCGCAAGTATAAAAGTTCCCATTTGCTTCTACTATACTTTGACATGCACATACTCCCTTGGCATAACATGGTATAAGATGCCAGTTTCCAAGTATCTTTTGCATAATAAGGTCAAAATTACGTATACTAACATATTTTCCTCCTAAAAGATCTGCATACCACAAATCAAATAGTTTTGTTAAGAAAATATAGTGGTTATGGGGGTCAAGGGAAAAACTTTCCAAATCTCCTTGTACGGGACTTCGGTCTATACATTCACTAAATTGAAGGTAATCAAAGGACATTTGCCGAAAATAATTATATAAGTTTTTAACTTGTGGAACTAAATCTTTAGTTACAACAGTTAAGATATTAAAGTCTATATTGTAACTTCGAACTAATTTTATACTATCTATTACTTTTGTAAAAGAGCCATTATCGGCAAAATCGAGTCTATATTTGTCATGGATTTTTTTTGTACCATCAAGGCTTATACCAAGGAGTACATTATGTTTTTTGAATAATTCTAAAAACTCTTTTGTAATAAGGGTAGCATTAGTTTGAAGGGTGATTTCATATTTGATATTATTTATATTATATTTGTCTATAAATTCAAAAAAGCTATGATAAAAATCATAACCTGCAAGCAAAGGTTCTCCTCCTTGGAAACCAAAAGTAATAAATTCAGTTGTTTCACAAAAGGCTTTTTTTACAAGTATCTCAAGAGTTTCTATAGAAAGTTTTCCATAACTAAAGTTATCTCTTCTGTTACTTACATCATAATAAAAACAGTAGTTGCAATTTAGGTTACAGCTACTAGATACTGGTTTTATTAAGTATTCACTATACTTCATATTCCCTCCCAAAATCTATAAGGTTTGCTGGACCAACAAGAGTTTGAAGGAACTAGTTTAACTAGCAACATTAGTTTAGCTCTTAATGGGAAATTTTGCAAGAGATAAATTTTAGAAAAATCTACAATTCTAGGTAAATAAGCATTAAGAAAATCATTTATTTTTGAAATATATTTTAGAGAAGAGTTAATATAATAAAATAATTGTATTAACAATTTTTGACAAATTGTTAAAAATGTTATATAAATATACAATGTGGGGTAAATTTGGATAAAATGTAAAGTTTAGGGTGGTTATTTTGAAAAATTATAAAAAGTATATTTTTGCAAGATTATTTTTAAGTATGTCTATAATAGGCTTGATTATTTATGGTTTCTATACTTGGAAGTTTATCTTTAGAGAATTTAAAGAAAACAAAATATTATTCGAAGAAAAAAGTAAAAATACAGAAGTTCTTCTTAAAACAAGATTTGAAATGATTAATACTTATCTAAATCAGATAAAATATGATGAGAAGTTTACGACATTTATCTATGAAGATAAGATAGATTATTATAATCTTACAAAACTACAACAAGAGCTTAGAAAAAACTCAACTCTTATTGTAAACGTAGGTTATACTATTGGAATAAAAAAAGACAAATTGGATACTATTGTTAATTTTGTAGACACTTCACCAAGTGAATACTATTATGAAAACTTGGGCTTAAATCTGAGGGGAGATTTATTAAATCAGACTTTAGAAAATCTTAGAGCTTATGAAACATTATTTTATGACACAGAAAAATATCTAGTATATTTTTATAGAGATTTTGATGTAAATATGGTAGAAAAATTTACTTGGATTATTGCTGTTGATAAAGAGCAATTTTTCCAGAGTATACCTAGTTATAGCAATTATAATTTTATTATAAGTAACGATAATCAAGAAGTAATAATTAAAGGAAAAGAAAAAGTTGAAAATATAGCAAGAGAAATTGTGAGTAAAAAAAATGTATATGGAAATGTATATATATTTAGAGAAGGAGCTCTCAGTGTAAAAGAGATAATAATCTATATATTAGTAAGGCTATTATTCCCTTTTTTAATGCTTTTAATATTTATATATTTATTTACCAAAAGCATAAGTGAACTTTTATACAACCCTATAAAAGACCTCAAAAAAAACCTTGAGATAAATGACAAAGATAGTATAGAACTTATTGAAGATACTTATTCTAGATTACGTAAACAAAATGAGTTTCTGGAAGGTAAAGCAAAAAATATAGATCTTGTTTATAGAGAAAAACAAGTTAAAGATTTTGTACTAGGAATCAGTGATAAAAAAGCGGAACTACTTACAAAAGAAAGTTATAATATGTTATTACTTGAGATAAGTGATGATGATAAATATGAAGAAAACTACTCAAAAGAGTATCTACTTAGTTTAAAAACTAAGATAGAAATGTTAATGAAAGAAAGGTTTAGTGCACACCTTTTGGATATAGACTATAAGAGTATCTGTTTTATCTATGATGAAAGTTTTAAGAAAGAGTATGTAGAACATATTCTAAAAGTTGAAATGGAAGAGTTTGATATAGATATGGGAGGTACAGTAGTAGAAGGGGTAGAAGTAGATAACTTGCCAAGTGCCTATAAAGATTTGGTAAAACTATTGGAGTATAGATTTGTATTAACTAGGGAGTTTTTGATAAGTAGAGATAGGGTAGAAGGTTTGCAAGACACTAGTTATTATTATACTTTTGATATAGAGAGAAAATTAGTTAAAAAAATAATGGGTGGGAATCTTTTGGGTGTTTATGAAGTTCTTGATGATATATTTGATGAAAATCTGAATAAAAGAAATATTAATATAGATAATATAATCGAATTAGAAAGTCAGCTTATTAATACACTTAAAAGAGTAGGAAAACATCAAGATAAAGAGATAGATTTGGAAAAACTGGTTATGGTAAAGAGTATAAATGAATTTGTACAAGTAACTAAAGAAGTAGTAAAAGATTTGTGTGAAGAAAGTGAACAGTATCAAGATAAAAATGAGATAAAAAAAGCTATAGAAAAATATCTTGATGAACACTATAAAGAAGATATCTCTCTTGATATCATGTCTGAATATATTGGTTTTTCTAGCAAATACCTAAGTAGCCTTTACAAACAGTTATTTGGAGAAAACTTTAAAACTACTTTGGATCAAAAACGTATAGAAAAAGCAAAAGAGATAATGAGGGTAAATCCTCATATAAAAATAAAAGATTTGGCAGAAGAGATAGGTTATAATAGTGCTAATACTTTTATTAGGGTATTTAAAAAATATGAAGGTGTTTCTCCAGGAACACTTAGGGATAATTAAAAATAAAATTAATACATAAAAAAGATTTGAATATGTCAAATCTTTTTTTGTCTTTTTGCCATAAAATTCTATCATATAAACTATAAAATTATATTATAAATACTAATATTATAGAAAAGTGTAGATGGGATTTTGAATACAAAATTTGCCACTATATTTTTCAGTGGCTCATTTTGATTTATGTGGAAAAATAAATATGTAAAAATGATGATTTACAAAAAAATGTAAGTTAGATAGAATTAACGTGCTTAAGCAAAAGTTTAAAATAGTAAATGTTAAGTAGGGATGGTAAATGGATGCAAATAGGTATTAGAGGGAAAATTTTATCAATAATAAGCATAATTATAGTTTTGATATTGATAAATATAATAGCTGTACTAACTACAATAGAATTTAAAAAAAATGATGCTTTTATAATTAATATAGCTGGTAGACAAAGAATGTTAAGTCAAAATATATCAAAAACTTTATTTATGATAGAGTATTCTAGAGAAAATAATAGTTATAATGAAATTAAAAAATTGGAAGAAGAGTTAAAAAAATCAGAAAAGTTATTTGAAGAAACATTAATGATATTTGAAAATGGGGGAGTTTTAAATATTTCTGAAAACAAAGAAATATTTATAAAAAAAATTGAAATAACTAAAGTAAAAGAAACAGTTGAATTATGGAATAAATTTAAAAAAAATCTTGAATGGGCGTATAAAGAAAGAGATAAAAATTCTTTTATAAAAATAAAAGAAAGTAATATTAAATTACTCAATAGCTCAAATGACATAGTTTCGTATCTACAAAAAGAATCAGAGAAAAAAAATACTAGATTAAAATGGATACAATATTTTGTAGGAGCATTTTCTTTATTAGTTTTTATAGGTATATATTGGTATATTGATAACTTGATTATTAAACCAATAAAGTTTATGGAAGAGAATCTAAAAAAAGTTTCTTTAGGTAATTTGAATGTAAATTTTGAATTAGAAAGAAAAGATGAGATCGCAATTATTTTTTATGAATTAAATAAATTAATTTGTACATTTAAAGGAATTATTATTAAAATTCAAGAGTTATCTTCGAGATTAATAGAAGAAAATTATAGATTAACAGATTCGTTAGATAAAGTTGTACATGGAGAAGAAAAATCTTATTTGGGTATGGCACAATTAGGAATTGAAGGTATAAACAAAAAAGTTTTGTCTATATTAGAAAATGTAGTGTCTCAATCTAGTTCTACAGAAGAATTTTTAGGTATGGCAGAAGGAATGAAAGAAACACAAGAGAGTGTTGATAAAGGAATGGAGCATATTGCAAGCATGTTTGAAGGTACAACATCTAAAACGGATATGATGTACCAAAAAAATCTGGCTATGACAGATAATATGAAAAAAATAAAATCAGAAATAGTCAATGCAAATAATGAAGTAAATAAACTTACAAATGATTCTAATAAAGTAGAAGAAATGTTGAAAGCAATAAAAAAAATTGCTGAAAAAACAAACTTATTAGCTCTAAATGCTTCTATTGAAGCTGCAAGAGCAGGTTCAGCTGGAAAAGGTTTTGCAGTAGTAGCTTCTGAGATAGGAAAGCTTGCTGAAGAAACAAATAATGAAACGAATGTAATAGAATCAATAGTAAGAGATATAAAAGAAGGAATTTTATTAGTTAATGGTGTAAATAAAAATGTTGAGAAAGAAATCGACAAGGGGAAAGACACTATGAATGATTTAGACGATTTTATTAAAAGAATAAGATCTGAAATGGTAAAAACTAGTGTTAGTATAAAAAATATTACAGATAATTTTACTGAACAAAATGATAGAAGAAAAGAAGCTATTTCTATTATAAAAGAAATTGCAGATAATTCTTTAGAAATTGAAAATTTGGTAAATACAACATATGAATCAAATTGTGTAATTGTAGAAAGAATTTCTGATGAATTTAAAAAGTTAAAAAGGACACTAGTATTAGGGGAAGAATTATCAAAAAATACAATGTTTTTCAATGTGAACTAATAATATATAAAAATTTGGCTTGATAGAAATTATCAGGCTGAATTTATTTTTTGCTTACTTCTCTTTTTAAAAATGAAAAATTGTATTAATTAAAATTTGTTGATTAATAAATTAATAAGTAGAAGGATTTTTAAATTTTCTGATTTGTGTTATTATATTTTATCGATTCTAGTTGCATAAAGAGGGGGAAAAATGGAAAAGAAGTGGCATAAACATTTTGGAATATACGGTTTAGTTGAAGACGAAAAAAAAGTATTGCTTATAAATAAAGTAAAGGGTCCCTATAGTAGCAAGTATGATTTGCCAGGTGGAGGAATAAAAGAAGATGAATCACTTGTAGATAACTTGAAAAGGGAATTTTTGGAAGAAACTGCTTATGAGATAAAAATATTAAGTTTGCATGGAGTCTATGATATTCTCATAGATGAAAGTTATAAAAATTTTGAAAAGATACATCATATTGGAATAGTATACAAAGTAGATTTGGGTAATCATATATCTAGGGTAGAGGAAGAAGTAGAAGTATATGGGAAGTTAGAAAAGAATGACTCTAGTGGTATAATATGGGTTGATATAGATAGTTTAAATGAAGAAAATTCTTCACCTTTAGTTTTAAAAGCTATAAAAAATAGGAAGTTGGAGGTAGAAGATATAACTTTATTCCCTTGAAATTAAATACCATATAAAAAAGACTAATTTTATTCGAATTAGTCTCTTTTAGTTATTTTTAAGAAAAAAGTAATTATTCTCTAAACTCAGTAATATCTGAAATATCCTTTGGTAAAATCAAATCCCATTTTTCCAACTGTCTTCTACTAAAAATATATTTACCTCCTAATACTGATATAGGAAATATCTCTTTTGGTTTTTTTCCCTCTTCTAGTATCATTTTTATTATTTTACTAGCTTCTACTCCCTGTGTTTCACCAGAAACAACAAGACCACCTATGCTCATATCAGCTCCTACTCCAAATGCCCAAAAAGAAAATATAGGAAGGGGAGTATTTTCAGATGTCCATCTCATAAGTTCTTCACCATCGATATATATGTTATTATCTTTTATTTTTTGATAAGAACCTATTATAATTGCATCATAACCATTCTTTGATGCTTCTATTACTCGTTTCCATTCATCAAAATTATAAATAACTTCCGTATGGATATCTATGTCGTAGACTTTTTCTACACCTATAAAATTTTCTTCGATTATTTTTTGACTAGTTGAACTTGAATCAAACAAAATTAGTATATTTTTGGCAGGACTTAGAATATTGTCTATAGAAAGTATTGCTCGTTTATAATAAGGTCTTGAGAGTACACCAGTTACCCTGTCGGGTCTTTTGGCATAATAATCACGAAGATTTTCATTGATTCCCAAAAAAACTACATCAATATTCCTATAGATTATTTCATCAGCCAAATAACTAAAAGCATTATCGTCTCCCAAAAGAACAATATCAGGATTGATTTCATCAACAAAGTTTATTGCTTCTTGAACTTTTATCATAACGTCTTTTAATTCTAACCTTTTGCTATCGAGATTAAAAGAATAGATTTCGTAGTTATCAAGATTATTAATAAGAGCATTTTTGTACTCTTGTTGCCATGGATATTCATCATGATAACTTCCAATAATCATTATTTTTTCAGAATAAAGAAAATTGGAAATTAAAAGAATAAAAAAAAGAATCTTCATATAACCATCCCTCCTTTTGTACATAATTATTATATGCCAAAAAAAAGACTAACTTTATAAGTTAATCTTTTTTTAGTACTTTTTTTATTCATCTTCCAAACCTTGAAATTCTGCTTTTTTATTTTCATACCATTCATTCATTTTTTCAGGTTCTTTCATGAGTTCTTTCATCTTTTCCATGGCTTCTAGGTGTGCTTTGTCTCCCTTTTCAA
>CAZHXU010000152.1:0-7364 GCA_964536535.1 uncultured Fusobacteriaceae bacterium
CTTCTTCTTTTGTTATTTCTAAGTTTTCTTCAACTACTTCTTTCATTTCAGAATCTTTAGAAATAATTTCTTCAGTTTCTATTTTTTCTTCAAAAGTTTCTTCTTTATCTATTTCTTTTTCAACTGATTTTTCTTCATTAATTTCTTCAACTTTTTCTTCTACAACTTCTTCCTTCTCTATCTTTTCTACTTCTTCTTTATTAACTTCTTCTATTTTTTCTTTTTTCCCAAATATTTTTTTAAAAAAACTCATCTTTCCTCCTCACAATCATAATTAATAATAACACATTTAATATGCTAATGCAATTATGAAAAAAAGAGATTAATCCTTAACTAATCCCTTTAAAATTATACTATATTTTTTCCCTTGCTTCCTTTTCTCTTTCAGCTTGTGTTTTACTGTGATAATAAGGTTCTAAGGTAAATTCATTTTGACCTTCTAGAGAAACTATTTTCTCAGCTAATACACTTGCTTTTGGATAAGCATTTGCATTAGAAACTATATAAGCTTTTTCTCCCATAATTTCTTTTATAAGTTCTCTGTAGCTTTGTGAACCATCTCCTACAAAAATAACCTCTTTATTTTTATAGTCATGTAAAAACTCTTCCAAACTGCCATCTTGATATTCTTCTACCCTCACTATACTTCCATTTTCATATTTATATAGTGAATAATATGCTCTTCCTTTTCTTGCATCTATAAGAGGCATAATATATTTATCCGTAAAAGTAACATTATTTGCAATAAGGTCTAAAGTATTATAACCTACTATTTCTTTTTCTTGCCCAAATACAAAACCTTTAGCTATACTCACTCCTACTCTTATTCCAGTAAAAGAACCTGGACCTGTTGCTACACCTATTTTGTTTATCTCATCTATGTCCACTTTGGCATTAACTAACAGGTTATCTATAGCTTTCATTATTGTATCTGAATGATTTCTTTTTACATTTAAAAATTCTTCTCCTACAAGGCCCTTTTTATCATCAAATAAAGCTACTGAACCTGCATTTGTTGAAGTATCAATTGCTAAAACCAACATAAGCCAAAATCTCCTCTTCTCTTTTTTTGTTTCCATGTACCAAAACTTCTACTCTCCTAGATGCTTCGTCATTATGCTCCAAGTTTATTTCTATATACTCTTTTGGAAGTTCTGTATCTATAAGATTTGCCCATTCAATAATACTTATTCCATCACTATTAAGATAGTCTTCAAATCCAATTTCATATACTTCTTCTGGATCACAAATTCTATATACATCAAAGTGATGTAAAGGAATTTTACCACTTTCATAAGACAAAACATAATTAAATGTAGGGCTTTTTAAGTTTTCTTTTATTCCTAATTTATCTGCAATAACTTTTACAAAAGTTGTTTTCCCCGTTCCCAAATCACCAATAAGAGCTATCACATCATTTTCTTCTAATTTATCAACTAGTTTTATTGCTAAATCATTTAGCTCATCAAAGCTAAGTATCTTTTTCATTATTACTCCTTATTTTGTATCTTATTAACTACATTTGTTGTAGATTTTCCTTTTATAAGAGATAAAATTTTTACTTCTCCTCCATAAGCAAATACTACTTTTGATTCTGGTAAATCTTCTACTTTATAATCTCCACCTTTTACATGTATACTAGGTTTCAACTCTTCTATAAGTTCAACAGGTGTATCTTCATGAAATATAACAGCATAATCTACAGCTTTAAGTCCACAGAGCATTTCTGCTCTATCAAGTTCTGTATTAATAGGTCTTGTTGGTCCCTTTAATCTACTTACACTTTCGTTTGAATTGACACCAACAACTAATATATCTCCACATTCTTTTGCTTCATTCAAGTATCTCAAATGACCTACATGTAAAATATCAAAACACCCATTAGTAAAAACTACTTTTTTACCTTGGTTTTTTAAATCTTCAATTAATTTACTAGCTTCTTTTCTATCTAGTATTCTATTCATAAAACACCTCAAATTTTCTTTTGATTATATCACATATGTCAATCTTACGCAATAATCCTAATCTGACCTAATCAAAAGTTAACTTTTTACTTGTTAAGGTCCATAAAAAAAGACTAGTTCATTTAAACTAGCCTTCTACTTCTACTACTCTTGTCCTATTATATGTATTTCTACCCTTCTATTAGCTTCTCTACCTTCTTTAGTATTATTTGAAGCTATTGGGCTACTTGGTCCTACTCCTACAGAAGCTAATCTTTCTTTCGAAACACCTTTTCCTAATAAATAGTAGTATACACCATTTGCTCTATCTTGAGATAATTTGTTATTATATTCAAGACTTCCAGTACTATCTGTATGACCTGTAATTTGAATTACAGTTTTATCAAATTCTTTTAATACCTTTGCAATTGAATTAAGAACTTCGTATGAGTCTTCGCTAAGTACTGAGCTTGAAACATTAAAAGTTAATGAATTAGGCATTACTAATTCTAATTTTCCTTCTTCTAGTCTCTTTACACTTACTCCACTAGTAGCTAATTCTTCTCTTAATTTTGTTTCTTGTCTGTCAAAGTAGTACCCTAATCCAGCTCCTAACCCAGCTCCTGCAAGAGCTCCAGTTAATGTAGCTTCACTATCTTTTCCAGTTAATTGTCCAGCTATTGCCCCACCTATAGCTCCTCCAATTATCCCTTTTGTTGTGTTGTTTACTTTTTTTTCTCCTGTATAAGGATCAACTGAACT
Source organism: uncultured Fusobacteriaceae bacterium (assembly GCA_964536535.1). Lineage (GTDB taxonomy): Bacteria > Fusobacteriota > Fusobacteriia > Fusobacteriales > Fusobacteriaceae > CAZFBB01. The sequence continues at coordinate 2,706 of CAZHXU010000152.1, forward strand.
ACAAGCTACCATAGTTATAGCAGCAAGTGTTAATAATATCTTCTTCATAACTCCTCCTAAATAAATAATGCTTATTATATCATATTGAACAATGTAAACAAAATAAAAATAATCTAAGTACTTAGTTTAAGTACTCATTTTAAAATTTTACATAGTTCATTCTATTTTACAAAAGAATTATGAATAAATAGTGTTTTAATTATTTAAATTGATTCCATGTTGATTTTATGAAAAATATAATCTAAAAAAGTAAAAGAACCAAAATAATTTAAACGTTTATAACTTTAATAAATCAAGTAAATCTTTTTCAAAAACTTTATTTTTATTATTTATATTAAGAATACTATCAGATAATTCTTGTTTATTCTTTTGGATATCAAATATCTTCTCTTCTATAGTACCTTTTGTTATCATCTTTATAATCTGTACTTTTTTCTCTTGACCTATTCTATATATCCTATCACTAGCTTGGTTTTCTACTGCTGGATTCCACCACGGGTCATAATGTATTACCATATCTGCTCCTACCAAATTTAGCCCAGTTCCTCCTGCTTTTAGAGAAATTAAAAACACTTCTCCTTCTCCCTCATTAAACCTATCTACCAAATCTATCCTATTTTTACTAGGAGTTTGTCCGTCGAGGTAGAAGGTTTTGACTTTATGTTTTTCAAGTGACTTCTCCAAAATCTTTAACATAGATGTAAATTGTGAAAAAATAAGAATTCTATGCCCACCATCAAGAGCATCTTCTACTAATTCAAGCAACGCTTCCTCTTTTGATGAATATCCTCTAAATTTTTCAGTTACTAATGAACTATGGCAACAAATTTGTCTCAATTTTAATAATATAGTTAATACTTCAAGTTTTTCAGTATCTTCATCATACTCTTCCATAAATCCATCTACAAAAGCTTTGTATATAGCCTTTTCTTTTTTACTAAGATTAACGTAAACTTCTGTTTCCAATTTCTCTGGCAAATCTTTTAATACTTCTTTTTTTGTTCTACGAAGAATAAAAAACTCTATTTTTTCCTTTAACTTAGAAAGTTTTTCTGTTTTCAAATCAGAATATTTTTCCTGAAACTTCCCTAAAGAATTAAGATAAGTTGGCATTACAAAATCAAAAATACTCCATAATTCATCTAATCGATTTTCTATCGGAGTTCCTGTAAGAGCAAATCTTTTTTGACCTCTTACTTTTTTTACAGCTTTTGATACTTGAGCTGTAGGATTTTTTATATGCTGAGCTTCATCTATAAATATATAATCAAATTCTTCATTTTCATAAAGTTCTATATCTTGCCTAAGTAAAGAATAAGAAGTAATTATAATGTCATACTCATCAATATGTCTTGTATAATATTTCCTATCTGCTTTTGTCCCTTCAATTACTAGGTATTTCAAATTAGGTGCAAATTTTTCTATTTCTCTTACCCAGTTATAAATCAAAGATTTAGGAACTATTACAATACTTCTACCCCTTACCTCCAAGCTATTTAAATAAGCTAATACTTGCAAAGTTTTCCCAAGCCCCATATCATCAGCTAAGATACCACCGAGATTAAATTTAGCAAGTTTATTAAACCACTCTACTCCCTCTTTTTGATAAGGACGTAATAAATTACTATAATAATTTCCCAATTTAAACTCTTCTTTTTCTTCAAATGATTCCAAATATCTTTCTAACTCTTTATCTTTTTCTATTGGACCCATACCCAGTTTTTTCAATCTACTATGAATATACAAGATACTATTATGAGGCAAATTAATATTCATTATATTGTCAAAATCTAAATCTTTTACAACTTCATCAAATTTTTCAAGATTTTCTTCACGCAAATCTACAAAACTACCATTTTTAAGCCTAATATATTTTTCTTTTTTCTTTTGTAATTCATAAAGATCATTTATGTTTAATTCTTCTACTCCTTCCAAATCAAACCTAATATCTATAGAGTTTTTTTCACCAAGGGTCAAATTACTTTTTATTCTAAAGTTAACTTTAGGAACCATAGCATCAAATTTTTCAGAAAAATATACTCCCCCACGGTTTTTCAAAAAATCCAATTGATTTCTAAGAAAATCATAAATAAGACTCTCTTCTGCAAGCATGTACAAGCCTTTATCTCCTTTAAAACCACAGTATAAAAGATATTTTTCTATATCTTTTAATCCTTTTTCTTTACCTAATACTTCTACTTCATCTGAGAATATATCTATCTCCTTATTTTTGTAGATAGATTTTACACTACATACTATGTCATTAACTTCATTTTTATCAAAATAAAAGTCTAGTTTTACATCTTCAAGTCCTAATAGTTGTGTCTCACCACTTACATAATTAATATTTTTATTATACCTTTCCAGTAAAGGACTTATCATATGCATATCTTTTTTATCAAATTTGATTCTATTATCTTCAGTAAAAAAATTAATGAGTTCTATAATCAAGTCTCTTTCTTCTACGGGCAAATGATATAATGTATCTCTCAAATATAAAAATTGATTTTTAAGTTTTATCTCACTTAAATCATCTGACAAAAGTTCTATACTATTCCCTTTTTCTCTAATTTCAAAATTTATCTTAAATTTTTTCTTTTTATTGTAATAACCTTCTTTTGTATATATTTTTACCCCAAAAGAATTAATAACTTCTAATAAATCTGCCATGTCTTCCCAATGAGCTTCTACTTTACCCCTTATTTGGTTATCTTCTACAAAAGCAAATAAAAATTTTAAAAAATTACTAGTCTGTTTATCAAACTTATTTTTTTTAGGGTTATAAATTTCAAGTTTTTTTATCATATATACTTGTTTATAATACCAACTATTCAAAAACTTATTTAGATTAACTATTTTTCTTCTTTCACTTTTATTTATAAATATAAAGTCTAAATAAAAATGTTCATAATAATCATCTTCAAAAAGTTCTACTTCTACCCTATCAACTTCCTCTTCTACATAGTTATCATAAGATTTAAGTATATCTAGAAATTTTTTCCCTCTACCTGCCAGATTATCTCTAGAACTAGAATAGATTTCAGTAGGTTCATAACTGACTTTCTCACTTTCACTATTCCAAAAGAGGTAATCAAAATCTTCCTCTTCAAAACTAGATTCATTATCAAAGTCATCTAGATTATCATAAAATACATCTTCCCTTTCTCTTGCAAAATAAAGGGCTAAAATATGTTCACAAATAGTTTTTTTAGTACATGAACAAGAAGCACTAATTACTTCTTCATCTTTTATATTCACTTCTACTTCATAAAATTTATTATCATAAACTTGTCCTTCATATTTGATACTATCTCCCATAAATTCTTTATCATTTATCCAAACTTGTCTATTTTTTACTATTTCATGACTTTTTTCCAAAGTATTTTTATTTATTTTTTTTTGGTTAATTATCATTTTTTCCCCTTAATTTTACATTCTTACTATTTATTATAGACCCTCATTCCTTCATAGTAAAGAGTCATTTTCTACTCTTACAATTAATCATCCAAAATATTTTTCATAAAAAAAGACTAATTATCCAAAATTAGCCCTTTTTCATGAAAGATTAATATTTATCAATCTTTTCTATTTAGTTCCAAATATTCTATCTCCAGCATCACCAAGACCAGGATAGATATATGATTTTTCATTTAAACCAGTATCTATACTTGCAGCATAGATGTTTACATCTGGATGTTTAGCTACTACTTTTTCTATTCCTTCTGGAGCAGCTATAATACACAAGAATTCGATATCTGTTACTCCTCTTTCTTTTAGGTAGTCTATAGCATAGATTGCAGAACCACCAGTTGCTAACATAGGGTCTACTAAGAATACTTTCCCTTTTTCTATTCCTACAGGCAATTTACAGTAGTAATATACAGGTTCAAGACTTTCTTCATCTCTATATACTCCTATATGACCTACTCTTGCTGTTGGAATAAGGTTTTGTATTCCTTCTACCATTCCTAATCCAGCTCTTAATATAGGTACTATAGATACTTGTGAAGCTAATACTTTTGTTGTAGTTTTTTGAACTGGTGTTTCAGTTTCAATTTCTTTCAAACTAAGATTTTTTCCTGCTTCATAAGTCATTAATGTTGCTATTTCATTTAGAGTTTCTCTAAATACTTTTGTGTCTGTTTCTTTGTTTCTTAAATAAGATAATTTGTGTTGTATTAATGGGTGATCCATTTCAAATACTGCCATATTATTCAACTCCTATTCCTTCTAATTTATCTTTGAATTCTTTTAAGTCAATTTTTACTTTAACAGTAGCATTATCCTCTTCGTCCCATTTTCTATCCGTTACTTTTGCTTCAGTTAATGTTTCTTCTAAAACAACCTTTAACATAGTATTTTCTCTGGCCACATCACTTAATTCCCTATCTTCATTGTTTCTTATGCTTTCTAAAAAATCTACACTATTTTCAAGTGCTTCTTTTTTTGCTTTAGTATAAGCTTCATGTTTTCTAATAGCTGGAATTTCTGAATCTCCACTTTCCCCTTGGCCAGTTGCTTCATAAAATTCTATTTTATCTCCAAGGTCTTTAACATAAATAACATCTTGTGCAAATGCTAATAACGATAATGAAAATATCAATAACAATACCAATAGTCTTTTTTTCATATTAAACACCACCTTATTTACAAAAAAAA
>CAZHXU010000153.1:0-7330 GCA_964536535.1 uncultured Fusobacteriaceae bacterium
CAAAAGTAAAAATTGTCAGTAGCATAAATATGATTAAATGCCTCAATTTTTTCATTATACCCCTCCTAAATAAAAAAAATTAATATATAAACTTCAAAAAATTATAATTCTACTTCTACAATTTTACAGTAATATTAAAGAAAATTCAATATGTGATAATAGTAATTGGATTTGATATTAGTGCACAAAAAAAAGACAGTTTCAAACTGTCTTTAAAATATTAAAAATTGGTCACTAGATTTATTGACTTCTATACTTCTACTATATGTTTTTCCCTTTTTAGACCAATATAGTACGCTAGAACCAACAGGTACTTTTAGATAATTTGGTCCAACTTTTAAAGGAAAATTATTTATTCTAGCTGATTGTATGTCATCAGACACATAAATATTTACTCTTACTTCTGTAGCCATCAAATCTTGTTGATGTCTTAGTATAGGGTGTGTACTCACATTTACACATGCACCAAAAGAAAATATAAGTACCAAAGAAAAAATTATATTTTTAACGAACTTCATTTTTACCTCCAAATAATAACGCTATTTACAGTATACAATATATATCGACACTATGTAAATAAATATGAATAAAAGAAAGAAGAAAAAAATGTTAAAAAAATTTTACTTCTGGCGATTTATGAAGTATACTCAAATTAAGTGAAGTTTAATTAAACAAAATTTGAAGGAGGGTTTTATATGGTAAAAGGTAAATTTTTAGGAAAGATATTTTTGGGAGTATACAACCATCAGAAAAAATACAAAAAACTAGAGAGAACAAGATAAGAATAAACACCTATTTTCCTAGGAAAAAATATATAATATAGAGAATATTTATTTTATGAAATATTGACTTTTTTTAAAAAAAGTGGTATTCTCAAGGTGGATAATCAAATTTTTAATAGACGAGGTATTCTAATTTTAGTAATATTCAGGTAAGATATTTCGAAATTAGCAACACGTTTTATTAAGTTAAAGAATTATCGAAATATTTTATGGAGGTATTTTAAATATGAACGGAACAGTTAAATGGTTCAACGCTGAAAAAGGATTTGGATTCATCACTGGTGAAGATGGGAAAGACGTATTCGTACACTTCTCAAACATCAACAAAGGTGGATACAAAAGCTTAGAAGAAGGAGAAGAGGTAACTTTCGAAATCACTGAAGGAGCTAAAGGACCTCAAGCTTCAAACGTAACACCTAGATAATTGTTACTAAAGCCTGTTTTGCAGGCTTTTTTTTATGCAATCAATTAATTTTTTACAAATTTACATAAAATATTTTATTATTAAAAAAAAACGACTAATTTATAAAAAAATAGTCGTTTATATAATCTTATTGATATTAATCAATGTTTCTTTTAAGTTGTATTAATCCATGTATAGCAAACGCAATTGCAAAGTACCTAAGAAAACTTAAATTAGCTATAGATAGATTTTGGAATAAATGGTATATAAGAAAACACATTTGAACCATAATGACATTAAATCCAGCTGTTGTCAGATACTTTCCTTTGATTTCTACTGGTGAATACTCTTTCCATTTGTCCTTATCAAGAACTAAAATTTCTCCATTTTTATCTGTTGCAATAACATAATCTTTTTCAGATTCACTATGTTTTGCAAAAAATTGAAACTTTACTTTGTTTTTTTTACATCTATAGTATTTATTATTATTTCTTCTTGTTTCCAAATCTACTTTAACACACTCTCTAAAAAGAACTAAATCTATACTAAAAACTAGTATTGGTAAGAAATTGATTAAAGCTAAAATGTTATTTGGTAATGTTGTAAAATAATCAATAGTTATAAATAATAAAGTCAAAATAATACCAATATTAAATAGCCTAAAGGGTTTTTTGAATGTACTTCTATGTTTTTCCCAGTAATCTTTACTATAATCACTTATATCTCTATTTTCGTGATTGTCAATTTTTTTAAACCTTTCAATATTGCTACCTTCTACTTCTTTACTTCCAAAAAACATATGTGCTGGTCTAATAAAATATGAAAAGTCATCATATAGTTTTTTATATACAACTACTTTTTCTCCATCAAGTTTACTTTGCCCACACTCTTCGTATTTATTACCTTTAAAATGAAGGTAAACATCTCCAGTCATAATAACTCACTTCCTAATTAATATTATTAAGCAAATCCTACAACATTTTACATGATAACACAACCCAAAATCTCTTATTTTGATTATAAATTTTTTATACTAATCGACTAATACATATATTTCATTTATTCTTAAAAAAAATACAGATTAGACAAACTATAATCATAAAGATTAATTTGACACAAAATCCCTTAGCAAGTCCTATGAATATTAGTACTTTTAAAAAAGTCTAAGTTAAAAAAATTGTCTTTTGAGGCTGTAGGCAAATGAAAGCTTTCATATAGTTTTAAATAATCTGTTCCACAAGTAATTTCATAATTTTTACCAGAGATTTATGATTTTAATTCAAAAAAAGACTAATTTTTTATAAAATTAGTCTTTTGTCTTTAATTAGAAAGTGCAGTTATAAAAATTGCTCAATCTAGGTATTTTTATTTTATTAAAAATCAATTATTTTTTAAATCCAAATAAAGCAGCAGCTCCAACAACTCCAGCATCATTTCCAAGTGCAGCAGGTACGATTTCTACTTCTTCTACACATACTCCTAAAGCAGTTTTAGCAATTTCTTCTTTTAATGGGTTAAATAATATATCTCCAGCAAGAGCAACTCCACCACCGATAACAACTATATCAGGGTTGATAATGTTTAATACATTTCCAATACCTAAAGCTAAGTATTTTACAACATAATTAACGATATCTTGTGCAAATGCATCTCCTTCTTTAGCAGCATCAAAAACGTGTTTTGCTTCTACTTTAGTGATGTCTTGACCACATAGTTCCCATACTTTGTTATTTTTGTTAACAGTTAATCTGTCGATAGCTTCTCTAGCTACAGCAGTTGCTGAACAATATGTTTCTAGACACCCTCTGTGTCCACAACCACAAAGTTTTCCACCTTGTTCGATTACCATATGTCCAATTTCTCCACCAGCACCTTTTACTCCACCGATTAAGTTACCATCAACGATGATTCCTCCACCTACTCCAGTTCCAAGTGCAAGTCCAACAACGTTTTTATATCCTTTTGCAGCTCCTTGCCATGCTTCACCAACAGTGATAACATTTACATCATTATCAACAATTACTGGTAAACCAGTTTTTTCTTCCAATGCTTTTTTAGCATTGATGTTTTTATCCCAAGGGAAGTTTGCAAAGAAAGCAACAACTTCTTGATTTATAACTGGACCTGGTATACCCATACCTATACCGTTAACTTGATCTCTAGTTATATTTTGCTCTCCTAATAAAGTATTTACTAAATTAGCAATTCTAGTAAATGTGTCATCAAAACCTTTTTCAGATTCTGTTTTGATACTAGTACTAGTAATAATTCTACCTGTAGTAGCTTCTACTAGCCCAGCTTTGATATTAGTACCACCAATATCAATACCTACGATATAACTCATATTCATCTCTCCTCTATGTATAATATGTTAACAACATTATACAAAAAGGAAACAGAATATTCAAGTTTAATCTAGGTAAAAATCAAAAAAGCCTCCTTCTTTACTTGAGTGTATCGATTCTCCACTACGAATATGTCTTTTTTTTCCAAAATCTTCTATAGAAACTTTTGACAAAATACGGCAATTCCTTTCTACTATTGCTTCGTCAGGTACAATAGCAAATTTTCCAATCAAATTAAGACCAGTGAACAATTTGTTGGGAATTTCTTTGTTCGGAATAATATTATCTCCTATGCCTATTTGAGCCCCTTGACCTATGATTACTCTTTTATCAATAATAGTTTTTTCAATATAACAATTTTTATTAACTAAAGTATCAGTAAAAATAATAGAGTCTTTTACGACACTTCCTTCTTCTATAAAAACTCCTGGTGACAAAACAGAATTTTCAACATGACCTTTTATAATACAACCATTGGATATAAGTGAATTTTTAACACTACCATTTCCCAGAATTTTTCCAGGTGCTCTCTCTTCACTTTTTGTGTAGATATTAAAAACTTCATCATAAATATCTATAGGTGATTTTTCACTAATTAATTCCAAATTTGATTTCCAGTATTCATCAAGTGTCCCTACATCTCTCCAATATTGATTAAATTTATAACTTTGAACATTGTATTCTTCTATAGTTTTAGGAATTATATGTTTTCCAAAATCAGAACTTCCTTTCATACCACATTCTTCCAGTAATAATTTTTTAAGAACTTCATATTTGAAAATATATATGCCCATAGAAGCTAAGTTACTTTTGGGGTTTTCCGGTTTCTCTTCAAAACCTACAACTTTATCATTTATATCAACTTCGATTATTCCAAATTGATGAGCGATTTGATCATTAACTTCTTTAGTGGCAATAGTTATATCAGCTCCACTATTTTCATGTTTTCTAATCATACTTTGATAATTCATTTTATATATGTGATCTCCTGCAAGGATAAGAACATAATCTGCTTTTTGGTCATTTACATAATTAAGATTTTGGTAAACAGCATTAGCAGTTCCTTCATACCATCTTCCGTTTTTTCTTTGATATGGAGGTAAAATAGTTATTCCTCCAAAACGTCTATCCAAATCCCAAGGTTTACCAATTCCAATATGTTCACTAAGAGACCTTGGTAAATATTGTGTCAAAACCCCTACAGTATAAATATCTGAATTTATACAATTACTTAGTACAAAATCAATTATTCGATACTTTCCTCCAAATGGAGTAGCAGGTTTTGCTCTATGCTTTGATAGAATATCCAACCTTGTTCCCGCTCCACCAGCAAGAACTAAAGCTACAGTTTTTTTTGCCATTTACATCCCCTACTTTCACTAAATAATCTTCTTTAATTTAAATAATTCTTCTATGTCAAAAAATTTTATAGTAGTATCATCTATAGTAGTCTCATAAGGTGCAATTTTGTGTTCTTTTTTATCTTTTAAAACTGAACTAATAAGCTGATTATCAGGAATATTATAAATATCAATGATATTATCAGCTAAAAGAGCCATTTCTTCATTGTCTTTCACTAGTATAATTATAACACTATATTTGCCATATTCTACTTTTTCCTTTTGATTTCTGTGGTTTTTCAAGTCAAAAACGGGAAAAATTTCTCCTCTGATATTAGTAAAGCCATTGATAAAACTAGGTAATTCATTAACTGGTAAGATATCAGTTTTTTTAACAATTTCTTTTATATTTTCAAGTTTGGTAGCAAAAGTATCAATGCCAATTTGAAAAACGACATAATCTTTTTTCCAATTCCAATAATCTATTTTTTTTTCTAACAAACCTATGTTTTCTTTCATCTAACCACCTCAAACTAATTTTCTAGGGTTAATAACAAGCACAGTTTCTCCACTTGCAAGTATAGTTGCACCTAGATATTTTTCAACAGAAGAGCCTTTTATATTTAGTTTTTTAACTATAAATTGTCTTCTATTTAAGACTTCTTCAAAAGGAAGAGCGAATTTTTTCTGTAAACTTTCAATGAGAAAATATATATTCGATTGATAATTTTCTTTTTTGAATATAATTTTAAAGTCTTCATCTTTATAATTAACAGAAGTTTCTCCTATTTTTACTTTTTCATGTTCACTATCTAAGATTTCTCTTACACTAGCTACAGGTATAACAAACATTTCTTCTTCTCTTTTTATAAGGAAACCATCTATTACAGACAAAGTAGTAGGAAGGGTAATCCTAAAAAGTGTATACGTATCTCTTTTGCTTTCTATTTCAATTTGACCATTCAAATCATCAATATTACTTTTGACAACATTCATTCCTACACCTCTACCAGAGATTTCGCTAACATAATCACTAGTAGAAAATCCAGATTTAAATATAAAATTAAAGATTTCATTTTCAGTATAACTTTTGTTTGGACTGGCGATACCTTTTTCTATAGCTTTTTTCAAAATTTTCTTTTGATCAAGTCCACGACCATCATCATAAACTTCAAGGACAACATCTTCTCCTTTTTGATATAATTCTAGCCTTAACAAAGCTTTTTCTTTTTTCCCTTTTTTTAAACGTTCTTTTTTTTCTTCTATACCATGATCCAAAGAATTTTTTAACATATGTTTTAGTGGAGCAGAAAGTTTATCAATAATTTCTTTATCAAGTTTTATGTCTTCGCCAACTACTATAAATTCTACTTCTTTATTTAATTCTTTTGAAATATCTCTTATTATTCTCCGAAACTGAGAAAAGAGATAATTAGAAGGAATAAGTCTCATGTCAAAAATACCTTGTTGAATATCTTTTGTTAATTTATCTATTTTATACAATAATTCTTCATATGAATTTCTTTTTCTTTCTGTCAAATCATTTTTGAATAGGTTTAAATTTGAATGTTTTGTAATAAGTTCCCCAATGCTATTAAGTAAAAAATCAAGGCTTGTTGTACTAACTTTTATAGCTTTTAATTCTTGTATTTCAGCCATATTATTACTAAGTTGTTTCTGTTCATGATGATCTTCTACTATCTCTGCTCCTAATGTATATTGAAAATTTTCTTTACCAATAAGTTGCTTCAAATTAGATTCGAGAGTATCAAATAAATTAGTACTTATAACAGTTTTAAAGATATTATCACCTAAATTTTTAATATACTGAATAGATCCATATAATTTGAAAAATTGTTCTATTTCTTCCAATTTTAAATTAGTATCTTCATGTAAAGTAAGGTGAAAAGTATATGTTAAATTGTCTTCATCTTCTTTATTATCTAATTTTTTTTCATCTTCAATATCACTATTATCTATTTCATCATATGTAACATTATCTTTTCCATTTTCAAAAAAGTTAAATATTTTACTTTTTTCTTCAAAATCTTTCGCTTCATCAAGTCCTTCACTTTGGATAATAACTAAAAATTCTCTTATTTCATTCATATTATTAAGGAGATTTTCACTAGTAACGTGACGAAGTGTTTTGTCTTCCCAGTAATCTTCTACTTTATGAAAGTATTCAGAGTATTTTTTAAAGTTATATGTTAAAAAATCACCTTTTAAAGTGTGAAAATCTCTTTTTACACTTTGGTTAAATTCGATATCTTCCATAGAATCTTTGTATGAAAGCATACATTGTTCAAGTCTATCAATAATTTCTTGAACTTCTTCTATAAATAGGGCTAAATACTCTTCTTTTAGCTTTACCATAGAAAACACCTCCTAAGAAAGATATACAAATTTTAATGCTTTTTTCCTACTATTATATATAGAAAGTTTTAAGTAAAATCTATA
>CAZHXU010000154.1:0-7287 GCA_964536535.1 uncultured Fusobacteriaceae bacterium
CTTACTACATAGTTAGAGGAAATTGTGACTTTTTTGATTATGACTTTAAAGATATAGAAGAGTTTGAGTTAAATAATCATAAATTTTACTTAACACATGGACACTTACAAGGGGTAAAAGGTAGTTATTCAAAATTAAAAAGTGAAGCAGAAAGAAACGAAGCAGATATAGTAGTCTTTGGACATACTCATATTGCTCATTACGAAGAAGAAAAAGGAATACATTACTTTAATCCAGGAGCGGCTATTGACGGTAGATATGGTATATTAGAATTTGACGGAGAAAGTATTAAGTTTGAACATAAGAGATTAGGATAATAGTATCAGTGAGCTCTGTGCTCACTGATTTTATCTCTATAAGGAGTTTTATGAAAAAGATATTTATGTGTACATGGACAATAATAATGATTATTTTTACTGTATCATGCGGGAAGGATGAGAGTAGAAGTGGTCATGTTGAAATTAGGCTATTTTCGGAGAATAATGCAAACAGCAATAATCCTTATACAGGAGAAAATATAAGAAATGTGCAAATAGAAACTGTAAATGGGTGGAAATATATAAAACCTATAAGTACAGAAAATAATAAATATAATAAAGTAGTAGTTAATGAATCTGGATTTGGTCTGAGGTGGAACTATGATGATGTCAGATATCAAACTAATGAAAATAATAGTTTTGAAGGAGATAGAATAGAGTATTATGAAACTAGACTTTATGCAACAACTTCAAAAAAAGATTTTTCCATAAATATGAAAAACTTATTAGTTGGAGAAATTAGCAGGTACTCTTATTATAGTGGACCTAGTTCTGATTATGATGTAATTGGAGAAGTAACAGGTGTAAACGTAGACACAACTAGAAATAATTTTAGTAGAGTGACAGTAAAGTTCGAAGCTGGGATAACTAATGTAAAACTATATTTACCTTATCTTATAAGCATAAAAAAAGAGGGAAATATAAATAGTCCCTATTCAGAAGAGCCTGAATTTTTCAAAAATATAACATCTAATAACTCAGAAGATTATTATGAAGTATTAAATAAAGAAATGATTTCAAAAGATTTATTTGGAATGAATAAAGAGTCAAAAATAGTTTTTAAAACTAATGATGGTATAGAGAGAACAATTGATTTAAGTGATAAACTATTAAAAAATACTAGTTATGAAGTTAATTTAATAAATAATAAACCGTATTATGAAATAGTTGAAGTTAAAGGTCAACTATAATATAAAAAGTTAATAAATAATATTAGCATAGATTTAGGAGGCAAAATGAAAGAGAAGTTAGAAGCACTAAGGGACAGTGCCTTAGCTCAAATTAATGAAGCTAATGATTTGAAGGTTTTGGAAGACTTAAGAGTTAAAATCCTTGGTAAAAAAGGAGAGTTAACTGAAGCTATGAAAGGTATGAAAGACCTAACAAAAGAAGAAAGACCTATTATTGGTAAAGTGACTAATGAAGTAAAAGATGCAATAAATGGAGCTTTAGAAGCTAAATTTATTGAGTTAAAAGAAATAGCAAAAAATGAAGCTATTAAAACAGAAACTATTGATATTACTTTGCCTGGAAGAAAAGTTGAAAAGGGAGGATTCCATCCAGTTACTGAAACTGAATTATTCATCAAAGAAATATTTAAAGAAATGGGATTTGATGTTGCAGACGGACCAGAGATTGAAGAAGTATCGAATAACTTTGACGCTCTTAATATACCTGATAGTCACCCTTCTAGAGATTGGCAAGATACATTTTATATGGCTGATGATGTAGTATTGAGAACACATACATCACCAGTACAAATAAGATATATGCAAGATAGAGAAGCTCCATTTAGAATGATTTGTACAGGGAAAGTGTATAGATCAGATTATGATATATCTCATACACCTATGTTCCATCAAATGGAAGGGTTAATGGTAGGAGAGAATATATCATTTGCTAACCTAAAAGCTATATTAGTAGAGTTTGTACAAAGAGTATTTGGAGATAGACAAGTAAGATTTAGACCTCATTTCTTCCCATTTACAGAACCATCAGCAGAGATGGATGTAGAATGTGGAATCTGTAAAGGAAAAGGTTGTAGACTTTGTAAACATACAGGTTGGTTAGAAATAATGGGATGTGGAATGGTAGATCCAGAAGTATTAAAAGCTGGTGGGTTTGATTCTAAAAAAGTAAGTGGATTTGCATTTGGTATGGGAATAGAAAGAATAGCAATGCTTAGACATGGAATAGACGATCTTAGAGCATTTTATGAAAATGATATGAGATTCTTAAAACAATTCAAAAAGTAATATGGAGGCTTATTAATGTTAATTTCTTTAAATTGGTTAAAAGAATATGTTGATATAAATGAAGATATAATGGAATTAGAAAATGCTCTGACTATGATAGGTCAAGAAGTAGAAGCTATAGAAGAAAAAGGAAAACACCTTGATAAAGTATTTGTTGGTCAAATAGTAGAATTTGGTAAACATCCTGATTCAGACAAATTAACTTTATTAAAAGTAGATATAGCAAAAGGTGAACCTTTACAAATAATTTGTGGAGCTACAAATCATAAGTTAGGTGACAAAGTAGCTGTAGCAACAGAAGGTGCTGTATTACCAGGTGACTTTAAAATAAAAAAAGCTAAAGTTAGAGGGGTAGAATCTTTTGGAATGCTTGGTTCTGAGAAAGAATTAGGTATTGGAGAAGAAAATGACGGAATAATGATACTTGGAGAAGATGCACCATTAGGTGAATTATTAAGAGATTATTTAGATGCAAATGATGTTGTATTTGAATTAGAAATAACTCCAAATAGACCTGATTGTTTATCTCATATAGGAATAGCAAGAGAAGTAGCAGCTTATTACAAAAGAAAATTAAAGTATCCAAGTGTTAAAATAGATACTATTAGTGAAGAAGCAGCTAATAGAATAAAAGTAGATATAATAGCTAAAGAAAAAGCTAGAAGATATACAAGTAGAGTAATAAAAAATGTAACTATAAAAGAATCACCAAAGTGGATTCAAAATAGATTAAAATCTATAGGTTTAAAACCAATTAATAACATTGTTGATATAACTAACTTTGTTATGATGGAATATAATCATCCTATGCACGCTTTTGATGCTAACAAAATAGTTGGGGATACAATATTTGTAAGAGAAGCTCTAGAAGGTGAAGTAATAATAACTCTTGATGGTGAAGAGAGAAAATTAGTAGCTGGTGAATTAGTTATTGCTGATAAAGATAAAGCTATAGCTATAGCAGGAGTTATGGGTGGAGCAAATAGCGAAATCGATAATAATACTAAAGATATTATATTAGAAGTAGCTCACTTTGAGCCAACTTTGATAAGAAAAACATCTAAAAGACTAGGTCTTTCTTCTGACTCATCATACAGATTTGAAAGAGGAATAGATGTGGAAGATGCAGAAGTTGTAATAAATAGAGCAACTTCACTTATTCAAGAAATTGCTGGTGGAGAAGTACTTAATGGTATAGTTGATAAATATCATGATAAATATGAAAAAAGAGAAATCAAGTTTGACTTGAATAGATTATATAAATTTGTAGGGAAAGAATTATCTGTTGATATAGTTGGAGATATATTGACTAGTTTGAATATTGAATTAGTTAATGTAAATGAAGGAACTATGACTGTTACTCCTCCTTCATATAGAGATGATTTAACTAGACCTGCTGATTTGTATGAAGAAGTAATTAGAATGTATGGTTTTGATAATATTGAAGCAAAAATGCCTGTTGAAAACATAAAAGGTGGGTATATCTATGAAGAAACACTTGCTGTGGATAGATATAAAAGAGAACTTGTTAAGATGGGATTACAAGAAGTAATTAACTATTCATTTGTTTCTAAAGATGCCATGGAAAAAATCAATGTTGAAGCAGATACTATTGATATATTAAATCCTATATCTGAAGAATTAGTGACTATGAGACCGTCTCTTGTTTATTCATTACTTGCAAATATTAGAGATAATTTTAATAGAAATATATTTGACTTAAACTTATTTGAAGTAAGTAGGGTATTTACAAATAATGAAAATAGTAAATTAGCTAATGAAGAAGTGAAGATAGCAATAGCTATTGCTGGAAAAGGTGTAAAAAACCTTTGGGATGTAAAACCAGAAGAATATGACTTTTTTGATATAAAAGGTTATGTGGAGAATTTATTATCTGTATCGGGAATAGATAGATATCAAATAGGTAGAAGTGAGAACCCAACGTTCCACCCAGGTAGAAGTGCAGAAATTAGAATGGGTAGAGATGTTTTAGGTACATTTGGAGAAATACATCCTGATGTTGCAGAAAGATTAGATATTAAAAAGCATAGAGCTTATATTGCTGAATTTGATATGAAAAAATTAGTTAAATATGGAAGTTTGAAAGTTAAATACGAAGGAATAGTAAAATATCCTGCAGTAGAAAGAGACTTAGCTATAGTACTTGATAAAGATGTGTTAGTAGGAAATATGCTGTTAGACATCAAAAAAGCAGATAAAGTAATTGAAAATGTTGAACTATTTGATATTTATGAGGGAGAGAGAGTAGAAGCTGATAAAAAATCAGTTGCAATTAATGTAACTCTTAGATCTTCAAAAGGTACTTTAGATGAAGCAGAAATTAATGGTGCAATAGAAAAAATATTAGGAAATATTAAGAAAAAATACAATGGTGAAATAAGACAATAAAGAAAATCTAACTTCTGTTAGATTTCAGATTGAAAAAAGGACTGATTTGTGAGAATTTAGTCCTTTTTTTTGTGAATTAAAAGTTTTTTATAGAGAAAAATGAAAAGAAGAGTAATCAGAAAGAAAAAAACAGCCAAAGGCTGTTTTTTAAGTGAATGAAACTAATTGAGAAGATGTATCAGTTTTACTATATATTTTAATATAACTGTCACCACTTTTATTGAATTCTACAAAAACTTTAATATTTTCATTTGAAAATTCTAATTTATTTTTTGTTTTTAGTTGATGTAGAACAGAAACAAATTCAAAATCATAATGAAATTTGAGTTTACTAAGCTGTTTATATAGTTCAGATTCTAATTTGAATATGTTAGAAAAATGAGCTGCAACATCAATTAGTAAATTATATTTTTCATCTGCTTCTTTTGTTTTTAATTCAAAATGAGTAATAACATAATTATCTTTTAGAGCATTTAAAAGATAATCGTCAAAATCACCTTCAAAATGTTCTAATGCAAAAATTATATTATCTTTTACATATTTATAATCAAATTTTTCTAGATAATAATTAATATTGTGTAAAATTTTATCAAAATTATTAATCCTTTCTTTAATCATATTCATAAGTTCATTAGAATATTTTTGTAATTTTTCAACCTTTTTATTATGGAAGAAAAATTTAAGAGAAATAATTCTGTTAGTTTTTCCATCGCCGCTTTTTATTTTTTCATAATCAATAAAATATGAGCTAAATTGATTGATTTCTGTGATAGCCAATTTTAAAATGTTTTTCTCGAAATCATAAAATCGTCCATAACTATCACTCATTTCAAATAAATCTTTAATTTTATCAAGGGACATTTCAAAAGAACTATAAATATCAATATATTTAATTAATTCTTGATATAGTTTTATACTAGAAGGTACCTTGAATTTAATAAGAGTATTAAGGTGAACTTTATTAAATACAGATATATTATTATATGAATCAATAATTTCTTTTGAAAGAACTATGTTTATAGATTCATTATTATATTTAATAGAAGTTATTATTGGAAATAAACCACCGATAATACTGGTATCATTATCAATATCATTAAATGAATAATTTATGTATTTAAGTATAAACTTGTTAAATAAATTTATAGATTCCTCTGTACTTTTTAATCCTAAAGATGATTTTAAATCATCAAAAGTAATAGTAAGAGTTTTAGGATAATCTTCTTTTTCAAATCTATCTAATAAAAATATTAAAAAATTCTGTTCTTTTTTATTAAGTTTTTTGTCAAAGGAAACAGAAAAAGATACTGTATCTACTTTGTAATCTAGTCCTTCTAACAATAAATCCATTTTTCCCCCTAAAAAATTAAAAAAAATTGTATTCAATCAATAAAAGTATACCACTTGTAGACAAAAAAAGTCAATACTAGCTTCGTTTAAAATAAAAAATAATTTCAAGACGCTAATAAAAACAGCGTTTTAGTTTAACAAAAATTAAAGTAAAAAAAATCGTTCAGTATAAAAAAAGGTATCTTAGACGAAAAAAAAATATAATTACAAAAATTTGACACTACCTTTTTTTTTGAGTAAAATTAAATTATATATTTGGTGATATAAAAAACATCAAAGCATTTTGAAAACGAACATTTAAATTTCAAAAAACACAAAATATATGAAGTGAGTTAAAGAAAGAGAGGCGAAACAAAAATGAAAAAAATATTACTATTATGTTCTGCAGGTATGTCAACTAGTATAGTAGTTAAAAAAATGAGAGAGGCTGCTGCGAGTAAAGGTATCGAAGTAGAAATCGAAGCATACGGATTAGAAAGATTCCATGAAAACATAGACAAATGGGATTTATTCTTATTAGGACCACAAGTTAGATTTAAAAAAGATGACTTCGCAAAAGAAGCAGCTAAAGTAGGTAAAAAAGTAGATGTAATCAACCAAATGGATTACGGAATGATGAAAGGTGACAAAATATTAGATTGGGCTTTAACATTAATCTAATTAGTCTATAAATTATCATTTAAAAAGTATATTTTTAAATTTAATAAACTTTGATTTTTGAGAGATGATGGGTTAATTTATTATATTAAATTAAGAAATATATGAATGGAGGATTTTATTAATGGATTTAGAAATGGCAGCAATGACCCTAGTAGGGAATGCAGGAGAGAGTAGAAGTTTAACATTTGAAGCTTTAAAAGCAGCTAAAGCAGGGGAATTTGAATTAGCTCAACAAAAATTGGAACAAGCAAAAGAAGCATCTCTTAAAGCTCACGAGATTCAAACTGAGTTAATTTGTGCTGAAGCAGATGGGGACGGAATAGAAATAGGATTATTAATGGTACATGCGCAAGATCATTTGATGACTGCAATGTTAGCTAGAGAATTAGTTGAAGAACTAATTGATGTAATAAAAGAAGTTAAAGGGAAATAATTATTGTGAAAATCTAATTATAAACTGACAAGGGGGACGTCAATGAAAAAGTTTATGGAAATGATGGAAAAATATTTAATGCCTTTAGCTGCAAAAATGGCTGCTAATAAGCATTTAACAGCTCTAAAAGATGGTTTTGTTT
>CAZHXU010000155.1:0-2851 GCA_964536535.1 uncultured Fusobacteriaceae bacterium
GGTAAAGTTTTATTTCATTTTTGTAGACCAATTTTATTTGTCTACAGCCTGAAAGGACTAATTTTATCTAATTAGTCCTTTTCTTTTAAGATTATTTATTAATTTTTATGTTACAAAAATAGTTTCATCTAAAACTTAATTTCTTTAGTTTTCCTAAGAGTAACAAACCTGCCACCCCATATTCTATTATGGTGAGCAATAATATCTTTTGCTTTTAGAATAGGTGTATCAAAAGTACTATGAGCATCTTCTGCAAGAATGTTTTCAAAGCCAAGACTAAAAGCCCTTCTACTTGTTGTGTCTACACAAAACTCCGTTTGCATACCAGCAATGATTAAATTAGTTATAGATAAATCTTCTAAATGTTTTAATAAAGTAGTTTCTTGAAAAGCGTCCCAATAATTTTTTTCAATTACAGCTTCTCCGTGTATAGGAGCAATTTTATCAGCTATCTCCCAAGTTTCTTTACCTCTTGAATAGAATTCTCCTTCATTTTTACTAGTATGTTGAATAAAAATAACAGGAACTCCTTCTTTACGAGCTTTAGTTAATAAGTAGTAGATATTGTCTAAAACTTCTACTCCCTTATATACTCCTCCTTCATACGAAAACATAATTTTCTGAACATCAATTATTACCAAAGCACTTTTCATTTTTCCCCCTTTAAATTATGTAAAATGTTTAATTAAATATTCTAAAACAAAAGTTTCCCTTTTTGTCCACCTTGGAGGATTATTCCCCTCTAAAATTCTTTTGTTTTCTTCATATGCTTTTTTTATATCAATCCAAACTGGATGGAACTTTAACTTTTCTTCATAGTGATTAAGGTTTAGTTCTGATAACTCCTCTTTAATCTCAACCAAATAATATTTAGAAAGCATCTTAAATACATCAGCATTATCAAATTGCCCGTCATCATATTCTATTATTTGTCCAAAATAACTATGAGAAATTAGATGAGCACCACTTTCTTCCAAAATCTCACGTTTTAAAGCACTATAAGCATCTTCACCATCTTCTATTCCCCCACCAGGAAATTTATAATCTTTATTAATGTCTGAATAAACTAAAAGTATCTTATTTTCTTTTAATATAATACCTCTAACAGCTTCTCTATAATAGATTTTTCCATCTAAATTAAGATTATTTCTACACCACAACTCATGATTGATAATGACCACCTCTATATTTGATTATCTTTTTTTCTTATCTTCCCATTTTGTTTTACTTCTTGCGTTTATTTTTTTATTATATTTTTTAGAAAAATTTTCATTAGAATTATTTACGTCTTTTTCAGGTTCAAAATCTATTATATCAATTTTTTTCTTTAATAATCCTTCAATTTCTTCAAAAACTTTTTTATCTTTTGGAGTAGTAAAGATATAACTTCTACCCTTTTCTCCTCCTCTTCCAGTTCTACCTACACGGTGAACATATGTTTCTGCTTGTTCTGGAGTGTCATAGTTAAATATATGTGTTACTCCAGTAATATCTAGACCTCTAGATGCAACATCAGTTGCCACCAAATATTGAATTTCAGCAGCTCTAAAAGATTTTAATATCTTTTCTCTTTTAACTTGAGGAATATCACTATGTAGTTTTTGAACATTATATCCTCTTTCATCAAGTTTTTCTTCTAATTTTTCAACACGAGCTTTTGTACGACAAAAAATTATAGCCATAAATGGATTTTCTTTATTCATAATTGTGCACAAAGCATCTATCTTACTTCTGTCATTAGTAGGAATATGGAATCTTTCCATATTATCTTCAAATTCTTTTCCACCTTCAACTTTTATATTTATAGGTTCTTTTGTAATACGGTAAGCTAATTTTTTAACTGTTTTATCCATAGTTGCAGAAAAACATAAGGTTTGTCTCTTTTTATTTGTTTCTTTAACAATAGCTTCTACTTCGTTTTGAAATCCCATAAGAAGCATTTGATCTGCTTCATCAAGTACAAGAGTTTTGATATTATTAAGTTTTACCATACCTCTACCTATAAAATCAACTAATCTACCAGGAGTAGCAATAATTACATCTAAATTACCTTTACTCTTTTCAAGTTGGTTTTTATATTCTTTCCCACCATAGATAGTCATGATGTTTAAGTTATTATAATTTATCTTTTCAGCTTCTTCACTTATTTGTATAGCTAATTCTCTAGTTGGGCTAAGGATTAAAACCTGTACTCCACCGTTATTACTTTTTAACTTGTCAAAAATAGGAAGTAAAAATGCCAGAGTTTTTCCAGTTCCTGTAGGTGCTTCACCGATCAAATCTTTTTTATCGGTAATAAATGGAATAGTTTTTTCCTGTATTTCTGTTGGTTTTTTAATACCAAATTTACTAAGTTTATCTATTAATTTTTTTTCAAATCCAAAATCTTTAAATGTCATGTAACCACCTTTTATTATTTATAATTTAAGACTAAATTATACCATATTTTTCTAAAAGATGATATCAATATTAAACTTTTAAAGATAAGAAATTTTTAATTTTAAAATAAAAGTTGAAATTATTATATTAAAGATGTAAAATTAGCTTTGGGGTGAAAAAATGATAAATAATGAAAAATTGAGTTTAATTTTAGCTATTGGAGATGAAGAGAATCCAAATCAAATTTGGAGCAGTTTGATAATGGGTTTAGTAATAACACTATCTATGTTTTTTTTAATATTAGAAGAAGTAATAGTTGATTCCAAATATACTATATACATAAGTCAAATCAATTTTTTTCTTCAAATATTTTTTATTATCGAGTATCTTATAAGATTTTATACAGCTAGTAATTTTTATAAAGATTTAAGTGAAAAAAATATTTTGTATGCTTTGAAAATAAAATTGATTT
>CAZHXU010000155.1:2951-7241 GCA_964536535.1 uncultured Fusobacteriaceae bacterium
TTTAAAGCTTTTAGATACTTTAAATTGTTAAGATTTTTTAGAGTATTTAGATTTGTTAAAGTAATAAGGAATATGAATAAAACTCTAATAATTCTTAGAGGATTGAAATCTAGTTTTAGATATATACTAGGTACTACTCTAATCTGTATTGTTCTTTTGATTCTTTTTTCAATAGGAATGTTTTTAATCGAATCAAAATCTAATAATCCAAACTTAGATACTGTAACAGAAAGTTTTTTTTATTCTTTAAAAATTTTAAATTATGTAGATTTGACACCAAAAAGTATTTTTGGAAAAGTATTATCGTCTTTTTTATTATTTTCAAATATTGCTTTTTTTAGTGTTTTGGTATCAATATTTAGTACAAAAATGGAGGATGTAATGAGTAAAATGAAAGAAGGAAATTTAGGTAAATTATCTTTAAAAAATCACATTTTATTATGTGGATATACGAGAACAACTGAGATAGTGATAGAGCAATTAAAAAAAGATATTAGATGTATAGGTCAAAATATAGTATTAATAACCAATAAAGATAACATCGATATTGATGGAGTATTATATCTTAAAGGAGATTTTTCAGATTATAAAGTTTTAGATAATGCTTGTGTAAAACATGCAAAAGTTGCTGTTATATTTGGAGAAAAATTTGAAGGAGATTTAAATGAAAGAATGACAGATTTAAGAACTTTTATGACAACTTTTCATATTGAAAAAAACTACTCTGAAGTGCATACTATTTCCGAAATATATTGTGAAGAAAATGCTGAATTAATTCAAGAAAAAATAAATGGTGATGAAGTTATATTTAAAGAAAGAGTAGATGCAAGTCTTATTTTTAATTCTATAGTTCATAATAATGTTTCTCCAATGATTTATGAATTGTTAGATTTGGATGGGAAAGTAATGAGAAGTAAAAAGTTGAAAACCCTTTTTAAAGAAGAAATGATTAAATATAAAGAGATTAAACTATTAAGTATTGATTTTGATATTAATATTTTTGGTATTCTAGAAAGTTCTAAATTAAGCGAAATTGAGATGACAGAAGCAAAACGAAAAGAATTTACTAAATTAGCACCATTAAATGATGAATACTTTAGTTGTGAAGATACTCTTATTTATATATCTGAAAGAGAAATATGATATACAGAATGAATAATGAGTATACACTCATATAATTAATTTATAATTTATTTCTTTTCAAATCTTTGGTATAATTATAAAAAAAGGAGGAGAAATGAGTAAAAAACTTAAGATTATTATATCTGCAAATGAACTATTAAAAGAAAAAAACTATCAACAAATGAGTACGGCAAAAATAGCAAAATATGCAGGTGTAGCAGAAGGAACTTTGTACAGATATTTTAAAAATAAAGATGAAATCTTTTTAGAAGCTATGAGATATACTTTTGATAATCTCCATGTATCTGTATTCAAAGATGTAGACTCCTCATACAGTTTTTATAAAAATTTGAATATAGTAGTAGACAATTTGATTGGAAGAATTGAAAGGGAAGATTCTATATATAAAATTTATTATAGAGCATTTTCAGAAATTGACAATAAAGAAATAAGAGAACTTATAGCTAGTTGGGTTAAAAAGAATTTTGAAAAATCTAGAGAAATTTTTGCATGGGCTATGGAAAAAGGAGAACTTTCTTTGGGGGATGATGATATTACTATGATTATTAATTGGATTTGGGGAACTACCGAACTGATTATTAGAGATAGTGTATTAGAAGTGGAAAATATTTCTTTTGATAATTTGAAAAACTATATTAATAAGATAGAAAAAATAGTAGAAGTTATGAATTAAATTTAAAGGTCTTTGGACCTTTTTTTATTTTTTGAAAAATACAACATGTTGATTTATAAGGATTTGTTTAGAAAAAAATATTATTTTCAATAATATTTTTGTTAACTTTTTGTTAAGTTACAGAGTATTAACAGAATGTAAACTATAATGGTTGTACTAAAATAGTTTTTTTAGTTTTTTATTAAAACATAAAAACATTTTAATGAACACTAGGAGGGAAAGAATGGATGTATTAAAAAAACAAATGAGTCCTTTTGAAAAAAAGATGTGGTATTTTGGTTTACCATTATCTATGGCGTTATTTTTAGGTATATTTTTTATGCCAACACCAGTAGGACTTACATATTCAGGAAAAATATCGTTAGCAGTATTTGCAAGTGCAATTACTCTTTGGATTACAAACTCTATTCCAAATTATGTTGTAGCTTTATTTGGAATTGGTTCACTTGCAATATTTGGTGGATGGACAGAAGCAGAAGCTTTGGGAGTATTTGGTTATGAAGTAATTTGGTTAATGGTAGCAGCATTTATAATAACAGCTGGAATGGAAAAAAGTGGACTTGCAAGAAGACTAGCTTTATTCTTAATTTCAAAATTTGGTAAAACAACTAGAATGCTTATTGGATCTTTGATGGCAGCAAACTTTTTAATAGCTTTTGTAGTACCATCAACTACAGCTAGAGCAGCTATAATGTTCCCTATTGTAATGTTAGTAGCAGAAGCTTATGGATTACACAAAGAGGGTGCTTGTAAAAATACAGGTAAATTACTTACTCTAACTGGAATGAATGCAAATCATTTATCTACAGGAGCAATCCTTACAGCAACAGCACCTCAAATTGTTGCAGTACAATTAATTAGAGACTTCTCAGGAGAAACTATTAGTTGGTCACAATGGTTCGTAGGAGCAGCACCTCTTGCAATTATTACTATGATTATAGCTTATTTTGTTGGTTTTATGTTATTTAAACCAAATGATAATAGTGATGCAACTGAGGGTGTAAAGAGATTAAAAGATGAATATGAAAAATTAGGTAAAATAACAATAATAGAAAAAAAAGCAATAGTTATTTTTGCCATAACAGTAGCTTTATGGGCATTAGATAAATTCCATTTCCAATTATTTGGATTCCAAATAAGTTTAGTAATGGTAGCAGTATTTTCTGCAGCAGTATTTATGATGCCATACTTTGGAATTATTGAATGGAAAGAAGCAAAAATTCCTTGGGAACTTATGATATTCAGTGCTGGATGTTATGCAACAGGTACAGCAATAAACAAAACTGGAGTATCTGAGTGGGCACTTGGAGGTTTATTCGATAAATTAGGTGTTGAGAATATGAGTTTTGTTACTTTATTCGCAGTAGTAATGTTTATTTCATCATTCAGTCATATGGTATTTACAAGTAAAACAGTAAGAACAATGATACTCATTCCAACAGTTATAGCTCTTGCAGAATCAGCTGGAGTAAATCCTGTAACACTTGCTTTACCAGCAGCATTTACAATTGCAGATTGTTTCACTTTACCGCCACAAAGTAAAGTAAACCTTATTTACTTAAGTTCTGGATACTTTACAGTATTAGATCAACTTAAATATGGACTTATTGTTGGATTTATAAAATGGGGAGTTTTAGTAGCTTTTGGACTAACATTTTATAGAGCAATTGGAATTGTAGTTTAGGAGGAAAGTATGAAAAAGAAAACTTTATTTATTATGTTAATGATGTTATTTTCTATTAGTATATTTGGTAGAGATTATAGTGTCATTACTAAACTTGAAGAAGAAATTCGTCCAGATGGATCAAATGGAAATATAAGAGTAGAGATAGAAGGAGAAACTAATAGAGACGGTGTACTTTTTCTACCTTATGAAGATAGCGTGATTTTGAATAATTTAGAAATATTAAAAGGTTCTTTATTAACGAAGGAATTGGCGAGAGTAGAAGTAGGAACATTAGAATTTATTGGTTTACAATTTGCACAAAAAGATGCAGAAGTAAAATTAGTAGCAAACTTAACAGACGAAGAATTTTATAAAGGTGGAAAGTCTAAACAAAAAAACTCATATCCATCAAAAATAACTACAGTTAGTTATAGTATAAAAAATAGTACACCAACTAACATTGAAAATTATTCTGTTAAAATCTTTATTCCAAAAGATATTGAATTATACAAAATGCTTACTCCTAGTAAAACTAGTGATTTTAAATTAGGAAATGAAGAAGGAATGCATTATGTTGTAGTAGAATCAGGAAAAATACAAAGTCAAAGTAAATTAAGTGTTAAATTTGATACATATGTTAGAAGTGGAAAAACTGAAATAATAACTTTATTCATCATCTTATTTGTTACAGGGTTCTTTATGTACAAAAGAAGAAGTGAATGGAAATAATAAAAGGAGCTTAAGCTCCTTTTTCTTTTATAAACTAATTTTTATAGGAATTGATTTGATAGGAAGATTTAATTTATAA
>CAZHXU010000156.1:0-7174 GCA_964536535.1 uncultured Fusobacteriaceae bacterium
CATTTAGACTTACTACAACAAATAGAATAAATACACCTATTTTAATCATTTTTTCAAATCTTCCCTTCTCATTCATATATCTTTTAAATCTTATAATTTTTTCCATAAATTCTCCCTAAAAAATGATAATTTTAACTTTACAAATTACATTTAATTATACATTCTAAAAGTTATTATTAAAAGTAAAATTATCTAAAAAAATTATTTTTTTGATAGAAATAACATAAATGGCAAAAAATTAAGTGACAATATTTGTATAAAAAAAAAGAAGCCCAAATGGGCTTCTACTCTGCTAACTCCTTTTTAATACTATTCATTGCTTCAATAGTAAGTGCATCAATATCGTCATTTTTAATAGCTTCAAGGAATTTTATCTTCAATTTTCTTTTTCTAGGAATAATTTTCCCATGAGGCATAGATTCAAAGGCCCCTTTTATAACAAATGATACTACTTTTACATCCATCTCTTTACTCAAGAGTGCAAAGGACTTTTTAAACTCATTTATTTCACCATCACGACTTCTTACTCCCTCTGGAAAAATAACTAAAGACTTTTTATTTTTAAGTGCATAAGCACATTTGCTTAGAGTATCACGTAGATTCTCATTTATATCCATAACAATTACATTAGAGTTATTACCTAACCACTTCATCATAGGAGATTTAAAGTGTTTAACTTTAGCCATAAAATATGTATCTTTTAACTTTTCTCTTTTTAGACCCTCTACAAATATAAAAGCATCTAAAAAACTACTATGATTTCCTACATAAATTACATTTTCATCTTGTAGATTATTAAGCCCTTCTACTTCTACTCCAAACCACCCTTTAAATATAGGACTAAATATACTCTTTAATACTCCTAATACTTTTGATGATTTTGGTAATTGGTATTCTCTACTAAGGTCGATTATAGAGCTATTAAAACTAAGTTCACCTTTGTTACTAATAATATACTCACTTAATTTTTCTACAGTTGAGTTTTTACTAAATATTCTCTCGTCTATATTCACACCAAACTTAGTATTCAAATAAGCAAATAGTTCTACTATATCTAAAGAATCGAGACCTAAATCAAGTTCTATATGACTATCAGGATAAACCCATTTTTTACTAGTTTCTTCCAAATACGATTTTAAATCTTTATATTCATTAGTATTTGGCTCTACTATATCTTTTCTTTTTTCTTCTTTACCCTCTAACAAATCTTTCAGTTTAAACCTACGAAGTTTTCCAAGTTTTGTTTTAGGTAGTTCAGTATTAACTATTTTTATATTCAGTATCTTTTTATACTTAGGAGCTTTTGTATTATACTTATCAACTATAGACCATTTAATAGTTTCTAATATATTACTTATTTTTTCCTTTTCTACTAATTTTAGATTTGGTTTTACTACTAGATTAAGAGAATTTTCAAAATCTACAACTGCTAACTCTTCTATTAATCCATTTGCCAAAGAAAATATCTCTTCTTCTATATCTGCTGGATTAATATTTTTTCCATTAGATAAAACTATCATCTCTTTTTTTCTACCTAAGATATATAACCTTCCGTCATCTTCTACCCTAGCCAAATCTCCCGTTACAAAATAGCCCTCTTTATCAAAAACTTCTTTTGTTAATTCTTCTTTATTTAGATACTCTTTAAATACATTATCACCTTTGACACAAAGTACTCCGTCATTATCTAATTTTACATCTAAACCTTCTAATACGTGCCCAGCACTTCCAAGTTTTATCATATTAGGTCTAGTAAAACTAATCATAGGTGAAGTTTCTGTAAGCCCGTATCCTTCTATTACTTTAAATCCAAAAGTATCAAAAGCAATAGCTATATCTTCATCAAGTTTTGCCCCTCCAGATACAAGGAATTTTATATTTCCACCAAAACCTTCTTGGACTTTTTTAAATAACTTCATCTTTATATTTCTACTTTTAATCTTTTTAGCTAAATTAAATACTATTTTAGATACTTTATTTGCTTCTACTTTTTTCATTATACCCTTGTATAACAATTCATATAATCTTGGTACTCCACAAAAGAAAGTAACTTTATAGTCTTTTAATGCTTTCATTATACTATCACCATTAAGTTCCTTTAGGAAAACTATAGTCCCACCATTTATAAGTGGTACTATAAGTGTTCCCATTAATGGGAATATATGATGTAGGGGTAGAAGTGCAAGATACACGTCTTTTTCTTCATACATATTAAATTTATTAAGAGATTTAATTTGATAATAGAGATTCTTAAATGTAAGTACTACACCTTTTGGATCTCCAGTAGTTCCACTAGTATAAAGAATAAGTGCTTCTATATCTTCTCTAGGTTCCTTTATCTCTTCATCTACTTCTACTAAATCTAACTCCTCAAAATATAGTCCTTTACAATCTATATTTGCTTCTTTTATTGCTTCTTCTACTATATCTTTTTTAGATAATTCACTATATATATATGAAGGTTTAGAGTCTTTAAGTACATATACTAATTCGTCTTTATCACTACTTGCATCTATAGTAACAGCACAATATTCCCTTTGCCATATACCAAATATACTATAACTAAGTTCTGGTCTATTACTTGTAAAAACTGCTATTTTATTATTTGGTGCATCTTTGATATAATTTGCATATGATAATGAATAATTCATCACTTCTCTATATGAGATATTAACACTGTCATATATCATAGCTGTTTTTTTATAATCATTTAACAACTTCATAGAAACTCCTTTAATGTTATTTTAATAATTCTTATTTTAACACATTAATTACTAATTCTCAACTGAATAAGATATGAATAAAATTACTTATGTTATTTTATTTTTTTAGCATCTTTAAATACTTTGTTATATTATATCTTTTTTTAAAGATTTTTCTATTATCAATTTTTTTCAATATATAATATATTAATTAACAATAAAATTTATATAAAATCAATAAAACCTTTTACTTTCTAATGAAAATATTATATTATTATATAGACAAAAGGGGGCAATTATGCGTAGATGTGAGATAGTTTCTACTGGTATATATATGCCAGAAAACTATATAAATTCAAATGAACTAGATAAAAAACTTTCTTTACCACTAGGTACTATTGAAAAAAAGAGTGGCATTAAAGGAAGGTATTATATAAAAGATGAAACTAATTCATTTATGGCTAAAAAAGCCATAGAAATGGCTCTTTCTAGGGCAAATATGGATATTAGTCAAATAGATTGTATTATAGATGCTAGTGGTACATATGAACAACCTCTGCCATCAGGAGGCAGTATTATAGCTAGGGAGTTGGGAGTAGAAGGAATTACTACTTTTGATATAGATACTACTTGTATTGGATTTATAAGTGCCCTTGATATAGGTTCATATATGCTTTCGAGATATAAATATATACTTATAGTGACAAGTGAAATAGCTTCAGTAGGTCTTGATTATAGTCATATTGAAAGTGCTAGTTTATTTGGAGACGGGGCAAGTGCTACTATTATTACTAAAGGCAGTGGTACAAGTAATATACTTTCATCACAAATGAAAACTTATAGTAGTGGAGCTAGTTTTACAGAGATTCGTGGTGGTGGATCAAAATATCATCCAAAAAACTATAGTGAAGAAAACTATAAAGAATTTACATTTCAGATGTCTGGAGAAAAAGTATATAGATTAGCTAGAAAACACCTTAAAGATATAGAAAAAAACTTGTTTTCAGAAGGAAATATATCTTTAGAGCAAATAAATCATATTATTCCACACCAAGCAAGCCCATTGGCATTAAAACTTATGGGGAAAAGTCTAGCTTGGCCTAGTGAAAAAGTACATAATCATGTGAGTACTTATGGAAATATGATTAGTACATCTATACCACACACTTTACATTTGGGTATAGAAAAAGGTACAATTAATAAAGGAGATAAAATCTATTTTATTGGAACAGCAGCTGGTCTGATAATTGGTGGTTTAATACTTGAATATTAAGGAGTTATGATGATAGAAAGATTTTTAATAGATAAAGTAGGAAGTTGTTATCAAAAAGAATCTTATGTACTTAGACGTGGTTCAAAGGAAGAGATAGAATTTCCTGCATTAATAGGTATTATTAAACATAAAGAACATGGTTATATCTTATTTGATACTGGGTATAGCAAATTGTTTTTTGAAGGAACAGATAAGTATCCATTAAAGATATATAGAAAACTTACTAGAGTAGAGATAAATGAAGATATTGAAGAAGTTTTGGCAAAATATAGTATTAAAACAACAGATATTAATTATGTTTTTGTATCACACTTTCACCCAGACCATATTGGTAACCTTCATAAATTTGTAAATGCAAAATTTATATTTAGTAAAAACGAACTAGATAATTTACAAGAGTTAAGATCTTCTCTAAAAAAACTTGAGTATGGATACCTTGAAAACATGATACCTGGTTTTCTTCGTGATGAAGCTATATATTTAGAAAACTTATTAAAAGATTCAGATGGGAATATAGATATATTTAATGACGGTTCTTTAAAAGCTGTGCCTCTATTTGGTCATAGAAGAGGACAACATGGTTTAAGATTTGATTATAAAAATAAAGATTATTTTTTGATATCTGATTCTATATGGATAATTGAAAACCTAAATGAAAGAGCATATTCATTTGGATTAAAGATAGTTATGGAAGATAAAAAAGAGTTTAAAAAAGATATAGAAATTTTAAAGGAGCTTAAAAATACAGTAGAATTAATCCCTAGCCACTGTATCAAAACCTTTAATAGAATTCAAAAGGAACTGAATGATAAAGATGAGTAAAATCAACTTTATCTTTTCTTTTATTAAAAGTAGGTATTTTAATAAGTTTGCTACTAGGGAAGCACTTTTAAGATACCAAAGAAAAAAACTCGATAAATACTTTAAGGATCATATATTAAAAGTAGATTTTTATAGAGAATATAAAGATTTTGAATCTTTGCCTATAATAGATAAAAAACTTGTGATGGATAACTTTCATAGGTTTAATAAGTATAGGATAAAAAAAGAAGATTGTTTGCCTATTGTAAAAGAAGCAGAAAAAACTCGTGATTTTACACCTAGAATAGATGGTCTTACTATAGGGCTTAGTTCAGGGACTAGTGGAAATAGTGGTATCTTTTTATTAAGCCCAAAAGAAGAGGAGATTTGGAAGGGATATATGATAGGTAAACTTCTACCCTCTCTAACTTCCAATGAAAAGATAGCTTTTTTCCTAAGGGCCAATAGTAATCTATATGAGGGTTTAAAGAGTAGAAAGATAAAATTTAAGTTTTTTGACTTATTTGAAGATTATAAAGATAATATAAATACTCTGGGAGAATTTAAACCTAGTATACTTGTTGCTCCTGCACAGATGCTCAAACTTATCTCTAAGAGTCAAAATAATAAAGAGATAGATATCAGTCCAAAACTTATTTTATCTGTTGCAGAAGTATTAAGTAAAGAGGATAAATCATATATAGAAGGAGTATTTGGAGTAGAAGTAAAAGAGATTTACCAGTGTACAGAAGGTTTTCTTGCTCATACTTGTTCCCACGGCAGTATACACCTCAATGAAGATATGGTTTATTTTGAAAAGGAGTATATAGATGAGAAAAGATTTGTTCCTATTATAACTGATTTTATTAGAGAAAGTCAGATGATGGTAAGGTATAGGCTTAATGATATTCTTGTTGAGAATACTAACCCTTGCCCTTGTGGTTCTCACTTTATTCGTATAGACGCCATTGAAGGAAGAGAAGATGATATCTTTAGATTTGGTGATACTATAATCTTTCCTGATTTTATCAGAAGAAAAGTTATAGGAACAAATGAATATATAGAAGATTATTTAGTTGTAAAAAATAAAGATACAATAAAAGTACACGTTAAACCACAAAAATACTTTGATGATGTTGTAATAAACTTAAAAAAACTCTTTGATGAAAAAGATATAAAGGGTATAGACTTTGAGATGATAGATGAAAATAAGATAGATTTGACTAGAAAAAAACGTAGAGTATATGTAGAAAGTAGGTAAGATGAAGATACTTATAAGTGGTGGTACTGGATTTTTGGGAAGTTATAGTGCCAAATACTTTTTGGAAAAGGGATATACTATTGGAATTATTGGAAGAAATGAAAAGATAGGAAATGAACTTTCAGCTTTGGGAATCAAATTTCATAAGGGAGATTTTACTAGAGTAGAAGATTTGAAAGGGATTTTTGATGATTACGACTATGTTGTTCATTCAGGAGCTTTATCTAGTCCTTGGGGCAAATATGATGATTTTTATAAAACAAATGTAATAGGAACAAAGAATATGGTAGAAGCAAGTATTAAAGCTAATATTAAAAAATTCATCCATATTAGTTCTCCCTCTATATACTATGACTACAGAGATAGAGTAGAAGTAAAAGAAGATTTTTTACCAAAATCATTTGCAAATAACTATGCAAAAACCAAATATGAAGCTGAAGTTTTATTAGACAAATATACAAGTGACATAGAGATTATAAAACTACGTCCACGTGCTATAGTAGGGCCTGGTGACACAAGTATTTTACCTAGACTACAAAAAGTAAATGACTTAAAGGGAATTCCATTATTTAAAGATGGAAAACACCTTGTAGATATCACTTATGTAAAAAATGTTAGCCATAGTATAGATTGTGCTTTAAAAGCTAGTAATATTAAAAGTGGTAGTGCATATAATATAACTAATGGAGAACCAAAAGAATTAATTGATTTATTAGAATTTTTCTTCCCACTAATTGGAGAAAAAGTAAAATATAAAAAAGTTCCTTTAGGTTTAGTAAATATTATTGCTTTAATATTTGAAGGATTATCAAAAGTGTTAAATAAAGAGATGCCTCTTACTCGTTATACTATGGGTGTTCTTGTAAATAGTTTTACCCTTGATATTTCAAAAGCCAAAAGAGAATTAGCTTATGAACCTATTATTTCATTAGAAAAGGGTTTATGGGAATATGCTAATATGATTAATAAGAAATAAAAACTATTTATTTTACTGTATATAAAAATGAGTCTTTTATAGACTCATTTCAGGCTGTAGACAAATAAAGTTTATTTGACTAGTTTTTATTTTTTCTCTAAAATTATTTACCACAGATTCGTGAAACTTAGAGATTTATCTCTTTAGTTGAACAATGCAGA
>CAZHXU010000157.1:0-3481 GCA_964536535.1 uncultured Fusobacteriaceae bacterium
CTAGTCATTTTTTTATTGTAAAAAATCCTATTACAATTTCGTGAAACTAAAAAATTTATTTTTTAGTTGAATAATAATAAATATATTAAAAGAAATTAAGAGTTTTCATAGAGGAACTCAAAAATATTTCGCCTCTGATTTAGTGAGACTTAGGTATTCATACCTTTAGCCGAACTATGCAGAGCCTATTAAAACAAGCAACAAATTTAATTTGGTAACTATCTATGATGCTTTTCTTTTTATATTAATGATAATTATAACATTAAGGAAGAAAAGGAGACATTTTAAGTCCTTCTCTTAAAATTATTTTTATTAAAGATTATAATCACAATTAAGTAAAAAAGAACTTAGCTTTTGCTAAGTTCTTTTTATAATTTATGCCATAAACTTCTTAATATCTTCGTCTACACTACCAATTCCACCAATTCCAAATGTTTCTACAAGTACTTTAGCTACATTAGGTGATAAGAAAGCTGGTAATGTTGGTCCTAAGTGTATATTTTTTACACCTAAGTGTAATAATGCTAATAATACGATTACAGCTTTTTGCTCATACCATGCTATATTATAAGCTATAGGTAATTCGTTAATATCGTTAAGTTCAAAAATCTCTTTTAATTTAAGTGCAATTACTGCTAATGAATATGAATCATTTCATTGTCCTGCATCTAATACTCTAGGGATTCCACCAATTTCTCTAAGTGGAAGTTTATTATATATATTTTTTGCACATCCAGCAGTTAGAATAACCGTATCTGTTGGTAATTTATCAGCAAATTCAGTATAGTAATCTCTCGATTTCATTCTACCGTCACACCCAGCCATTACAAAGAACTTTTTGATAGCTCCAGTTTTTACTGCGTCTACTACTTTATCAGCTAATGCAAATACTTGTGCATGTGCAAACCCACCAATTATTTCTCCAGTTTCAATCTCAGTTGGAGCAGCACATTTTTTAGCATGTTCTATGATTTCAGAAAAATCTTTTATTCCATTTTCATCTGCAACTATATGTTTCCATCCAGGGAACCCAGATGCATTTGTTGTATATACTTTATCACTATATGAACTATTTCCTTTTGGAGGTACGATACAGTTTGTTGTAAATAAAATAGGACCATTAAATGATTCAAACTCTTCTTTTTGTTTCCACCATGCATTACCATAGTTTCCAACTAAATTATCATATTTTTTGAATTCTGGATAGTAGTTAGCTGGTAACATCTCAGAGTGAGTATATACGTCTACTCCAGTTCCTTTTGTTTGCTCAAGTAGTTGCTCAAGGTCTTTTAAATCATGCCCACTTATTAATATAGCAGGATTGTTTCTAGTTCCAATGTTTACTTTAGTTAATTCAGGATTACCATATTTACTCGTATTAGCTTCATCCAATAATGCCATTACTTCTACTCCAAACTTCCCAGTTTCAAGAGTAAGTGCTACAAGTTCATCTGCACTAAGTGTATCGTCATTTACTGCTAATAATGCTTTTTCAGCAAAAGCAAATATTCCAGCATTTTCTTTGTTTAAGTGTAATGCATGGATACCATAAGCAGCCATTCCCTTTAGTCCGTATGTGATTAACTCTCTAAGTGATCTAACATCTTCATTTTCTGTTCTAAGTACTCCTACTATATCTGCAATAGCTAAATAATCTTCTTTATTTCCACTTTTTAATTCTAATAATGATGCAAATTTATCTCCGATTGATAACCCTTCGGCTAATCTATCTCTTAAATCTACATTAGCACTTATTTCTTTTGCAATTGCTTCTCCATCAAAGTTTGCATTTGTAATTGTAATAAATAATGAATTGAATATAGCTTTTTCAGCTTCTTTAGAACTCTTCCCATTAGCTCTAAGAATACTATTTACCAAAGCTAACCCTTTTGTAGAATGTAATAAAACATCTTGTAATTTGGCTACTTCAGGTGTTTTCCCGCAGACACCTTGGATATTACAGCCAGTCCCTTTTGCTGCTTCTTGACATTGATAACAAAACATACTCATATTTAATCCCTCCATTTATTCTTCACTAAGTTTATCTACTTAGTCTATTTTTCTCTCAACAAAGTAATTTTAGCAAAATTTTTGGAAGAATTCCGTAACAAATGTTACCAAATAAGATTTATTTTTAAAAATTATATTTTTTCTATTTCAATATAAAGATTGTACTTAATATCGGTAAAGCTAACAATAACCACAATATTTTATTATCCTTCCATATACGCCTTCCATTATATATATCAAAGGGAGCAAATGGTAATAAATCAACAACTAGAGTAGTTGTAGAAACAAATAAAAAATAGTTTTTAAATGTTAATTTTGAGTAATAAAAAGTTAAAAAAAGAATAAATTGCATAATTATACTTATAACCGAAATCTTCCCTAATTTGCTTTTATATTCTCTATAGTTCCATCTATTATCTTCAGGGTAAAATGCTCCTGGATTTGGACAATAACCACCAAATAAACTTCCAATTAATAGATTCAGATAAAATCCACTATCCCACAATCTATAGTGTGCTTTTATTTTAAAAGTTTTATTTAGTACAAAATCAATAACAAATCTTGAAGAAAAAACTATAGAAAATGAAAGTAGATAATACAAAATAGATAAGTAATCACCAAATCTATCTCCCCTTATTAGTATTAAAATCATTATAAGTGTATTTAAAAGTATGTTTGTCATTAATGTAGAAAGGTTATTTACTTTTCTCCCTTCTACTTCTACATCTGTCCACAACCTATATCCAATGTCAAAATAGTGACCAGTATGGAATATTATCTTTAATAAATCAAATGAAAACAAGTTTATTTGCTCTAAAAAATTCACTGGTCTAAGGTTAGCACTATAAAAAACTCTTTCAGAGTTAGTATTATTCCCTTCAATTGTTGTAAATATACGGCTACACCCTTGTTCCTTAAGGTCTTCTACAGCTTTTTTTGTAAGTATATGTCCCACACCTTTTTGTTTATACTCTGGGTTAGTAAATAAAAATGCAACAAATCCATTTTTAATACCTCTTGTTTCAAATGTTTTAACTACAACTCCCCCAAGGATTTCTTCACCTTCTTTTGCTAACCAAGTTTTCCCCTTTAAAGATATTACTAATCTAAAAAATGGTTGAAATGCTTTGTAAGCAATGGATTTTACAAGATTTTTTTCGCTCTCTTTCATAAGTACTATATTCATCTTTTTCTCCTTTGTTTTTTCTTTAGTATAATATATTTTTGTTAATTTAATTATAAAAGTAGAGTAACAAATCTATATACTAATGTAAAGTAGTATATAGCTATGGTAAGTTACATTTAGAGGAAAAGGAACTATTTTACTAATTCATTTTATGATAAAATATCTAGAGGTGATATTATGAAAAACAAAGTAAATCTGTCTGTTCATTTATTATTATTAAATAAAGATAATATTCTTATGTTGAGAAGGTATAATACTGGTTATGAAGATGGAAATTATAGTCTT
>CAZHXU010000157.1:3581-7118 GCA_964536535.1 uncultured Fusobacteriaceae bacterium
TTTCAAATGCACTAAATGGTCGGGAGATATTATCAATAAAGAACCTAATAAATGTGATGATTTGAGATGGTTTAATACAAACTCTTTGCCATCAAATACTATTCCTTATATAAAACATGGTATTAAGGAGTTTTTGAATAAATCTCATTTTTCAGAGTTTAATTGGTAAAAAAAGCTATAGGTTTATTATAAACATAAACTTATAGCTTTTATAAAATATATTATCTATAGGCGTTAATTAGGAGGAGTAGAAGTAGAAGCTGTGTAAAAATAGATACTATTCCTCCTATAACAAAACTCTTTTTAAAATCTTTTGTTGAAAAAGTTTTAATATTTTTAAAATTAATTTTATTCAAATTTTCAACTAATTCTTCTTCTGATTTATGCAAACTCGAATACCCTAGGCTATCTGATAAAAAATGCTGAGCATATGGGAAATACAATACTTCATCTGGCTCTTTTCCCATAATATCTTGGTACCAGTTATTACTATCTAATACAAAAGCTTCT
This sequence comes from uncultured Fusobacteriaceae bacterium, assembly GCA_964536535.1. Lineage (GTDB taxonomy): Bacteria > Fusobacteriota > Fusobacteriia > Fusobacteriales > Fusobacteriaceae > CAZFBB01. The sequence continues at coordinate 4,092 of CAZHXU010000157.1, forward strand.
TTTGGTATTCTCATAGCTTCATCAAACTCTTCAGGATTAAATGTAAGCGAAAACAAACCTGATTCCCCATTACTTTTTTTTGTACCATACGCTATAGATAAATTACCTTCTATCCATAATCTAGGGTCTAAAGTTTTCATAGTACCTTTTTTTGTATTTAATGAATAAGTTAGTTCTCTTTTTTCATTATTCTTTATATTTACATGGACTTTTCCATTATAATCAACTGTTACATAAGAGTTATTTGAATTTGGATTAGAAAGTATATTCTTTGGATCATAAGTTATTGTATTTGTGTCATAATCTACAATTATCCAACTTAACATTCCTGTTTCTATATTTTCAGCAATAACATAAAATTCTGTCCGCATTCCCCAAAATCCACTTGTATGAGCATTAAATGAACCTAGTATAGCGTAGTATTTTTCTTGGTCTTCTTCATATATTTTGGTTTTAATAAGTCTAAATCCCTTTGGCAACAATTTTTTAGCTTTTTCCAAATCTTTTATTTCGTAAAATAAAAAACTACTATATGGTTCTACTACAAAAGCCATATAAGGCGTTTGTTTTCCTGATTTATCAACCATTTTTTTCTGAATTTTTTTTGGTATAAAATTATTAAATGACTGGATAAAGTGTATTGTTCCTACATCTACTGGATTAATTAATTCTTTTACTCCTTTTACAAATTCTTCTTTTTTCATATTTTCCCCTTTAAAATATAAATTATTATTTAGAATATACCATTTATTTCTTTGATTTTCAATATTTACCACCAAAGAAGTATACTTTTTCAAATAAAAGTTATTTACTTTGATTCTAAAAATCAACAAATACAATTTTATTTTAATAAATGAATAAAAAAATAGAAATATTATTGTAAACATTTTATAGAAATAAATATTTCTTTACTAGTGAATTTTATCATTTATTAAAAGAATCTTTTTCTCTGAATTTCATTTATAAAATATATAATTTTTTCATTAAAATAAAATTTTAAAAAGGGATATTACATAAAATAGGGGGAATTTTTTATTTACTACCTAGGTAAATTTTAAATTCAAGTTCTGCATTTTTATTTTTTTTACTGCTTTTATATTTTCAACCTCTGCTAAACTTATCAAAAAAAAGGCGTTTTTCTTAAAAAACTAAGCATTTAACAAAAAAACTCTTTTTCAATTTTAAACTCTATGTTATACTTGAATTGTTAACTAAAGGAAATAAAATTTTATTTATAATATTAAATAATAAAGAGGGTAGGAGTAGGATTAATTATGAAAAGAAGAGAGTTTTATATTTTAAGTGGTTTGGTCATGTTTTTATGTATGGGGACAATATATTCTTGGGGTGTATTTCAAAAACCTCTTGTGAGTGCATTAGAGACAAACTACGGAGCAAATATTAGTTCCACTTTGGCAAGTATGCCTTATACAGTATTTTTACTATTTTATGCATTTTCTATGCCTGTTGCTGGAAGGTTTATAAAAAAAGTAAATCCAAAAGTTTTAGCTATATTTGGATCAATTCTTATTTCTATAGCTTGGATAATGGCTGGGTTTGCAAGTAATATTGGATTTATTATAGCTACATATGGTGTTCTTGGTGGAATTGGAGTTGGAACAGTTTATGGAATTCCAATGGCTGTTGTTACTGAATGGTTTCCAGATAAAAAAGGTTTTGCAGTTGGTTTAACTCTTTTAGGTTTTGGTTTATCACCATTTATAACAGCTCCCATAGCTAGTGCTCTAATTACAAAATTTGGTGTTTTTAGTGCGTTTAAGATACTTGGAGTAGCATTTGCAATAGTTTTAAGTTTGTTATCTCTTACTCTTAAGTTCCCAGAGGAACAAAATGAAAAAGGAAGTAGGGGAGTAGAAGATTCTAAAGACTATACACCGCAAGAAATGATTAAAACAACTACTTTTTATGCAATGTGGACTTGTTTTGTAATAGGTACTTTTTCAGGGCTTATGATGATTGGTTTAAGTAGTACTTATGCACAAGAAATTATTAAATTAACACCAGCTAAAGCTGCATTCTTCACTTCTTTCTTTGCTATATTCAATGGTATTGGAAGACCTATATTTGGAGCTCTAACTGACAAGCTAGGAACAAGAAAAACAATATTTATATCATATACACTAATTATTACTGCTGCTTTATTATCACTATTATTTGTTGGAAACATAGCAATCTTTGCTCTTGCTTTTGCAATATTCTGGATGAATCTAGGTGGTTGGTTAGCAATCGTACCTGCATCAGCAATCAATTTGTTTGGTAAAAAGAATTACACTATTAATTATGGTATTCTCTTTACAGCATACGGTATAGGAGCTTTGTTACAAGGATTTATTAGTGGATTTGTAAAAGAACACTTTGGTTCATACATATATGTATTCTATCCAGTAATAGTATTCTGTATAGTAGGATTTTTAATCTCAAGTATATTTATCAAAGGAATAAGTAAAAAAAAAATAGCTAATTTAGTAAGTAACTAAAATTAAGAACTAAAAAAGAGTAGGAAACTACTCTTTTATTTTTTAATGAACTTGATGATTCATTTCATATTTAATTTTGAAAAATTCTTTATCTAGAGTTTTTAATGCTTCTTGACATCTTTTTATTTCTTTTACATTTTCTTCCATATAGGCATCTTCTAATTTATGTTCAATATCATGCATTACTTCATTGCAAAACTCAAGATCTTTTTCCAACTCTTTTATATCTTTCATCATAAGATACCTCCTATCTCTGTAGATATCTTATTACTATTTTTTTCTTAAACCAACCTAGATTAATTTAAAATAACTAAATTGAAAGCTAGTTTTTTAATATTAAAATTTTATCCCTAAAATCAGATAATTTTAAACCTATACTATAATAAATAATCACAAGTAAGATAATTACTTCTTGAAAATTAATTTAGAATAATATTTCATGTATTTTTTGAATTTTAAAATTTCAATTTGTATAAAAAAAACTGGAAGAAATCTTCCAGTTTAAATTTATATATCTACTATTTTGCCA
>CAZHXU010000158.1:0-7075 GCA_964536535.1 uncultured Fusobacteriaceae bacterium
ATATTCTTATCCTACTTGTTTGCTTACTTTTTGGTTAGTTGTAAAAAGTAAGTGTACTCTATTATTAAATAGTAATATTTTATTTTAATAATTTCGCGTCAAGACAAACGACAAAGAATAATGAAAAACTTTTAAATCACAAAAAAAGACTAAAGTACTATAAAGTTACTTTAGTCTTTTGAATTTATTTTATAAATGAACTTGCTATTACTTTTCCTTTTTCAGTATAAAATACTAATCCTTGACCAGGAGTTACAGCTCTGAACATATCTTCTGATGTAAACATTACTGTATCTTTATCTATTACTCTTATTACACCTTTATGAAGTCTATCTCTAGATCTCGATTTTGCATAACATTCTAATCCATCTAATTCTTCTACTGTCTCTGTTGTAAAGAGATTAATACCTCCCCCTACAATTTTGTCTTTGAATAATTTTTCATTATCTCCAACAATAACTCTATTTCTCTTAGCATCAATTTTTAATACGTATAATGGTTTGTGATATGCAATTCCTAAACCTTTTCTTTGCCCAATAGTATATGACGCTATACCTTCATGTTTTCCTACTACTGTACCGTCTTCAAGTACTATGTTTCCAGGTTTTGAAATTTCTCCATTAGTCATATCATCCAAAAACTCTTTGTATTTTCCATCTTCAACAAAACATACTTCTTGACTTTCACGTTTTGCATATGTTCTTACACCAAGTTCTTTAGCAAGAAACCTTACTTCTGTTTTTTCAAGTTCTCCCACTGGGAACATTAGATAATTTACGTATTCTCTCTTCATTTGACTCAAAAAATATACTTGGTCTTTTCTTGGATCATCACCAGTAGACAAACATCCATCTATTAATCTAGCATAGTGACCAGTTGCTAATCTGTCTGCACCCATTCTTTTTGAAAACTCTATCATTTTCCCAAGTTTAATATTTCTATTACATACCATACATGGATTTGGAGTTCTACCTTTTGCATACTCATCTATAAAATAGTCTACTACTATCTCTTTAAATGGCTCCTCTAAGTTTACAACATAATGAGGCATACCCAAGTCATCACAGACTCTTTTTGCATCATGTATGTCGTCTAATGAACAACATGTTTTTGAATTTGAATCTTGAGCATATTCGTCCATTCCACTCCAGTGTTTCATAGTAATTCCAATTACATTATATCCTTGTTTTTTCAAGATATAAGCAACTGCAGAACTATCTACTCCTCCACTCATTCCTACTGCTACAGTAATATTTTGATTTTCTTCTTTGAACTCTAACAAGTCCTTGTAGTTATTGATATCTAGTACCATTTCCACTCCTTTTCTTTTTTAAGAGATAGGAAAAAGCTATCCTTAAATTTATTAATATAAATCAGCCATATTTCTTTCTTGAATTATTGCTGTTTCTAACACATCTACAAATTGGTCTATCTCTTCTTTAGTATTATACTTACCAATACTAACTCTAATAGTTCCTTTTGCTCTTTTTTTGTCAAGTCCTATAGCTTCAAGCACATGGCTTGGGCTAAGTGTACTTGATGAACACGCACTACCTGCACTTATACATATTCCCTTTAAATCAAGAGCATACAAAAGTGATTCAGCTTGTACATCTTTTATAGTAAGATTACTAATATTAAAAAGTCTGTTGTTTAAGTCTCCGTTAACTTCTACTCCTTCTACCCTTTTTAATACTTCCTCTTCAAAATAGTCTCTAAGTTCTTTTTCTTTTTTGCTTTCAACATGCAAATTACTATATATAACTTCCGACGCTTTAGCAAATCCACAAATTCCACTTACATTTTCTGTTCCTGCTCTTCTATTTCTCTCTTGGTAACCACCAGTAATTATCTTTTCTACTTTAGTCCCAGTACCAATATAAAGAGCTCCTATGCCTTTTGGACCATAGATTTTATGTGCTGCTATACTAAGTAAGTTTATATTATAATCTTTTGGATTAATAAGCATCTTTCCAAAAGTCTGCACTGCATCAACATGAAAAATTATTTTATGTTTTTTAGCTATTTCTCCAATAGTTTTTATATCTTGAATAGTACCTATTTCATTATTACCATGGATAATACTAATCATTCTTGTTTCTTCTTTGATACTTTTCTCAAGAGTATCAAGGTCTATTCTTCCTTTAGAATCAACTGGTAGATAAGTTACTTCTACTCCTTCTTTTTCAAGATCTTCCAAAGTTTTTTTTACAGACGAATGTTCTATACTAGTTGATATAATGTGGTTTCCTTTATATCTATTACTCTTCATAACTCCTCTTATTGCCAAGTTATTTGATTCAGAGCCACTACTAGTATAAACTAATTCTCTTGGTTTTGCCGAAAGATACATAGCAAGTGATTCTCTAGCTTCTTCTATTGCTTTTCTAGCTATCTGACCTTGTCTATGAACACTTGATGGGTTCCCATATACTTCTTTATCTATTTTATGCATTACTTCCAAAACATCTTTATCTATAGCTGTTGTTGCACTATTATCTAAATATATCATCTTGCCTCCTTTATAGGACTTTGTATCATTTGATTATAACAAAAAAAATGGGATTTGAAAAGAAGAAATTACTCCTAAGCCATTATAATCTTTGCTTTTAAAAAAGTTTACTAAAGTAGTAGTGATTTCGTTTTATATATTTCGAGGATTTTTTTCTTCTGTTTTTTTAATTATTTAACAAATATTTTTAATAAAATTTAAAATTTTTTTTCTTTTTACCGAAAATAAATAAAGGATATGTAATTATTTTGCTTAAATTATTTTATACTCTTAATACAATTGACAATTTCTGTCAAAAATATTATAATTTTGTTTAATGAGTTTATAAGGAGGAAATATGAGAAGTTTTAAATTACTAGTTTTTTTACTAACTACATTAGCTATTTTTGCTGATGGAAGCATTTTTGTTTTACACCGTTTTGATGACAGCAGATATCCAAGTACAAATATGGAAACTGCTAGTTTAAGAAAGTATTTTGATTATTTAAACGCAAATAATTATAAAGTTGTACCTTTAGAAGATATGGTAAGTAAAGTAGAAAAAGATGAAGAAATACCTAATAATTGGGTTGCATTCACTATAGATGATGCTTACAAAAGTTTTATTGAAAATGGTTTAGAAGTTTTTAAAGAGTATAATTTTCCTTTTACTGTATTTGTAAATACAGAAGCTGTAGATAGAAAGTTCCCAGATTTTATGACTTGGGAAGATTTACGTGAAGTAGAAAAATATGGTAGTATTGGAAACCATAGTCATACTCATCTTAAATTAGTTAAAAGTACTAATGAAGAAATTTTGGCTGATACAAAAAAAGCAATAGAATTATTAGAGGCTAATTTAGAAAATCCTTTAAGATATTATGCACATCCATATGGTGAATATGATGAAAGGTCAGCTGGAATACTTAGAGAAGCTGGAATAGAAGTTATATTTAACCAAAGTACTGGTGCTATTAGCAATAAAAGTAATATTTATGATATTAACCGTAGTGCCCTTGGGAACAACGAAAATATCAAGTCAAAACTTAACATTAAATATTTAGATGCTACTTGGAACGACGTTAGTATTGTTGATAACAAAGTAACTACAATAAAAGTATCAATGCCAACGGAAGTTAAGAAAGTAGAAGTATACTTAAGTGGATACGGATGGGAATATGCTAATGTTATTGATGGAGAATTAGAGTACAATATTGATAAGGAACTTAAACTTAGTAGAAGTAGAATTATTATCAAAGATTTCAATAATGGTTGGACTTCTTACTTGATTATGAAAAAATAATAATATCTTCAAAAAGAATGTATTTTATTCTTTGATTCTTAGAGAATATATTGTATACTTAGATTACTACAGGCTTATAGCTAGATAGGACAGTCGGTTTGGGAGTGTGTTATGGATAAAGGGAAAATTGGTGATAATAAAATTTTATATTTGAGTAAAACTAATTTTGAAGCGGTAATCACTGATTATTATCTTAAAGACAAAAGTTTTTTTCTTTTGAATATAGAAGTATGCAATTCTTTTTCTTCAAAAAATTTCCAAAGAGCCGAAGCATTATTAGTTGGAAAATTAATAAGTATATTTGGTGAAGATAGGGTAAATCTATACAAAACTAAAGCTGGAAGATTTAAAATGGCTTTATCTGATTTGAAAGCTAATGAAATAAAAAAAGATTTAAAAGAACTAATTAATTCTTTTAAAATTCCAGTTAAAACTAATGATGGTTATATTTTTATCAATATAAAAATAGGTGTAGTATATTCTGCTGTAAAAGAACCTTTACAGAAATTAGTTTTAAGATCACGTTTAGCTCTTATGTACTCAAAAGAAAATGAATTTTCTGTATATCATAAGAATATGTACAAAAGATACTATGTTGACTTAAAACTAGAAGAGTTATTATACGAAGCATATACACAAAATGAGTTTGAACCATTCTTTCAAGCTTATATTGATGCTAATACACAAGAAGTAGTCGGTGCAGAAGTTTTAATGAGATGGATTAAATCTCAAGAAAAAATTATCCCACCAGTTCTATTTATTCCAATATTAGAAAAAAATAAATTCATTATAGAAGTCGAGTTAAAATTCATTAGAAAGATTTTTACTATTTACAATGTATGGAAGAGTAAATATGGTAAGGAATTTCCATTATCTATAAATATCTCTGCTGTACAACTAAGTAACTTAAAATTCATTGATGAAATAGAAGAAGTTGTTAAAGAATATAAAATAAGCCCAGGAATACTAAGTTTTGAGATTACTGAATCTTATGTTATAGAAAATGTAGCAAGTGCTGCTGCAACTTTAGAAAGGCTAAAACTCCTTGGATTTAATATATCCTTAGATGATTTTGGTACTGGTTATTCAACTTTAACTCACTTAAAAAGTTTGCCTATAGATATATTAAAGATAGATATGGTATTTATAAGAAATATTACAAAAGATAAAAAATCTGAAATTATTGTAGCTCAAATGATAGAAATGGCGAAAAAACTTAAGTTACAAGTTATTTGTGAAGGTGTGGAAACAGAAGAACAATACTTAAAATTGAGAGAATTAGGTGCAGATATTATACAAGGTTATTATTTTTCTACTCCTATTCCAAAATCTCAATTTGAGCCAAAATATTTAGCGACAAATAAATAAAAATATAAGACCGATTTAGAATCGGTCTTTTTTTATTTCATATGCCTTTTAATTTTGATTAACTAAATTATGCATCCATTTTTTTGACATAAATCTTTTAGCTCCAAATGATAATCTGATTAACTCTTCACTTGTTGCAAGTAAATACACAAAATAAACTGGTACTCCCATGTGGAATGCTCCAAAATATGCAAGTGGTATTCCAACAAACCATAATGCACCTAAATTAGACTTCATAGCAAACCTAGTATCTCCTCCACCTCTTAATACTCCTACTATTTTAGTCAAACTAAGAGCTTTTAGTGGGAATACTAAAGCAAATACAAGTAATGTTTTATGAGCTAAATCAGCCACTTCTACTTCTACTCTAAATAAATCAACTATACTCCTACCAAATATAGCTATTAACAAACTACACAAAATTGCTAAACCAAAAGAAACTTTATATATTTCTCTAGAATATTTATATGCAGTTTCGTTGTTTCCTTTACCGATTTCTTGACCTACAATAACTGCTGCTGCACATGCAAATCCAATAACTCCTGTAAATGCAATTCTTTCAATACTATTTTCTATATTAATAGCAGCAAGACTCATAGTACTCATATTTCCGTATATACTACTATATACAGTTTGTCCAAGAGCCCACAACAAGTCATTAAACATAACTGTACCAGCTGTAAAAATAAATACTTTAGCAAAAGTCATTTCTAAAGAGATATAATCTCTTAATTTTATAGCAATAGGTGATTTTTTTAGATAAACACTTATTACTAGTATGCTTGCTTCTACTACTCTAGCTATTGTTGTAGCAAGAGCTGCTCCTTTAACTCCCATTTGTGGAAATCCACCATTACCAAATATAAGTAAATAATTAAGTGTAATATTTACAACTAGAGATAATAACGTTGTAAACATAGGTAATCTACTTTGTCCCAAACCTCTTAAAAGGTTAGAAAATAAATAAGATAGACCTGTAGCAAAAAAAGATATAGCCACTATTTTCAAGTACTCACTTGCTATTCCGATTACTTGCGGGTCACTTGTATAAAAATTTAATACTTTTTGTGGATAAAAAGCAATAATAGTAAATATTATTGTTATTAAATTACTTACCCAAAATGAAAAACTTACTGGAAATTTCAGTTTTTCAAGCTGACCTTTTCCAAAATACTGAGCAACAAAAATTGCTCCACCACTATTTATACCACTTAATAAAGTAGTAAGTAAAAATACTATCTGATTGGCAAGACCAAGAGCTGCAACTGATTCAGAACCAAGTTTTCCTATCATAAATACATCAGCCATATTTACAGAAGATAAGATTAAATTCTGAATAGTAATTGGTAATGCTATTAACCACAACATTTTATAAAGATTTTTCTTCATAATTCTCCTTTCAAATATTTAAAATTTTGCAATAAAAAAAGCCATAGATAAACAATCCAAAAACAGAGTGGGTCCTAGACCTAATGCTTGCCTCTGTGTGCACCAGTGAGATAGACTCTTGGTCTTATTGATACTCTCACAGTACCCTTTGAATTAGCTATCTATAGCTTTTCAACCTAATAAATGTAACAGATTTTCATAAATTTGTCAATATTTACAAAATTTTACAATTATTTTTTTAAAAAAGTACCATAAAAAAAATTCTTTTGGGTACTATATAATGTATTTATTACTGAACAGTTTAATATATTATGGATTATGGTATTATTTAGATTATGCCAAAAATTCAACAACACTTTTTTTCCTACAAAAAGCTTGGTATTTGCCAAGCTTTTTTAAGTATAAAATTTAAAAAAATACTTTTTTTCAAAAAAAACTGGCGTTAACCAGTTTTATAATTTGAAAATATTTATTTTTATTCTTTGTTACTTTTGTCTTGATACAAAAGTAACCAACGTCCCAAA
>CAZHXU010000159.1:0-6977 GCA_964536535.1 uncultured Fusobacteriaceae bacterium
ACGTTATGTTTAAGTATCTTCAAAAGATTGGTAAATCTTTAATGATGCCTATCGCAGTATTACCTGCTGCAGGTTTAATGTTAGGAATTGGTTATGCTGTAGATCCAGCAGGTTGGGGAGCTAACAGCCAATTAGCTGCTTTCTTAGTACAAGCTGGTGCAGCTCTTATTGACAACATGGGATGGTTATTTGCTATAGGTGTAGCTTTCGGTATCGCTAAAGATAATCATGGATCGTCAGCTTTAGCTGCTTTAGTTGGATATTTTATCGTTATGAAATTATTAGCTCCAGGAACTGTAGCTCAATTACAAGGAATTCCTGCAGAAGAAGTTCCATTTGCATTTGGGAAAATTAACAATGCATTTACTGGTATTGTTGTTGGTCTTATTTCTGGTGAAATATATAATAAATTTAGTAAAGTTGAATTACATAAAGCACTTGCTTTCTTCTCAGGTAGAAGACTTGTACCAATTGTAACTTCAGTAGCTGCTATGTTATTATCATTTGTATTATTATACATTTGGCCAATTCTATTTACTGGACTTACTACATTTGGTAAATCATTCATTAGCTTAGGACCAATTGGTGCTGCGTTATTTGGATTCTTTAATAGATTATTAATTCCATTAGGATTACACCATGCATTAAATGCTGTATTCTGGTTTGATTTTGCTGGTATCAATGACTTAGGAAACTTCTGGGCAAATACTGGAACTAAAGGTGTTACAGGAATGTACATGGCTGGATTCTTCCCTATTATGATGTTTGGATTATTAGGAGCTGGAATGGCATTTATTCATACTGCAAAACCTGAAAACAAAGATAAAGTTAAAGGTATCATGTTTGCTGGTATGATTACTGCTTTTGTAACTGGTGTTACTGAACCAATTGAATTTTCATTCATGTTTGTTGCACCTATGTTATACTTAATCCATGCTGGATTTACTGCATTATCAATGTTCTTAGCAGCTCAATTCCAATGGATAGCTGGATTTAACTTCTCTGGTGGAGCAATAGATTTTGTATTATCACACAAATTACCTTTAGCTAACAATCCATTTATGTTATTAGCTTCTGGTGCTGTTTTCGCTGCATTATACTACTTCACTTTCAGATTCTTAATAGTTAAAATGGATTTAAAAACTCCAGGAAGAGAAGATGCAGATGAAGATGGTGTTGAAGTAGAAGAAATCGCTTCAGACGCATATGGAGATTTAGCAAAAGCATTATTCACTTACTTAGGTGGAAGAGAAAACTTAGTTAATGTTGATAACTGTGCTACTAGATTAAGATTAGAAGTAAAAGATTCTTCTATAATCGAAGACGGTAAAATCAAAAAATTAACTTCAGGTGTTTTAAAACCATCTAAAGATACAGTTCAAATCATTGTTGGACCAAAAGTTGAATTTGTTGCTAACGAATTAAAAAAATTAGTATAAAATTTGCTTAATATAAAAAAGGGAGTTAGTTCTTAGAACTGCTCCTTTTTCTTTTACTTTCTTTTTTAGATTATAACTCATTTAATTATCTCCTGTTGTTTCCTAGTGCTAAAATTAAATATAAATTATTATTTGGTATTACCTCATATTTCTGGGGCTTAAGTCTTATATTTTATCATAATCATATATTTTATATCAAAATAAAAACAGAAGCTAAAAGCTCCTGTTAACTAATTATTTAATAGATTCATTACTCTAGCTTGAGAAGCTTTGTGCTGTACATTCAGTCCACTATTTTCTATAGCATTTTTTACTATATCAAGAGTTTTACTAAGTGATTCATTATCCTCAAGTTGAGATATTGCAGCTTTAATATTTTCAGATGCAAGTTTTATCTTCATAATTTCTTGCCCATCAGATATTATTTTTTCATCTAACTCTTCTTCTTTGTCCTTTAACTTAAGTAAAGCTTGTCTTATTGCTTCTTCTACTTCTACCCCACTTACTTCCCTATTTAAACCAAGAGTTTCAGCAGTAATATTTTTTAAATTTTCATCTTCTTGATAGTTACCTTCTAAAATAAGTCTTTCAACTTCTTTTTGTATATCTCTAAAGTTATTTTCTTCTCCTTCTTCGAGATAAGCAACTAAACTATTAAGATTTTCTTTTGAGTTTTGCAAAGTAGAAATTCTAGTTTGGTAAAATTTACTTTGTTCCAAAGTTTGTGCTGTTAAAGCTTCAAATTTATTCACCCCAGAAATATCTGCTTTAACACTACCAAATCCTTTACCATTTTTATCAAGCCTTTCAAACTTTTTAAGGCTCTCTTCTCTTTTTATATTTAGATTTACTCCTCCATAAGCACCTGTTAACTTCATGAGACACCTCCTTTTAATCCATGAAATACATCTATATTATACTATATCTTATCTTTCTATTTCAAGTTATCGCTTCCAAAGTCCATGCCACTTTTGGCATAAGCTTCTTTCACCATCTTTTCTTTATTCAAATTCCCTAGGTTAATTTGCAGTTTACTTAATTTATTTTTATAACAAGTTCCTATTTTTTCTTCTAACTTGTGTGTTTCTACTAATATCTTTTTTAATTTGATTTTATCATCTGGGAGTATATCTTTAGGAGGTAGAAGCTTAGATAAATCATCTCTAATCCTCTTCTTTTCCTCCAAGAAAGCATTAATCTTCTCTTCTTCTATATTTACGCCAGAAATATATAAAAACTCTTCAGAAGCCAAATTATGAAGTTTATTAGCCAAATTAAATAACTCCAAATTTTTAGACACGATTTCCTAATCCTCCACTAATTCCACTAGTTTTTACTCCACCAGTATTTTTTATTGCAACTTTCCAAGAATCTCTAAGTTCTTCTAATAATTTCTGTACTTCTTCTATTGCTTCTTTGTTTTTTTGTAAATTAGCTTCTACTAATTTCCCCAACATATAATCATATAGACTATATAAATTTTTAGCTATCTCTCCACCTTTATTAATATCAAGAGAAGCCATAAGTTCAGATATTATGTCTTGAGTTTTAATCATATAATTATTAGCATTCATTATATTATTTTCTTCTATGCTAAGTTTAGCTAATTTGCAAAACTTTATTCCACCTTCATATAATAACAAAATTAACTGTCCTGGTGTTGCAGTTTGAATTTGTGTATTCTTATACTGAGCATAGGGATTGTTGTTATAAGGGTTATTCATCTTATCCTCCTAGTATTTTACTCCTTAAGCATTTTTTATAGCATCTGCTACTTTCAAAACTTTCACAGTTTCTTCTACATCATGCACTCTCAAAATATCTGCGCCTTTTATACTTGCTATTGTTGCAACAGCCAAACTTCCTTCTAGTCTTTCTTCAACTTGAGCATCAAGTATCTCACCAATAAATCTTTTCCTAGAAGCTCCTACAAGTATTGGATAACCCAAAACTCTCAAATCTTCCAATCTATTTAAAAGTGCTAAATTATCCTCAAATCTTTTCCCAAAACCTATTCCTGGGTCTAGAATTATTTTGTTTTTTTCTATCCCTGCATCAAGAGCTATTTTTATACTTTTTTCTAAGTCTTTTTTTACTTCTGCCACAACGTCTATATAACTTGGATTATCTTGCATAGTTTTAGGTGTTCCCTTCATATGCATTATAACAACATAAGCTTTATGTTTTGCTATTACATGAGCCATCTTAGGATCATTCAAACCACTTATATCATTTATTATTTCTACTCCAAGTTCAAGGGCTTTTTCAGCAACGCTACTTTTATAAGTATCCAAAGATATTGGTTTTTCAAGTTTATTACAAATATTTTTTAATAAAGGTTCTAATCTACGCCATTCTTCTTTTTCATCTACTGGATCAGATCCTGGTCTACTAGATTCTGCACCTATATCTATTATATCGGCACCTTTATTAATTAAGTTTAATACTCTTTCATAGGCTTTATTTGAATCAAAATACTCTCCACCATCTGAAAAAGAATCAGGAGTTATATTCAAAATTCCCATAGTATATGTTTTTTGTCCAAATTTTAAACAAAATTTTTCTTTTTCCATTATTACTCCTACAGATACTGTATTCTATTTTAGTATGATTTTTTCTCTAATCTTGTTCTGCTTCGATATCTCCTATTTCTTCTACACAGAACCTTCCCATTTTAGAACTTCTATAATCTCTAAGGATTTTATAAGCTGCTTGAAGTGTATCTGGAGTATCTGCTTTTTTTAGCATTCCATTTTTAATAGCAAAAGTATACAAAATTTCTTCTGAATTTTTTTCCAAATCTTCTTTATCCATTTTATATTTTTCTTCTAAGATACTAATTTTGCCATTTACTTTCAATTTATCTATAAATCCACAAGCTACACCTTCGATTGGAAGTATTTCATCTCTTATACTTCCACATATAGCTAGATTTAATCCAACTTCTTCATTTTCAAATTTAGGCCATAATATACCTGGTGTATCAAGTAGTTCTAAACCATCTCTTAATTTTATCCATTGTTTTCCTCTTGTAAATCCTGGTTTATTCCCTACTCCAGCTTTATTCTTACCTACTAATTTATTAATAAGTCTTGATTTACCTACATTTGGTATTCCTGCAACCATTAGCCTAATATTAACTTGTCTTAGACCTTTTTTTCTCATTCTTTCAACTTTATCTTTTGATAATTGATCTATTTTTTTAAAAAGTTCTTTTATATTTGTACCTTTTTCTGCACTTATTGCCAAAACATCGTCTGCAAAATTATTATCTAAAAAATATTCTTTCCATTTTGTTATTTCTTCACTGGTAACTAAATCACATTTATTCAAAAGTATTAGTCTTTTTTTGTTCTTTGCATACTTTCTTATTTCTGGATTTTTGCTACTCATTGGTATACGAGCATCAACTATTTCCAAAACCAAATCTATAATTTGCATATTTTCTTGTATCATCTCTTTGGTTTTTTTCATATGACCTGGATACCAATTTATTTTTGTCATTGCCATAAAACTTAATCCCTTTCTTTTACAATCAATACTATCTCACCTTTGACTGTTTTCTTTTCAAATCTTTCTATTAATTCTTTTGTAGTTCCTCTAACTATTTCTTCATATAATTTAGTTATTTCCCTACAAACAACCACTTCTCTCTCACCCAGATATTCATCTATATCTTTCAAAGTTTTTATAAGTCTATGAGGAGATTCAAATATTATTATACTTCTTTCTTCTTCAGCCAATTTTTTAAGTAAAGTTTGTCTACCTTTTTTCTTTGGTAAAAAACCTTCATAAGCCATTCTTCTCATACTTATTCCTGATACCGATGCAGCAGCAATCATTGAGCTAACACCTGGTATTGGACTTACTTTTATATCTCTTTTAAGAGCTTCTTCTACTACTTCATAACCTGGGTCACTAATGCATGGTGTTCCTGCATCAGTTACTAAAGCTATTGTTTTTTCTTCTTCCAATAACTTTATTATATTCTCTATTTGATGATATTTTGTATGTTCATCATATCTATAAACTATTGTGTCTATTTCAAAATGATTTAACAATTTTTTAGTAACTCTTGTATCTTCTGCAAAAATATAATCAACTTCTTTAAGAGTTCTTACTGCTCTAAAAGTAATATCTTCCAAGTTTCCTATTGGAGTTGCAACTATATATAACATAATTCACCTTTCTAACTTTTATATAATAAGATTCCTCTTAAGATATTTTCAGCCGTTTTCATTTGTTTATCTTCTTTGCTTTTTAATTTTTCTTTCTCATCTTCATCTTTTCCAACTATATCAATAATTTCATCTTTATTTTCTTTTTTAGAATCTTCATCAACATTTGTAATATAACCATCAAAGAATAAATAATCATCTTCTTCTTCTACTACCGTATCAGGTACTATTCCTTTATTATGTATTTGTGTTCCATTAGGAGTAAAATACTTAGCAATAGTTAATTTTATTCCTCCACCATTAGGTAATGGTATTACATTTTGTACAGAACCTTTTCCAAAACTTTTTTCTCCAACTAAAAGACCTCTTTTATTATCTTTTATAGCTCCAGCTACTATTTCACTAGCACTTGCAGAACCACCGTTTATAAGTACAACCATAGGAAAATCTCCATAGTATTTTCCTTCTCTATTATAAACTTCTTCTATGTCTCTTTTATCTTTAACACTAACTACTCTTCCTTCTTCTATAAAGAATGAACTAATTCTAATTGCTTCTAATAAAGAACCTCCTGGATTGAATCTAAGGTCAAATACCATAGCTTCCATTCCTTGGCTTAATAAATCTTGTAATGCTTTTTCTACATCTTTACTTACTTCATGTCCAAATTGAGTTAATCTAACTACTCCTATTTTGTCATCTAACATATAATGATTTACATACTTAAGTTCTATAATTGCTCTTTTTAATTTCACTTCAAATGTTTGCTCTGACTCTTCTCTATATACTTTAATAGTTACTTCTGTTCCAGGTTCACCTCTTAATTTTTTCATAGAGTCGTTACTTGTCAGACCTAAAGTTGTTTCACCATCAATTTCAAGTATTTTATCATGTGGTTTAATTCCTGCATCCCAAGCTGGTGTTCCTTCTATAGGAGATACTACATTAAGGTATTCATCTTTCATCTTGTTTATCTGCATACCTACTCCAGCAAATTTTCCACTTATATCTTCATTAAATTCTTCCATTTCTGTTTTTGTAAAGTATGTACTATGAGGATCTCCAAGTTCTTCTACCATTCCCTTAAGTGCACCTTCTAATAAAGCTTCTTTATTTGCTTCTTCTTGGCTTTCTGGGTCACTTACTACATACTCTTCTAAGATAATATCCATAATAGTTGATATCTCTCCTAGTTCACGCAAATTAGATAAAAATCCTGTTTGTTCCTTATCTACTGTTTTATTCTTATCTTCATTTGCTTTGCCATAAGCAGTAATTCCTACTAAAGTAATCGCAATAACAACTAACAAAATTTTAATTCTTTTTTTCATTTTATTTACTCCCCTTCTTAATTTCTTTA
>CAZHXU010000160.1:0-6963 GCA_964536535.1 uncultured Fusobacteriaceae bacterium
TCCCTGGAAATTTTGGCATTTTTCCCATACCAGGCAAGTTTCCTCCACCTAACATTTTCATTACTTTTTTCATTTGTTCAAATTGATTTAATAATTTATTTACATCTGAAACCTGTGCTCCAGAACCTTTTGCAATTCTTTTCTTTCTACTTGCATTAATAACTTTTGGTTTTCTTCTTTCTTCCAAAGTCATAGATTGAATAATTGCTTCTATTTTTTTCATTTCTTTTTCTGCAGGAGCAAGATCTCCAATGTTTCCTGCACCAGGAATCATTTTAAGTAGATTCCCTAATGGACCAAGTTTTTTGATTCCTTGTAGTTGTTTCAAGAAATCAGCAAGATCAAATTCTTGCTTTCTAAGTTTTTCTTCTAATCTTTTTGCTTCATCTTCATCTATTACTTCTTGGGCTTTTTCAACTAATGAAACAACATCTCCCATTCCAAGTATTCTTGAAGCAAGTCTATCAGGATGGAAAAGTTCTATATCTTCTAGTCTTTCTCCAACCCCAATAAATTTTATTGGTTTTCCAACAACTGATTTGATTGATAAAGCTGCTCCACCTCTTGCATCACCATCTAATTTAGTAAGTACTACTGCATCGATATTTAATGCTTCATTAAAGCTACCTGCAACATTTACTGCATCTTGTCCAGTCATCGCATCAACTACTAACAAAACTTCTTGTGGTCTTGTTACTTTTTTTATAGACTTAAGTTCGTCCATAAGTGTTTCATCTATATGTAATCTCCCAGCAGTATCTAGGATAACATAATTACAATTTTTTTCTTTTGCTTCTTCTAGTCCTTTTTGACATATATCAACTGCATCTTTACTACCTTCAATAACGAATACTGGGACATCTATACTATCTCCTAATACTTGTAATTGTTTCATTGCTGCTGGTCTATATATATCTGCTCCTACTAAATAAGGTCTTTCGCCTTTTTTCTTAAGGAATTTAGCTAGTTTTGCTGCGAAAGTTGTTTTTCCTGCCCCTTGTAGTCCACTTAACATAATTACTGTTGGACCTTTGACAGCTTTTGTAAGTCTTGCATTTGTTCCACCTAATAGTTCCACTAATTCATCATGAACTATTTTAACAAATTGTTGCGAAGGGTTAATTCCTTTTGTTACTTCTTCACCAATAGCTTTATCTTTTATTCTAGCAACAAAATCCTTTACAACTTTATAGTTAACATCAGCTTCAAGTAATGCTAATCTTACTTCTCTTAAGGCATCTTGGATGTTTTTTTCATTTAAAACACCATTACCTTTTACTTTTTTAAATATATCCTGAAATCTATTTCCTAAGTTATCAAGCATCTATTCACCTCTTCTAAAACTCTAGATTAGCAATGATCTCCTCTAGTTTTTCAACTGAAAGGTTTTCTCTTAATTCCTTTAGACTATTAAATATTTTCTCATCTCTTTTATAAAGAGATAATTTTTCTTCATAGTCTTTAAGAATTTTTATTCCACGTCTAATATTGTCATAAACTGCTTGTCTACTTACTTCATATTCTTTTGCTATTTCTGACAAAGAATAATCTTCTTCAAAGTGCTTAATCATATACTCTTTTTGCTTATCACTCAAAAGATTTTTATAGTATCCAAGTAGTATTGATATTTCCATAAATTCTTTTAATTCCATATTCAGCTCCTAGATTATATTATAAATACAAAAGTTTGTCAAGTGTATTTTCTTTACAGACCTAATTTTCTTTAATTATTTCTATGTACTTTGTTGTTATTCCTTGCTTTGTGAATAAATCTTCAAATTCTGTTCTTAAATTTTCTTCATTTTTAGGATCATTATGAAGATCATTTGTATGATAAACTACATTATAACCTTTTATACTCTCCATTAATTCAAGTACATCTGCATAATAACCATCGTGATCTGTTTTAAAAAATAGTTTCCCATCTTTTTTCATTACTTTATCTAAAGTATTATAGAATAATTCTTCTTGGATTATTCTATTTTTTTCTCTTCCTGTCCATGGATCAGGAAAGTTTATGTACATTCCAGCTATTTCATTTTCTCCGATAAATTCTGGAATTTCTTGTCCCCATCTTCTTACAAATAAAATGTTTTTCAAACTTCTTTTTTTAGCTTTTCTAGCTGAAAATACTAACCTCTTAAACCTTAGTTCTATTCCCATAAAGTTTCTGTCTTTAAATCTCATTGCATTAGCTACAGTAAAGTTCCCTTGCCCACTTCCAATTTCTAAATATATGTCATTATCATTTTCAAAATGTTTATTCCATTTAGATTTCAAACTATTCATTTCTTTCTTATCCCAAGCAATGTATTTTGGGTAGTCCTTCATCTTTTCCATATATGGATTGTATGTTTTTTTCGGACTATCAAAGAAGTTTTCCCACATTCAAATATTCCTCCTCATTATTCTTTTACTCATTATTTTATCTAATTTATAGAAAATTGTCAAGCATATTGCCTTAACACTTTTATTTAAACTATTGATTTTATTGTAACAAAACAAAATATAAATAAAATTAAAAAGGGTATTTTATACCCTTAAATTGTATCTATTAATAAATCAAATGTTTTATCGCATACTTTATTATTTTCACTAAAGAAATTTATTATTTCTCTGTTATTTTCAATATTATCTTCTACTTTTTTAATAGCTTCCAAAAATTCATTTAGATTATTAACTCTATAACCTATCTCCCTTTTTATTATTTCATTAGAGATATCTTTTACATTTTGAGTAAACTTCCCAAAAATAGGTAGTTTCATATAAAATAGAGGTTCTAACAAACTATGTCCTCCAATATTTACAAGTGTACCTCCTACAAAAGTAACATCTGATAATGCATATAGTTTTCTAAGTATACCCATTTTATCTACCAAAATTATATCTTTATCTTTTTCTTCTTTAGACCATAAAGTATAACTTCTATTTCCAAGTAATTTTTCTATTTCTCCAATTCTTTCTAGGTGTCTCGGAACTAAAACTAGTTTATACCCATCTAATTTATCAAAAACCTCAAGTAAAAACTCTTCTTCTCCTTCTCTTGTACTTCCTGCTACAAAAATCTTTGAATTAGAAAGACCATATTTTTCTTTTATTTCTAATAATTCTTCCTTTGAAAATTGATTAAGTTGTATATCAAATTTCATATTCCCAAAATTAAATACTTTTTCCTCTTTTGCACCAAGCTCCACAATCCTTAACATATCAAGATTAGTTTGCATAATAAAATAACTTATTTTTTCAAATAACCCTTTCAAATACCAATTAAGTTTTTTATAAGATTTAAAAGACTTGTCCGATATTCTTCCGTTTATTATTGATATACTTGCGTGTTTATAAACTTCATTAATTAAATTTGGCCAAATTTCTGTTTCTACAAGTATCATCTTTTTCAAGTTGATTTTTTTTAATATTTTTTTGATAATAAATATATTATCTATTGGAAAATAAAATATGTCTGCTATATCAGCATATTTTTTTTGAGCTTCATTATAACCTGTATCAGTCATAACAGTTAACATTATCTTATATCTATTATAGTTTGCAAACTTTCTAATTAATGGTTCAGAAAGATTAACTTCTCCTACAGAAGCCATATGTATCCATACATAATCACCTTGTATATCAAATTTTTGAAACAATCTTTTCATAAAAAAAACTCTAGTTTTTTTATGAAATAAACTATACACAATAATAATTGGATATAATAAAAATAATAATAAATTATAAATCATTTTATACCACCTAAAAACGTATTTAGTACATTATATTTCAATTTATATTTTTTTTCAAATACAAATGATTTTTAAAAAAATAAAATTCAATCTACTATTGTTATACTTTTTTTAAAAAGAGTTCCTCTTTTAATATAACACTAGTTATTTTATTATTAAAAAATAATAAAGTTCCGAATAAAAAAGGACTCCTTTTGGAGTCCGTATATTATCCGTTTACTTTTTCTGCTAAAGTTTTTCCAGCTTTAAATTTAACTACGTTTTTAGAAGGAATTAAGATTTCCTCTCCAGTTTTAGGATTTCTTCCCATTCTTTCTTTAGTTACTCTAGTTTCAAAAGTTCCCCATCCAATAAATTGAACGTTATCTCCTGCTGCTAATGTATCCTCAACAATAGCTAAGAAAGCTTCAAATTGGTTAGTTGCATCTTTCTTTCCTAATCCTGTTCTTTCAGCATACTTTTCAATGAATTCCTTTTTAGTCATTAATTTCCTCCTTAAAATACTTGTACCGAGTTAAGATTATACAGTAGTTTCAAGGATTTGTCTAGTATTTATTCCAAGATTTCTTCAATATATACTAATTTTACACCGCTTCCTTCTATAGCTTCTTTGGTGTTAGCTAAAGCTTGTGCCATATTCATATGATAATGCCCAATTACTAACGCTTTTCCCTTTTCTTTAGCTATTTCAAGTGATGTTAAAATTTCTTTTTCTATATCAGCAATATCTCTACTATTATCTAAAAAATGACTACATTGGAATGTTGGCATTCCAATTTCTTTTGCAACACTATACCCTTTATTTCTTCTGCTAGTATTTGAATCAACAAAATACAAATCTTTATTGTTAGCATATTGCAAAATTACTCTCATTTGTTCTTCGTTTGATGTAAATTTTGAACCCATATGATTATTAAACCCTTTAACAGGTCCTACATCTTCAAGAGCTCTATCTAAGTTGTCAAAGATTTCTTTTGGACTAAATCTTTCATATAACATACCTTCTGTTCTATCATTCAAAGTAGAATTAGAACCTTCCATTGGCATATGCAAAATTGTTGTATGTCCTTCACTTCTCAATATATCTCCAGCTTCTTTTGATTTTGGTAAAAATGGTAAAATTGCAAAGTTAACTTTCATATCTAATTCATTAAAAGTATGAGCTGTTTTTGTATTCATTCCTACATCATCTATAAGTATTGCTAATTTTGGATAATAATAATATCTAAATTCATAAGAGAATTTAACTTGGTCATTATCATCTACAAATTCTACTCTTTTACCTTGAGGTTCAAATAAATCTTTTGATACTTTATGAAACAATGTTGACTCAATTGAAAAATCTTTTCCTTCTTCAATTTCAAAAGTAAATACATTATCTATAACTTTTAAGTTTTCTACTAAACCTTCTTCTGCATGCATTCTTATTTCTTTTTCAAGTCTTACTATTTCTGCTTTTTCCATAAGAAGAGCTTTATCTGCTCTTTTCCCATCTATATATACTTTTAATCCAAAGCCTATTATTAATACTAATACTGCAATAACTCCTATAAGTATCTTTGTTAATTTGTTCATATAATCTCACTTCCTATCAATTATTTTTGAATTAGGCCAATTATTGTCTCACAAACTCCCTCTATTCCCATATTACTAGTATCTATTTCTACTGCATCACTAGCTTTCTTTAGAGGAGACTCTTTTCTTTCACTATCCATCTTATCCCTTTTAATTATGTCTTTTAAAACATCTTCATAATTCTGCTCTATTCCTTTTTCAGCAAAATCTTTAAGTCTTCTTTTTGCTCTTTCTTCTGCTGATGCATTTAAAAAAACTTTTAAATTAGCATTTGGAAATACAACTGTTCCTATATCTCTTCCATCTAATATTACTCTTTTTCCCTTAGAGATTTCTCTTTGTAAATCAACTAATTTTTCTCTAACTATTTTAATAGAAGCAACTTTAGAAACATTTTGTGTAACTTCTACTCCCCTTATCTCCTTACTTATATCAGCTCCATTTAGATAAAAGTTTTCCCCATTAATATCTAATTTTGCATCTAAAAGCATTTTTTCAACAACTTCATTATTATCAAGGTCTAAGTTGTTAGTAAGAGCATAATAAGTAATCATTCTATACATAGCTCCTGTATCAAGATATGTAAACCCAAGTTTTTTAGCAATAATTTTGCTTATTGTACTCTTTCCACTTCCAGCTGGTCCGTCTATTGCTACTATATAATTATTATCCATCTTATAAGCCCTTTCTATCTTTTAAGACAAAGAGAAACCCACTCTTTATCTTCTTTTCTTTCAACTAACTCTAATCCTAATTTTTCTGCTTTTTTTAATACATCTTTTTCTTTATCATTAATTATCCCCGATAATATAACTAATCCATCTTTATCTACTACTTTTTCAAGCTGATCAAGTAATAAAAGTATAACGTCAGCAAGTATATTTGCTACAACAACTGAAAACTTTTTATCTTCTACTACATCAAGTAAATTCCCTGCAAATACTTTTGTTTTTTCTTCTGAAACTTTATTTAACAAAAGATTTTCTCTAGCTACTTCACATGCATCAGGGTCTATATCTACTCCCCAGATTTCATTTGCACCCAATTTTTCAGCAGCTACCATCAAAATTCCAGAACCAGTTCCTACATCTATAACATTATCCGATTCTTTCAAATATTTTTCCATCATTTGTATACATAAATAAGTAGTTGGATGAGTACCTGTACCAAATGCTCTTCCTGGATCAAGCTCTATCATAAGTTCATCTTCACTTGGTTCATATTCACGCCAAGTTGGTTTTACAACAAATCTTTCACTTATTTTTTCTGTAAATACATATTTTTTCCAGTTATCTTCATAATCACTATCATCAAGTTCATAATAATCAATATTATAGATAAGATCTTCTCTTTCTCCAAATACTTCTGAAAACTTCTCATTTATCATAACTTTTCTTTTTTCTGTATATGGATTATTTGGGAAATATGCACTTATTGCATATTCATTTGTTACAAAATCTTTTTCATTTTTATAAAAATCCAAAACATTTCTTTCCATAGGCTCATCTATCTTTACACCACTTATTCCAAACTCATAAAGTAGATTTATAATATTTTCTTTGGCAAGTTCAATATTATCAGCATCAAAGATTACTCTAAGTTCTATTAACTTCACCTTTTACCTCCATTGCATTTTTTATATAAACAAATA
>CAZHXU010000161.1:0-2675 GCA_964536535.1 uncultured Fusobacteriaceae bacterium
TTTTAATATCATTTCATAATTATTATTCATATTATCTCCTTTTTAGACACTAAAGGTACTTAGCTCTTAATTATGCTATATAATCTCCACTGTTATCTATTACTACCATATCTACAATACATAGGATGTTCCTCTTCATGAAATGACCAACAAATCATATTAGGTTTTGTTGAATCAGGGATTACAAATTTCACGTAAAGATTTATACCATGAAAATTCATTCTAAATTTCCAAACTTCATCATGACCTCTTTTTTTTTTATCATCAGCTTCTGGACCATTATTCCATTCTTTATAAGTTAATTTTAATAAATACTCTTTAATTTCTTCTAGATACGATTCTTCATCCATTCCTAATTCATATCTAACATTATCAAAGGTATCATAGTTCTTTTCATTGTCTTCAAAATAATATTCAACATTTTTCTCTTTAATTGCTTTTTTCATATTATCTAAAAAAATGTTGATTAATTCTATTGTAATTTGATCATTCAAAATAGTTAACACCTCTTATTCGGGTATCAATTGATACCTTTTTATGTATTATAAGATACTTATGGTAATAAATCAACCCTTTTTCTATATTTTTTTCTTTCACCTTTGATAATTGAAAGTATAATTCTAAATATCCTAAATTTCAAGTGAGGAATTTCCCCATTTAGATATAAATATATTTATTCAACTTTTTAGGTTTTACTTATTGCTTGAAAAGATTCTAGATTGATTTTTTTCTTAAGAGAAAGCTTAATACCGATGAAAGGGAGAATAATTATGTTAAATAATGTAAATAGTAAATTAAAGATATTAGAATCAAAAAAACTTTTTCAAATGCTACTTTAAACAGTTTACATGAAAAAGTAATTCTTGATTGGATATACAATTCTAATGCTGTATAAGGTAATACACTAACTTTAAAGGAAACAAAGGTTGTAATGGAGGGGATAACTATTAGGGGAAAAGCATTAAGAGAACACTTTGAGGTAATAAATCACAAAGAAGCTATTAGTTATGTAGAAGATATTGTTAAGAACAAAGAAAACTTAACAGAATAGCAGATTAAAAATATTCATAGTCTTATCCTTAAAAATATTGATTCTCAAAATGCAGGAAGGTATAGTAAAGAAAATGTTATCATTTCTGGTGCAGAACATATTCCTCCTAGCTTCATAAACCTTGATGAAGAAATGAAAAATTTAATTCTCTGGTATATTGAAGATGACAGTCACCTTGTTGAAAAAGCAGCTAAACTTCATAGTATTTTTGTTAAAATTCATCCTTTTATCGATGGGAACAGGAGAACAACTCGTTTATTATTAAATTTTGAGTTAATGAAACATGCTTATCTACCTATCGTTATTAAAAATGAAAATAGAATTGAGTATTATGAAACCTTAGATAAATCTCATATTACTGGTGATTATTCTGATTTCATAAAAATTGTAGCTAAATTAGAAATAGAGATGATTGATTTATACCTAAAAATTGTTTAGAGCTTACTCTTTTTTTACTTTTTACATTATATTTTTTTCACTTATTAATTCAAACATAAAACAACATCTTTCATATTTCAATATACGTAACATTATGTAACAATTACCGTAACATCACATCACATATATTACTCTTTGATAATAAAGGAGTTCTGTAGTTACACGTAACATATAACTGCGGTTATCGTAATGACATATTACGATTATATTACTCTATTAATTTAATGAACTCATTTTTATGATACCATTTAATAGAGAATAGTTGTCTACTAAATTGCTCTTTAATATTATTTAAACTTTGATTTCAACTATTTTAATCAAGGTTCCTATACACCATTAATCTCTATAAACATCTATGAAATAGACCTGCATTTTAGTAAGTCTATTTTTTATACTCTTTTTTTTACAACTTTTTTGATTAAAAAAAATTGAACGGCCTGATAAGGAAATTATTAGGATCTATTCTAGTGTTTTCAGCCTCTTTTATCTCTTTATTTCCTCACATGGAAATAACAATGCTTTGCAACAGTAAATAAGCTAGGTCAGAAAGAATAAATAAATGGGAACTATTGATTTTACTGATTTTACAAAAAAAAATAAAAAATTTTATTCTCCTTCAACAATTGGGCTGAAGGCATTGATAAATAAGGCTAAATTCTATTTACCAGTATATCAATATGCTACAAAAAATGTTCTTTCTCCATAAATTTGGTGTAAAAGGTTCTCCCTCCATTTAATAAAAAATTAAAAATATAAACTCCCTTTCACACTCTACAACTCTCATTAATTATCATTATCTACTAGGGAAATTCCCCAGTCCTAATAAATTAAATTTTCTATAAATCAATTTTATCTATATTTTTTATATCCTTAAAGCTTTTTTAAGGTTATCCTGTCTTTGATGTCAAAATAACGTGCCTAAGCTAATTAAGGGCTTCAAACATGATTTATATTATATATCAACGATAAATACTATTTAACTTTATAAAATTGAGTTAATTGCTTCTTTTTTCAAAGGTTTTTATAAGTGTATTTCTAAAGAAAAACACACAGAAATGGTTGTTTTTATATTTAATAAATATTAAGTGGCTGCTGTAAGATTTATAAATCAAGGTGTAAAAGCTATTTTCTCTATAAAAACAGAGTTATAGGGAGTGAATGTAAAAAAATACAAAAGGGAGCAACT
>CAZHXU010000161.1:2775-6877 GCA_964536535.1 uncultured Fusobacteriaceae bacterium
CTATAAAAACAGAGTTATAGGGAGTGAATGTAAAAAAATACAAAAGGGAGCAACTTATGAGAGAAACTAAAACAAAAAAGTAGATAGAGTTGAAAAATTCATGGACATAGACGAATCTTTAATAGAACTAGAAAAAGGCTCTAATATTATCAGAATAGATATGAATATAGTTGAATTTCCAATATTCACTAAAACTAGAAAACCAAAAAAGAAAAATATTAAGGAAGAGAAAAGTCAAAAAATCCAGGCGGATATAATAATAGAACCTATAGATGACTTGCCTCCATATGAAGATTTCTTAGCTTTACCAGAATGTGAGCAAAATTCTATTAAAGGTTTAGCTTATGAAAACTATTTAAAAGAGTCTAATTTAACAGATAGCCCAACAACTAAAAGAGTATATGTAGCTAAACCATATATTAGAAAAGTTCTTAAAAGCTATATAACTGCATTTGAAGAACCTATAAAGAACATTGAAGAGCCTAAAAATGAAAAAGATTTAATAGCCTCAATAGAAAAAGAATATGATAATCTAATTATGTTCTGTGCAGATATATATGCAGAAATGTTTAAACTAGGTTTTGGAAATTCTGAAATGAAACCTATTATTGGTATTATGCCAATGTTAAATATTTATGAGGGAACTATAAATGATTATTATCTTAATTTTAACTCTAATACTAGGATTGGGAATTTAATAATTAAAGAGAATATATAATAAGGAGGGGTCTTTCCTCCTTTTGTTTTGCTACCTATTTCTATCACTGAAAAAAAGGAGGGGTACAGAAATCTTCTAAAAAAGGCCCTAAGTTTATAGGTATTAATATTACTTTTTCAAAAAAAATCAGAAAAAAGCATCATTTAAGTTATAGTGCTTACTATTAACTCCTAATCCCATTCTTTATTCTATCTTAAATACTCTGATGTCACTGTGTTCGGGTAGGTTGACGAGATAAAATGATGTGTATATGCAAATTAGGAGGTTTGAGCGTGATTTGTAGTCTTCCTTCTGAACTTCTTATTAGCTAC
Organism: uncultured Fusobacteriaceae bacterium; assembly: GCA_964536535.1. Classification (GTDB taxonomy): domain Bacteria; phylum Fusobacteriota; class Fusobacteriia; order Fusobacteriales; family Fusobacteriaceae; genus CAZFBB01. The sequence goes on from CAZHXU010000161.1 coordinate 3,805, forward strand.
TTATATTTCAAATATTTTAGAACAATCAATTTCTCTTTTTAAACTATCTAATTTAAATTTATTTATTTTAAAAGGATAAAAGGGGTGCTAAAGTCAATATATTTAGGAATAGACCCTGAAAAGTTAGAATAATTATTCTATTTTATACAGACTCTATTATTCTCTCACAACTGGGGAAAATCCCCACTTTATATTTCTAAAAAAGAAAATCACATAAATACATTATCGGAGTGTAGAAATAATGTTCGATTTGTTCAACTTGATTGAAAACATCAATGCTCTTTGTACTCTATTTAAAGAAACACATCATGCTTATAAATTCATTAAGAATTACCTTAATAACCGTAAAAAAATCAACAAATTTAGACTTTCTCTTTTCACTATCTTCCCCTCAATTTATCCCTTATATTTTAGAAAATTAATCTCTATCTTTTTTTCTTAATAGGATTATTTTTTTAGGTTCGAGTATCAGAGGGGTAGGTTATTTAATAGCTCTGTATTAAATTTACTCCGAGCCTCCCCCTTACCAACATATTAACTTGTGTATTAAATAAATTAAAAGGAGATATCTAGTTATAATATACTCGTAAGATTCCCTAAAGATAATCAATTAAACAATTAAAAATAATAATGAGAAATCATTATAAACAGGAAGTAGAGTTAAATTAGAAACATTTTATCTTACTCCAACAATATCTAAATAGAGAAAGAGGTTCATGATTTAAAAATAATTGTGTTGATAGAGAATGTGGCGCTTATAATTTAATAGCTTTTATTAAAGAAAGGGAACTAGAAATTGTAACAGTTATATAACTTAGGGAAAGTGCATGTTTTCTCTCTTTTTATTTAACTTAGTCTTCCTAAGAATCATTAATTATAGAGTATTTTTTATATATAATTATCAACTTTTAGGAGTAATTTATTCCTTAGTAAAGTTTTGAAACTTTATTTAGAAAAAAATGATGCTTTTCTCCTTTAATATCACTATAATATACAAGATTTTATCTTTCCTCATTTTTTGAGGAACATTTTAAAGTTAATTTAGTCTAATTTTTCAAATAGCTTTTCAATTATTTCTAAGGTTTTAATTTCAGAATTTTTATAGCAATTAAAATTATCTTGATCTACTATATTTTGATAGTTTCTAATAAGATTTTTTGAATCAATCTTTTTTAAGTAAGGTTTAACCCATTCGAGGTCTATAAGAACTACATTATTCCTAGAAATATTACGACTAGAATAAGCTGCTAACATGTTAATAAAAGTTTTTTTCCATTGCTTTTCTCTCTGAGACTCTTTTAACCATTTCTTTATCTCTTTTATTGAATTTTCTTTATGCTTAAGGTATGTTTTATTTAAATCTCGTTCTATCTGCTTTCTCAAAAAAATTTTTATACATTTACTTGTTAAAAGCTTTACACTATTACTGCCTAAAGATGATTTTATTTTTTCTGAAGTTTTAAGTGTATATTCTAACCTAAGAACATTTTTATTATGCTCAATACCAAATACTTTTCTTAATTGTTCTTTTTTATCATATATTTTTAAATCAATACTTTTATTCATTACTTTAAAATAACCACATCTATTATTACTACCTTTAGTAACCTTTTTTTCTTTATAGTTTTTGGGTACAAAAGCTATTAAAGTATTTAAACAACTTGTATACTCAAAAAATGAATTGTCTAGTTCTATATTTATATTTAGTTCTAGTTTTCTAAGGTTAATATTTTGCATATCTATTGTTATTCCATAATATACTTTTAAATACTTTTTAATGTCGACTAACCTTTTATTAAAAGACTCTACTGTAAAAGGATAAAGATTATTCTCTCCTCCTATAGTAATATCTAATATACAATAGTTAATATGTTGAGTATTTTTTATGTTTACACCTATTTTAAGTTCTTTAAAGAGTTCCTCATCTCTAATTCTTATCCAAGAAAAATTATCTTTTCTATTATCTTTAAAATACTTATATCCCTCCAAAGAGTACTTAACCACATTGGGTTCAAATTTCTTTAATTTATTAAAATCAACACTAATTACTCTTAAACCTGATAAAACTGACCTATCTATACCTACATAATTTTTCATATTTTACTCCTTTGACTTAAATTAAAAGGAGTTTAACAAAATATGCTAATCCCTCAAAAAAAGAGGAAGTATACATCGATAAGTGGGTCTTTTTTATAAAATTTCTAGAAAATAAGTGTATTTATATAATTTTTCTTTCTTGTCAAAGTGAGGAATTTCCCCACTCGTATAGATTTCTTTTTACTTTCTCCAACATTCAATTACATAAAAATATTAAAGTATTTCATTTTTATTAAAAGCAAAAATATTCAAAAAAAAAAGAACCTTTAAAAAATGTGTTAGTCTATTTATCTAAAATTAATTTTAAGGAGTAAATTTATGAGCATTAAAATTTTTTGGGAAGCGGTAAAGGAGCTACCTGCGGCACTATTTAAAACATTTTCAGTAATAAATAAACTTTGTGATAATGAAGTAGGTTATTGCTTTGCTAGCAATAAGAAAATAGAATCAATGATAAATAAAACTAATATTTCTAGAGATATCTCTCTTTTAAAAAAAGCAGGTTATATTTTTACTATTGAAATAAAAGAAAAAGGAAAAGCTAATGTAATTGAAAGAAGGATTTATATTAAAGATAATTTTCAAGGTTACGAGGAAGATAAAATAAATAAAGAAAATTTATTAAAAACCTACTGTAAAAAAATAGAAGGTATTTTAGTTTATTACAATGAGAAAAATCCTCATAAAATTAAAGATTCTAAGGGTATATACAAAAATGACAATAGGGGTACTACCAAAAATGATAATAGATATATATACAAAAATGATGATGTAACTATACCTAATAATAACTTAACTAATAATAAACAGAAAAGCAGAGTAATAACTTTTTCTGACTCTGACTTGAAGAAAAAATATTTAGTGAAACCAAAGATACTAGTAAATATGTTTGAGAAACATATAAATGATTTTGATAAAAGCTTTATTATTGAACTTGCTATGAATTATAAAATTGAAGTAATCCATGATGCTTATC
>CAZHXU010000162.1:0-6772 GCA_964536535.1 uncultured Fusobacteriaceae bacterium
TCGGACTTAAAGCAGATGACATAGTTAAAAAGATAAAAGAAAATATGTAAGACATTAAACTTTGGGGTCAAACCAAATACAAATATAACAAGGAGGCACACATGAAAAAGTTAATTGCACTATTATCATTAATGGCTGTTGTATTAGGAGGTTGTGGAGGAAAAGAAACAACTAATACGGCAAAAGAAGAAAGCTCATTAAAAGTAGGAATTGTTTTATCAACAGGTGGTTTAGGGGACAAGTCATTTAATGACTCTGCTTATAGAGGGTTAGAAATGGCTAAAGAAGATTTAGGTATTGAATTTAAATATGTAGAACCAGCATCGCCATCTGAAGATGAAGGATTCTTGAGAGAATATGCTGAAGCAGGATATGATTTAGTAATAGCAACTGGATTCTTGATGAAAGATGCAGCTGAAAAAGTAGCTACAGATTTTCCAGAAGTTAAGTTTGCTATTATAGATGAAGTTATAGAAGCTGATAATGTATCTTCATTATTATTTGCTGAAGATGAAGGATCATTTTTAGTAGGAGCTCTTGCAGCAATGATGTCTGAAACTGGAAATGTAGGATTTGTTGGTGGGATGGAAATTCCTTTAATTCAAAAATTCCAAAGAGGATTTGAAATGGGAGCTAAGTACATAAATCCACAAGCAAAAGTAGGAGTACTTTATACAAGTGGACCTAATCCATTTAACGATCCAGTTAGAGGGAAAGAAAATGCTTTGTCATTAATTAAACAAGGTGCAGATGTTGTTTATCATGCAGCTGGTGGAACTGGTGTTGGTGTAATTGACGCAGCTAAAGAAGCAGGAGTATATGCAATTGGTGTAGATAGTAACCAAGATGCTATAGCTGAAGGAGTAGTTTTAACTTCTATGGTTAAAAATGTTGACGTAGCTGTTTATAATACTGTTAAATCAATTATTGACGGAGAGTTTAAAAATGGTCTTAATAGATTTGGTGTAGCAGAAGGTGGAGTAGGAACTACCGATTACCAATTTACTAAAGATATTATTGGTCAAGATAAAATCAATAAAGTAAATGAAATAGCAGAAGAAATAAAAGCAGGAAATATTAAGTTTTAATTAAATAATGAGGTTGACTACTAAGTCAGCCTCTAAAATATATAAAACTATGAATACTTATTGATTATATCTTAATCCAGAAAAAATCGTTGTTTTGTTTCTAAATTTTAATCAATTAGAACTTAGAAATTTGATGATGATTTAAGTAAAAGTTTAGAAAAAAGTATACAAATAGTAGTGATTAGTGTATAATCGTAAAAATATCTTGTGAAAGAAGGGAGAAGATATGAATCTGAAAGAGCTTAAAAAAGCTGAATTACATTTACATCTTGATGGGTCACTTAGACCTGAGAGTGTTTTAGATATAGCAAAAAAAGATGGAATAGAGTTGCCAACATATAATTTGGAGGAACTGGTAAGATATCTTAGAGTAGAAGAGGGCAATAAAGATTTGGTTGAATACTTAAAAAGGTTTGATATTCCTCAATTAGTACTTCAAAGCAAAAAAAATCTTGAGAGGGCAGCATATGAATTAGTTGAAGATTTGGCAAATGAAAACTATATATATGCAGAAATAAGATTTGCACCACATTTCCATTTGAGTAAGGGATTAGTCTTGGACGAAGTGGTAGAAGCTGTAGTTAAAGGAGTAAAAAGGGCAGAAGAGAAATATGATATACAGGCTAACTTATTATTATGTATAATGAGGCATTTGGATCCTAATAAAGGATTTGAAATTGTAGATTTGGCTAAAAGATTTAGAAATAAAAAAGTTGTTGGAATAGATTTAGCAGGGGATGAATTTAACTATTCGGCATTATTATTTAAAGAAATATTTGCTAAAGCAAAAGAAGAGAATATCCCATTTACAATACATGCAGGAGAAGCTAGAGGGGTAGAAAGTATAAAAGAAGCATTAGAATGTGGAGCAACTAGACTTGGACATGGAATTAGAGCTTTTGAAAAAGAAGAGTTATTAAAAGAATTGAGAGAAAAAGGAATTGTTCTCGAGTGTTGTCCAATAAGTAATTTTGATACTAATGCAATTGAGGACTTTTACAAATATCCACTTAAAGACTATGTTAATGAAGATATACTAGCTTGTCTTAATACAGATAATAGAACTGTTTCTAATACTAATTATGTTAAAGAATTGGAATTTTTGGAAAAATATAGACCAATGGAAGAAAGAGAGATAAAATTATTTACTCTTAATGCTATTAAAGGAGCATTTATAAGCGAGTACGAAAAAGGGAAATTGATAGAGAAATTGAACAGATAATATTGTAAAATAAATTTAAATATGTTAATATCTTGGTATATAGGAAACTATATACCATTTTTTTTGGAGGGATTGGATTGAAGATTACGAAAAAAGTAAATATTTTTTCACTATTTGTATTTTTATTATTTTTAACACTTGGAATTGCAATTAATAAAGTTGGAGGGAATTTATTAATAAAAGCTAGTGAAATAGATAAAAATATAGAAGAAATAAGAAAATCAAATGAAGAGAATAGTTATTTGGGGCAACTAGAAGACGAGTATATGAAAATTGTAAAAAAAATCAATAGTATAGAAAGAGCTCATAGCCTTGAAGAAATAAAAGAAATTGAAGAAGAGTTGAAAATTAGTATAGAAAAGCTAAAAAAAATAGCAGAAAATTCAAATATAAAAACTACTCTAAATGCAATATTTTCAAGTTTATCAAGAAATTTAGAAGAATTAATAGAGAAAAAGAATAATCATATTAATATAGAAAAAGAATATTCGGATTTATTAAAAGAAAAAGTAAGTGTAGAAGAATTGACACTTAAATTTGAAGAACTTCATGATTTGGAAGAAGAATTAAGTTTTATTGGAAATAGAAAAATATCGAGTAACACAGAAGATATCTATTATCAAATTACTTTTTTACTGAATAATCAAAATAAAATGAATAAAGAATTATTAGGAAATATAGTAGGAATATCTAATGAAAATAGTAAAGAAATTAAACTTACTCTTGGGATAACAAGGACAAGTTTGATTATTTTACAAGTATTGCTCTTTTTATTTTCATTTATAACATATAAAAGTATAAAAAAACCTTTAACTTTATTATTAAATGAAGCTAAAAAAGTAGAAAATCTTGATTTTAGAGTAGATTTTAGAGGACTAAAATTAAGTGGAGAAATGGGATTGATTGCAGATAGTTTTGAAAAAATAACAAAAACTCTTGGAGAAACTATTGAAGGAATAGAAACAGTAGTTAGTGCAATAAAGAATGAATCAGTAGTTATTAGAGATACTATACTTCGTAATGGTGCTAGTCAAGAGGAGTTAAGTGCTACATTTGGTGAAATAAATAATTCTGTAGAAATAAGTGTAGAAAATCTTAATGAATCTGATAGAAGTGCAAGAGTAATGGGTGAAGATGCTAAAGAGATATTATCTATAGTTCAAGAGATAAATAACAATAGTCTAAAAACTTTTGATGAACTAAAAGAAAAAATTGGTGGAGTAAAAGTTTTGGTAGATAAAATAGAAGGAATTGGAACTGATATTGAAGAAAGTACTAATGAAATTAGTAAATTAGAAATAGTATCTAACGAAGTAAATGACTTTATATCAAAAATTTATGGAATAACTGAACAAACAAATTTACTGGCTCTTAATGCAGCTATAGAAGCAAGTAGAGCAGGAGAATCAGGTAGAGGATTTGCTGTTGTTGCAGACGAAATAAGAAAACTTGCAAATGTATCAAGAGATATAGCAAAAGATATAGAAACAAAAATGACAGAAGTTAATAATATGATTAAAATTAATGTAAATACTGCAGAAAAAAATAAAAAAGATGTGCAAGAAACATTAAAAGGAGTATCTGTTATTAATGATGTAATGGTTAATACTATTGATGCTTTTGAAGGCGTAAACAAACATATGACAGGAATATATGCGAGAGTAGAAGGGCAAGAAGAGCAGTTTAGATCATTTTTAGAAAACTCAGATTATTTGAGAGAATCTTTTGAAGAGATAAAAGTTAGAATTAGGGAGATGGACAGTACAGTAGAAGATAGTGCTAAAAATATTAATGAGTTAGGTGAGAATGCTCAGATTTTGAGTGAGTTATCGGAAGAAACAGAAGAGAAAATAAAAATATTTAAAATATAAAATGATTAATTAAGAGAGGTTTTTAAAACCTCTCTTTTTATAGTGAAATCTGAAAAGATTTTAAAAAATCTAGGTTATAAATAAAAATAGATTTTTAAAAGTATAATAAAAAGGACTAATTAAAAAATCAGCCCATTGTTTTCATTCTGAAAAACTTATATATTTTTATAAAAATTTTCAAAAAAATATTCAGTTCCTAAATATGAAGCTCCAACTAAACAAACTTCTTCATTTAATGTTGAATAAGCAATAGTAATATCAAAAGGTACATGAGATTTTAGAGATTCTCTAATTTCATCTAAGAAAATTTTGCCTAATGATTTAATTCTTCCTCCAATAACTAAAACTTCTAATCCAAGTATAGAAAATACATGAGATACAGAAACAGCCATATACATAGCTAATTCTTTTATCTTTTCTATAGCATATTCATCTCCTACATTAGCTGCTTTTCCTAATATTTCAATTGAAATATTCTCTAATTTTCCACTTACTAAATTTTTTATTTTTGTTTCTTGACCGTTCTCTATATCAATAGCTATTTTTTCACAAATACCTTCTAATTCAAAAATTTCTTCTAAAGTTCTTTTATTTCCATTTTTATCTATTAAAATACTGACTCCCATTTCACCAGCTATTCCATCTTTTCCTCTAAGAATTTTTTCTTCGAGCATAAAACCAGCTCCAAGCCCTTTATCGATTCTTATATAACCCATATATGAAAATGAATCACCTATGCCACTTTTATTTTCAGCTAAAATAGCAGCATTTACGTCATTTTCGACTAATATTGTTCTTCTCAAATCTTTTTCTAAATCTTTAAAAAGAGGTTTTTCATAGAACCAATCTTCATCATTAACATAATCAACTTGGCCATTTTCTCTAAGTACTCCAGGTGTAGCAATAGTAATAACTGTTATTTGTTCCATATTTAAATGATTTTTTTTAAGTAAATTTTTAATAGTATCCATCAATATTTTATAAGCTTTATCGTACTTCTTACCGTTTAGTTTGACATCTATAATATCAATAGTTTCAGGTTTAAGATTTGATATTGAAATAAAAGTATTTGATTGAGATAAATCAATTGATAGAATATAGCCAAAATTATAATTGACATCATAAAAATTTGCTGTTCTCCCACCCATAGAACTCCCTCTACCAGATTTTTGTAAGAGACCATCTTTTAGTAGTCTTTCTACATTAGTAGAGATTGTCGGAGCACTCAAATTAACAAATTTTCTTATGTCAGCCCTTGAAATAGGTCCTGTTTTTTTCAACAAATCCACTATTAATTTTTTGTTTGTTTCTTTGACAAAAGTCTGATTTCCTACTTTTTTCATTTTTGCTCCTTAATTTATAATATTCTTCATCGATAATTATATCACACATTAATAACAATTGCTATTATTTTAGTCAGTAATTATTTTTTAAAAATTATACTTTAGAGCTTTCTTTATAAACAAACCATTTTGAGTAAGTTTGTCATCACTTACTACATCTCTATAGGAAGTTGAGGGTAGAAGAATAGCTGAATCTTCACTTTTATTTGAAAAGTTCCAAGTTAACCAACTTAAATCATTTTCTTTCATCCATTCTAACCATACTTTACTTTCTTTTATATATACACCGTGATTTCCACTAGCTTTTGTTGTACCCCATTCTGTTACAAATATTGGGATATTGTGTTCTAAAGCTCTTATAGCTTTTCGTCTGAGGTATTCACCATGTGTACCAGCATAAAAGTGTAGTGTATACATAATATTTTCATACGGAAGAGGATTTTCTATAACTAAATCTACATCTTGACTCCATGTAGATGTACCTACAATAATAAGAGCATCATCTTTAATCTCCCTTATTGCTTCTACCACCTCTACTCCGTAAGGTCTTATACTCCCATTCCATGTAACTTCATCCCCATTCGGTTCATTAGCTATCTCAAATATTATATGATCTTTATCTTTGTATAATGTAGCCATCTCTCTAAAAAATTCTATAGCTTCTTTTTTGTATTTATTAGGATCATTATCAAGTAACATATGCCAATCAATTATAAAATATATACCTAACTCTTCAGTAATTTTTGCCAACTCTTTTACTTTTTCTTTAACAGTATCATTGTGTATATAACCACCTTCTACTGTATACATAGCTCCCCTATATATATCTATTCCCCATTCACCAACTAATACTTCTAGATTTTTTTTGTTCGAAAACTCTCCGTACCACTGTAAACCATGGGAACTAATCCCACGAAGTCTAATTATCTCTCCATTTTCATTTATTAATTTTGTACCTTCTACTCTAAGCTTCCCATTTATGTCAACAATAGAACCTTGTGGGTATTTACCTACTCCAAGTGATTTTATTTCTACTTTTTCTTCTTTGTTTGCCATCAAAAAAGCCCTCATTTTATTTTCTTTTTCATTATCTTTTTTTACTTCTTTATTTCCACAAGCAGAAGCTATTAATAAAACTAACAAAACAAAAATTTTTTTCATCTTTCCCCCTCAACAAATCTAAAAATACTATTGCTAAAAATTAAGCTTATAAATAATTGAATAAAAGCTGACTTACGTCAGCTACAG
>CAZHXU010000163.1:0-6756 GCA_964536535.1 uncultured Fusobacteriaceae bacterium
TTTTTTAATTATGAATAAAGTAAAAGTCTTAAAAAATAAAAGTTTTAATAAACAACAATCCAGTCTTTAACTTTTTCATTATAAAACCCTGATTCTCTATACATTTTTTCTATTATTCCTTCTTCTTTCATCTTAGAAAGTCCCCTTTTCAAATAGATATTTACTTCACCACCATAGGAATTTTTTGATGAAATAACAAAATGTCTAGTACCTTCTAATTTGATTTTATAACCGATTATAGGGAAAAATTTTATTCCATTAACTTGGAAAGACAAATCATCTGTAGGCTGAAAGGGTGCAAGTAATATATCTGCTCTATTATTAATTACATGAAGTAACATATTTTCCCATTTACTACCATCATAAATATTAATAAAACCACTTTTTTCCAAAGAAATCCAGTCAACTGGCCAAAATTTGCTAGAAACAACTCTCAAATTTTTTATTTCTTCTACTCCCCCTATCTTCCTATTTAATAGATTATTTTCTTCATTAGTATAAAAACCAGCTTCAAAAGTCCCATTTTCAATAACATCTATACTTTTGTATAAATCATTTTCATAATCATTTAGTTCATATTCCCAAATTGTAGTACCTCTTATAGTTGCTTCTCCTCTGACTAAATAAGCCAAATCACGTTTATCTGTAGGAGAAAAAATAAAATCATAATCAAAAGTTTTCATTCCACCAAGATAAAGTGCTTTGAATATCATAAGTACCTCTATAACATCTCGTCTAGAGTATTCTCCGCCATAATATTCAATCTCCATAGGAGAACGACCATTTAAAAACTTGATATAATCATTATAAACATCTTCTTGAGTTACGATTATTACTTTTTCACCAGCAATAGAAAAAATTATCAATAAAAACAGAATTATTCTCATAAACTCACCTTTCCTTCTCACCTATATTATATTTCACTAAAAAATCTTTTTTTGCTTTTATTTGAGATTTTTCTAAGGTATATTAGTAGTAACAATATAAATAAGGAGAGTTTATGAAATATATATTAGCATTAGATCAAGGGACAACAAGTTCAAGAGCAATTTTATTTGATAAAAATCAAGAGATAGTAGCAATGGCACAAAAAGAATTTGAGCAAATCTACCCTCAAAAAGGTTGGGTTGAGCACGACCCTATAGAAATTTGGGCTAGTCAAAGTGGTGTTATAGCTGAAGTTATAGCTAAAAGTGGCATTAGTCATGAAGATATAATATCTATTGGCATAACTAATCAAAGAGAAACGACTATTATTTGGGATAAAGAAACAGGGAAACCAATTTATAATGCAATAGTTTGGCAATGTAGAAGAACTACAAATATATGTAAAGAATTAAAAGAAGCAGGTTATGAAAAATATATAAGGGAGAATACTGGATTAGTATTAGATCCTTATTTTTCTGGAACAAAAATAAAGTGGTTACTTGATAATGTAGAAGGAGCAAGGGAAAAAGCAAAAGAGGGTAAATTATTATTTGGAACAGTAGATACTTGGCTTATTTGGAAATTAACAAATGGAAAAGTTCATAGAACAGATTATACAAATGCTTCTAGAACTATGCTTTTTAATATACACAAACTAGAATGGGACGAAAAAATACTTGAAATGTTTGATATACCAAAAGAAATTTTGCCCCAAGTAAAAAATAGTAGTGATGATTATGGTTATACTAATCTTAGTGGTCATGGAGATTACGATATTCCTATAAATGGTGTTGCTGGAGATCAGCAAGCAGCTTTGTTTGGTCAACAATGTTTTAATAAAGGTGAAGCCAAAAATACCTATGGCACAGGATGTTTTATGCTAATGAATACAGGAGATAAAGGAATAATAAGCAAAAATGGTCTACTTACAACTATAGCAATTGGTCTTGATGATAAAGTTCAATATGCACTTGAAGGTAGTGTTTTTATTGCTGGTGCAAGTATACAGTGGTTAAGAGATCAAATGGGGCTTATTAAAAATGCTAAAGAAAGTGAGAAATTAGCACTTGAAGTAGAAGATAATGGAGGAGTTTATTTTGTACCTGCTTTTGTTGGATTAGGAACGCCACACTGGGATATGTATGCAAGAGGAAGTATTTTGGGGCTAACAAGAGGAAGTAATAAAAATCATATTATCAGAGCAACTCTGGAATCTATAGCATATCAAACAAAAGATTTGTTAGTAGCAATGGAAAAAGATTCGGGAATAAATCTTAAGCATTTGAAAGTAGATGGTGGAGCATCTGCAAATAATTTTTTGATGCAATTTCAAGCAGATATATTAAATACTTTAGTTTCTAGACCACAAGTTATTGAGAGTACTGCACTTGGAGTAGCGTATTTAGCTGGTTTATATCAAAATGTTTGGCAAGATACACAAGATATAATAAAAAAATCTCAGAATAATTATGAATTTATACCTAATATGGCTGATTTTGTAAGGGAAGATTTATATAAAAATTGGGAGAAAGCAGTGAGTAGAAGTAAAGGTTGGGTAGAAGAAGAATAAAAAAATTAAAAAAGCTTGCAGACTATTTAGTTGCAAGCTTTTATATTAGAGAACTATAAAAAATTTTATATAAGCTTAGAATAAACCTTTCTAATATTTTGGACTTTTTCCTAAATTTTTCCAATTTTCTTTTTTGCATCAAAGAAGTAACTATATTTTTTACAATTAAAAAACTCTTTTTAAAGACATAAACTGGATTTTTAAGAAGAATTTAATATATATGTTGCAAAAGTCATATTCTAACTTATAATTAATTGGAGGTATATTATGAAAATACTCATTATTTATAATAGTAAATATGGATCAAGTAGAAAATATGCTTTTATTTTGGGAAAAAAATTGAATGGAGATATTTTAAATTTTAAAAATATTTCAAAATATACCCTTGAAAAATATGAAATGATTATTTTTTCAAGTGGAATTTATGAGGAAAAAATAAGAGGATTAAATAAGTTTTTTACATTTGAAGAAATATTAGAAAGAAAAAAAGTAATAATATGTGCTGTAGGAATAGAAAAAAGGTCTCTTAAAAAATATGAAGAATTAAGAGAAAATAATAAAATTAATGGGAACAAAAAAGAATTGTTTTATTTGATGGGTTCATATACATTTAAAAAATTGAAAGTAATTGACAAAATAAAAATGTTTTTATTTTTAATAAGTATGATATTTAAATTATCTAAAAGTTCTGAAGAAAAGAGCTTTTTGGAAAATGGATTTGGACATATTAACTACTATGATGAAGAAGGTTTGATAAAAGTTCTTATTAAAGTAGATAAAATTATAAAAATAAGGGAAAAAATTGAATATATGACTTTTAATTAGCTAGAATTAATAGAATACTTTATTTTTATGGTAAATTAAGATATAATATGTAAAATACCAGAAGGAGGAAGAAGATGTCAAGAGTATTAGAGAATATTGAACCAAAATCAGTTTTAAAGTTTTTTGAAGAAATAAGTGCTATACCAAGAGGATCAAAAAATGAGCAAGAAATTAGTGATTATCTGGTAAAGTTTGGAAAAGATAGAGGATTTGAAACTATTCAAGATGAACACTTGAATGTTATTATAAAAAAACCTGCAAAAAAAGGTTATGAGCATGTTCCAAGTATGATTATCCAAGGACATATGGATATGGTTTGTGAAAAAAACCAAGGTACAGTTCATGACTTTGAAAAAGACGGATTAAAATTAAGAGTAGAAGATGGTTGGCTTAAAGCTACTGGAACTACACTTGGTGCAGACAATGGAATAGCTGTTGCATTTGCTTTGGCTTTATTAGATAGTGAAAACATAGGTCACCCAGAATTAGAAGTTTTGATTACTGCAGATGAAGAGATGGGAATGACTGGAGCTATTGCACTTGATCCTAAATTATTAAAATCAAAAACTCTTATAAATATAGATACAGAAGAAGAAGGAGAACTTTACGTAAGTTGTGCTGGTGGTGCAAGAGGTGTATTTGGTGTACCAGTAAACTTTGAAGAAGAAAAAGTTGAAGGACTTCATATTAGCATAAGAGGACTTCAAGGAGGTCACTCTGGTTGTGACGCTCATGAACAAAGAGCAAATTCAAATAAATTACTTGGTAGAGTACTTGATAGAATAAGAACAGAAGAAGATATTAAATTAGCAAGTATTAGCGGTGGTTCTAAGGATAATGCAATTCCTAGAGAAGCAGATGCAGTAGTTGTAGGAGGAAATTTTGAAAAAGTAGCAAAAATCGTTGATGAATTTAATGCTATTTTTGGAGAAGAATTTAGAGTAAGTGATAAAGATGTAAAAGTAGGAGTAGAGAGAGTAGAAGTAACAAAAGTTATGGATAAAGAAAGTAGCGAAAAAATAATATCTACTTTAGTACTCCATCCAAGTGGTGTTAAAACCATAAGTCTTGATATAGAAGGGTTAGTAGAAAGTTCATTAAACTTGGGTGTAATAATCACAGAAGAAAATAGAGTAGTATACAGATCAGCAATTAGATCAAGTGTTGCAAGTAGAAAAGCAGAAATCATAAATGAATTACATGCTATGGCTAAACTTACAAATTGCACATTTGATGATGGTGCTCATTACCCGGCATGGTCATATAGAGCAGAATCAAAAATAAGAGATACATTTGAAGCTGTCTATGAAAAAATAAATGGCAAAAAACCTGGTATCAAAGCTATCCATGCAGGTTTAGAGTGTGGATTATTTGATGAAAAATTTGATGACATAGATATGATTTCATTTGGACCAGATATTAGAGGAGCTCATACTCCTGAAGAAAGAGTTAATATCAAATCTGTAGAGAATGTATGGAAATATTTTGTCGCAGTAATGGAAGATACGAAAAATTTTTATTAAAATAATAGATTAAGTTAGGCTGATTAATTTTCAGCCTTTTTTTTTTATGAAAAAATAGAGGAATAATTCAATTAATTTTTAAAATATATTATGTTAAGGAGGCATATATGTATAGATTAATTTATTTTTTCTTATTTTTTTACTTTAAATTTAATATGATAGCTTCTACTTCCCACTTTGGTTCAAACTTCCCAAAAGATATAAACTCCTATAATGATAATAATCTATCTAATATTTGGGAGATACTTGTTCATAGAGTAGAAGTAGAACCTTTTAATTTAGTAGCAACACTTATTTTTTTTGGTGCAATAATTCATACTTTTTTTTCAAGTTATATACTAAAAATGGCTCATAAACTAGAAGAAAATCATAGAGAAAAGATAAAAGCTGGTAAAAAAGATAGAAATGAAATACATATGGGAGGTAGATTATTACATTTTTTGGGTGAAGTAGAAACAGTTTTTGGTTTGTGGACAATAGTTTTGGGTATAGCAATAACTTTTTTTTATAGCTGGGAAACTTTTGTAAATTATGTCGACAAACTTCATTACACAGAACCAATGTTTGTAGTTGTAGTTATGACTATAGCTTCAAGTAGACCAGTACTAAAGATGTTTGAACTTATACTTTGGAAGATAGTAAAATTATTAGGAGGTACTTTGGAAGCTTGGTGGTTAGTAATACTAACTCTAGGTCCTCTTTTAGGTTCTTTTATAACAGAACCTGCTGCAATGACTATTTCAGCTTATTTATTAGCTGATAAAGTATTTGATATTAATCCAAGTAGAAAACTCAAATATACAACTTTAGCTTTACTATTTATAAATGTCAGTGTAGGAGGAACACTTACAAATTTTGCAGCACCACCAGTTCTTATGGTAGCAGGAACTTGGCATTGGAGTACTGCTTATATGTTTATTCATTTTGGTATAAAAGCTCTTTTGGGAATATTTATTATTAACTTATGTCATTTTTTCTTGTATAGAAAAGAGTTACATAAACTAAAAGAAGCATATACAGAAAATAGATTTAAACGTTATGTACAAAGAAGATTTATCAGTCAAAATGATTTGGAAAAAAGGCTTAATGATATTGAATTTAATATTAATCAAAAACTTGGTTTTACAGAAGAGTTTCAAGGAACTTGTGAAAGAATAAAAGATGAAATAAGAAAGAGAGTAAAAGAAAATCTATCTGACGAAGAGATTAAAAGATACAATATTGATACTGCTTTGGAACAAAGGTTTGAAAATATAAAAAAAGAAGAGATGAAAAAATCTATACCAGGTTTATTACCTCAAAATCAGAGACCACCTTATAGAGATCCAAATTGGGATAATAGAGAAGACAAAGTACCTAGTTGGATTATGATAGTCCATGTTGCATTTATGTTTTGGACAGTTTTAAATTCACATGAGCCAGTACTTTTTATAGGAGGATTTTTGTTTTTTCTTGGTTTTGTTCAAGTTACAGCATTTTATCAAAATCGTATAAATTTGAAACCAGCATTATTAGTAGCTTTCTTTTTGTCTGGGTTAATAATTCATGGTGGTGTTCAAGCATGGTGGATAGCCCCTGTTTTGGGCAATTTAAGTGAGATACCACTTATGTTAACTTCTGTTTTGTTAACGTCATTTAATGATAATGCTGCAATTACATATCTTGCCACTTTAGTAGAGAATTTTCCAGAAAATCTCCAATACATTATAGTTGCTGGTGCAGTATCGGGAGGTGGATTAACAATAATTGCTAATGCACCTAATCCAGCAGGGCAGTCTATTTTGAAAAGGTATTTTTCCAAAGGGATTTCATCAGTTTCACTATTAAAAGCATCTCTAGGACCAACATTATTTTTTGCATTAATCTTTATTATATTTGGAGTTTTTATATAACTAAATGAAGAGACTAATT
>CAZHXU010000164.1:0-6708 GCA_964536535.1 uncultured Fusobacteriaceae bacterium
GTCTGCGTTACTATTCCTTTAAAACTACGCTTTATTGCTTGTTTTAATAGGCTGTGCATAGTTCGACTAAAGGTATAATTACCTAAGTCTCACTAAATCTGCGTCAAAGCTTTTAATACTTCTCTGTGAAAACTCTGTAACCTGGTAAAGTTTTTTTCATTTGTTTACAGCCTGAGGACTGATATATTTTAATCAGTCCTTTTTTTAATATATCTAAAAATACTCTAAAAGTTTTTTCAAAACTTCTACTTCTCCCTTTATTCCCTTTCCAATACAGGTATCTCGTACGTATTTTCTCTCACAAACATCAACAACTCGGATAGTATCTATTATATCTAAGCCACTTTCTAATATACTTTCTTTTGATGCAAAAGGTTTGTGGCTAGCAAGTCGAAGACCATAAGAATTGTAAATAAGAGTATAACCACCAACTCTAGTTTTTTTCTGGTAACTTTTGTTAAAACCACCATCTATACAAATTAATTTTCCATTTGCTTTAATTGGTTTTTCTCCACTCAAAGTATCTATAGGCGTATGCCCATTTATAATTACACCTTCTAATTTTCCAAACTCATTAAGAATTCTATTTGCGACAGATTCTTCTTCACGAAGACTATAATAATTATCTCTAATTTCTTTATGAAGACTTTTTTCCGTAAAAAAATATCGCTCAAAAGTAGCCATTTTTTTCTTGCCAAAAAGAGGAGAAAATGCCCCATTCCAAAGATATAATAATTTATCTATATAAATTTTATCTCTTGTTAAATATGCTTTTTTTATAACTTTATCAAAATAATCCATTAATTTTTTTCCACTGTAGACTTTGCCGTCAATAAGTATTTTTCTAAGACTTCCATCTTTATTAAGTGGAATACATCCATGGAACAAAAGATTGTTATTATAGATTTTATACATAGAAGAGTTTTTGTATAAAAAATCCATATGTTCCCTTAATTTATAACTATTTATAAAAGATAAAGTCAGTTTTTCAAGTATTTCTTCTTCTTCATAAGTAAGTTTGTGCCTGTCTTTTTTATCTACACTTGGAAACTCTGTATCTTTCAATTTATATTTTTTTCCATGTTCTTCATAGGTAAAATCATCAAAGTTTATTTTGTTAAAAATATGATTTTCATCTCTTTTACTTTCAAGTTTAAATTGAATTATGCTAATTACTTTATGCATTTTTGCAATCAAATCATCTTCGGAACCTTTGTTTTTTGGAAGAAACATGTCGTTTATTTTTCCCCTATAAATTTTGGTAGCATAAAGACCTAGAGGTAGAAGATTTATACCATAAATATCTTCTAATAATTTTTTATTGTTGTATCTAAATGATATACGAACAACATTACATATCATCTCTTTGTTTCCAAGAAAAGCACCTAACCAAAGAATATCATGATTTCCCCATTGTATATCCAAATTATGATATTTTGTAAGTTTATCTATTATTTTATGAGGATCTTTTCCTCTATCATAAATATCTCCAATAATATGTAGTTTGTCTACAGCTAATCTTTGTATCAAATTACACAAAACTAAGATAAAATCTTTTTCTTTAGCTAAATTGATAATAGTTTCTATTATTTTTTCATAATAAGTATCTTTGTTTTTTTCATAGATTCTAGTAGTCAATAACTCTTCTATTATATAACCATATTCATCAGGAACTGCTTTTCGAATTTTTGATTTTGTATATTTTGAAGAGATAATTCTGACTAAATCAATCAAATTAATTATAGTATCTCTTATTTTAAAATCATTTATTTTTTCCTTCAATATTTTTTCAGGATAAAAAATCAAAGTAGCTAATTTAAGCTTTTCTTCATTAGTTAAAAAAGAAAAATTTTCTTCGATTTTAATCTTTAAAACACCACTTGCACTTCGTAATAAATAATCAAAAGTTTCATATTCGCCGTGTAAGTCAGTAATAAAATGTTCTGTACCTTTTGGCAAAGACATAATAGCTTCTAGATTTATTATTTCCATCATTACTTCATCTTTATTTTTATACTTTTCTTTTAGCAACTTAACATAATCTTCTACCACTTCTACTCCTTATAAATATGTATTTCTCCATTAATTATATGTTTAGTTCCATATAAATTTTAAATACTCATAAGTTATAAGATAATAATTTATATTTAAAAATTCACTCTTGTTTAAGTATACTATTACATAATGTTAAAATGCAAAATGTGTTTATTTTTATTAATTTTTACTAATAAAAGGAGTTTTTCTCCAAACTTCTTAGCTATTGTAAATACTAGGAATTTTTGATAATATTTCTTTATAAGGAGGTAATATGAAAAAAGTTTATTTAGCAATTATAACTTTATTAATACTTTTAGGAGTTTCTTATAACTTAGAAAATAAACGTATTGATAAAATAAAAAAAGAAAGAGCTCGAATTCCGGGGAAAACAACCGAATATCCAAAAGATTTAGCTGTAGAAAGTTTGTTTATTAAAAATGCCAATATTATTGATGTAGAAAACAAGAAAATAATTGAGAATAAAAATGTTTTTATTAAAAATGGAATAATTGAAGAAATAGGTGATTTTGTAGAAAAAGAAGGAACAAGAGTTATAGATGCAAAAGGGATGTATTTGATGCCTTCACTTATTGATACTCATGTTCACGTACACTTTAAAGAAACATTTTTGATGTTTTTGTTGCACGGAGTAACAACTGTTAGAGATATGACAGAAACAATTAATGAACCTAAATTAATTACTTTTAGAGAAAAAATAGATAATAAAGAAATATTAAGTTCAGATTTTTTATTTGCTAGCAGAATTATGGATGGAAGACCAAAACAATATCCAGAATTACATGAAGTTACAGACCCTGATAAAGGTAGAGAATTAGTAAAATTTTATGCAGAAAATAATTATGATTACATAAAAGTTTATCATAATTTGAGCAAAGTAGTTTTGGAAAGTATTATAGATGAAGCAAATAAATACAATTTAAAAGTAGTAGGGCATAAATCGATTCATGTAAGCCTTGAAGAACAGATAAGAATGGGGCAACATTCATTTGAACATTTAGATGATTTTCTTTCAGCTGATGAAATAGAAAAAGTTCCATATTATACAGAACTTTTAAATGATTATAAAGCATATTTTTCTCCAACATTAAGTGTATTAACATGTGCAAGTTTTGAAAAGATTACTAAAGAAAAATATTTGAAGTATATGCCAGAAAAAATGATTAATTTGTATAAAGAATTTGATTATTTTTTAGAGTATCATAATGAAAAAACTTATGCAGATGCAAAAATGAATGATATTCTAAAGGAATTATATAAAAATGAAACACCAGTACTTATTGGAACAGATGCAGGAATGCCTTTTGTTGTACCAGGTTATAGTTTGATAGAAGAACTAAAACTTATGGAAAAGGGTGGTTATGATAAAAAAACTCTTCTTAGTATGGTTACTTTAGGAAATGCAAAGGGGCTTTCTCTTTATGATAGAGGAGAGATAAAAAAAGGGAAAAAAGCTCATTTACTTCTACTCTCTGCTAATCCCTATGAAGATTTGGACAATTTGAATAAACAAGAATATATTATAAAAGACCAAATAATATTAGGAAAAAAGGATGTAGAAGAGCTTTGGTCTAGTATAGAATATATTAGATAAGGAAATGAATATACATACAAAAAAGCAATAAAAAAAAGGAGTTAAAGTAGATTATATACTTTAACTCTTTCTTTAAAAATTCAAAGATTTTTAAAATCCTTATTTTATTAGCTTAAATTCATTTATAATCATTTCATAAAAGTTGTGTATATGCTCATATCATTTTATATACTCATCTCTTACAGATATGTATGTATCTAAACGATTATACCACCCTTCAAGCCACCTATCTTCACCACGTTCTTTTGGACTATTTTTTACTCTTTCAGTCAAAAGGTATTTAGCTTTTTCTACAAATTCGTAAATAGGATCATTATCTGTGTCCATTCTTTCCAAAACTTGTAGTAAACCCCAACCAAGTCCATTATATCTTTCGCTTTCTTTCGTACCTTCTCCCTTAAAGTTAACATAATCTAACAGAGGATAGATACCCATAGGTGTGTGTACTAACTTTTCATAATTTTCCATGACTTTTTCTTTTTTATCTGTTTTTTCTATCATCAAAGCCAAAGAATTTTCTAGACGCTTTAAAATAAACATTATCTGAACATCTTTATTTTCATAAAGAAAATCTCTAGCTTCTACTAACTCCATATCTCCGCTATTATATAGTTCATAGAAAAATTTTCTACTATAATAAGGAGCATGTTCATAATAAAAAAGTCTAGGTAAATCATAAGATTCTTCTCTAAAATACTCTATCAAATCTGGAAAACTCTCTTCAAAAGGTCCTTGGTAATCATAGGGATACCATATAAAATGACCAATACCTAATGATAAAAATTCTTCTCCATTATTCCAAACTATTATTTTTTCTTTTTGCCCACCTGTTTCATTTTTATAGATTAATTGTCCAATATAATCAAGTTCTTCTTTTGAAATGTCTAAAGATAGTATATTCAGTGTTAATAATAAAAAAATAATTATTTTCATAGTATCTCCTTTAGTTATTTTTATTATTATATCTTAGATAACAAACTTTTAACAGTCTAAAAAAACTTAAGTTAATCGATAAATTTTATTTTTATTGCTTCAATACTTTTATCTATTCTTTTATATGAGTCTTTGTCATATTTATATTCGAGAGCAACTATATAAAGGTAATCCAAATCAGTATCTACAATGCTTTTTTCAGTTTTTCCTTCAAAATCATATAATTTTTTAATTGTTCTAGTTAAAATATAAAAATTATTTTTTATCTCTACTTTATTAAAACGATGATTTTCTTCATTTTTGTAATAAAATGCATGACTTGCATTATCTCTTAGAATAACAGAATAATCTTCATTAAAAAGACCCTCAGCCATACCTGTATAATAATAAGCAAGAATATTTTCCGACTTATTTCCGCCTAAAGCTTGGTTATAACTGGTATCTTTAGTAGAAAAATTGACTAAATAATTATTTTCAATTGTAGTAAGCCTAAATACCAAATCAAATTCTTCTCTTTTTAGATAATATATACCTCTTTTGTTTTCGATTAATTTCCCATTTTGATAAATAATAACATTTTTAATAGTATTTTCTATATTAGGTCTTTTAGATAATTCAATTGGAGAAAAACCTAAGATAGAAACAGATATAAATAACAATACAAATATTTTTTTCATAGAACCTCCTTCATTTAATTATACCTAATAAACTTATAAAAAGGAATTATTTCTTTTAGATGAAATATATACTAGGAGGTTATTATGTCAAAAGTAATTTTATACATAGCACAGAGTATCGATGGATATATTGCCAAAATAGATGGGGAGCAAGATTGGTTAAAGAGTGTAGAAGAAAATGGAGAAGATTATGGCTACAAAAGTTTTTACGAAAAAATAGATGTTTGTCTTTTGGGGAGAAGAACTTATGATTTGATAAAAAATATAGAACCATTTCCCTATGGAGAAAAAGAGACGTATATTATAACAAAAAATTATTTTGAAAATAAAGAAAATTTACATTTTTATGGGGGTCCAATTTATGATTTAGTTAAGAAATTGAAAGAAAAAGATAAAAAAATATGGTTAATTGGTGGAATGGAACTTATTAAATCTTTTCAAAATTTGGATTTGATAGACGAATATATAATAGGAACTATACCTGTTTTGTTAGGAGATGGTCTTAGATTATTTGATAAATCAGCTAAAGAGTCATATTTGATTTTGAAAGATGTTAAAAAATATAAAAGTGGTTTTGTTCAAAGTTTTTATACAAAAAAATAAAAACTGAAAGATTTATATTGATTTGAGATAAACTTATTTTTAATTTTTCAAAAGAAAAATTTTTAAATAATTATTTTATATGAAAATTTATTTCTAAAATTCACTTTACTTTTTGTGTGCTATTTTAAAATTTTCATATAAGAATTTATACAAAATTGTGCTTTTTTTTAACAGAGGCTTCTAGAAGCCTTGTTTTTATTAATAAATTTAAAGATACAATTACAAAAAAATCCTAGACATTTTATTAATTTTATATTAAAATTTGATTAATTTAAAATAATAGGAGGTAATTGTAATGAAAAAAATAATCGCTTTAATTTTTATGATAAGCGTTTTTGCAATTAATGCAGAAGGAGAACAAAATACTCAAAGTAAAAAATCTCAAAACTCAGGTAGTAATGGGTTTGGAATTGGTTTAATAACTAATTTAGATAACTTTGGTTTAACTATGACTAAAGGTGGATATAGATTAGATTTAGATGGTGGAAATAATTGGTTTAATTTAAGTTTGGATAAACAAGTTTATAGACAAAATTATTTATATGTAAATGTAGGGGCAGTATTATCAACTTATCAATATGACGATTATTGGACTAACAATGGTTGGGCAAAAGGAGATAGCGGATTTGATATTGGTGTAAGAGTACCAGTTGGTTTAAGTGCAAATGTTGAGCAATTTGAATTCTTTGGAGAAGTAGTACCTTTATTCACTATTGAACGTGGAGTAGATGTAGACTTAGCTTTAGGATTCAGATTCCATTTCTAAAAATTCACTCACTCTGATTTTTAGAATCTAAACTATACTCTTTATATATTAAAAGACTAATTAAAAATTAGTCTTTTCAG
>CAZHXU010000165.1:0-6692 GCA_964536535.1 uncultured Fusobacteriaceae bacterium
TATTTTTTACCTTGTTTTTTATATTATTTGATTATATATTTTATTTAGAGGTGATAAAATGAAAAAACTTTTAGAAGTCTTTTCTTATAATATTTCAAAAGACAATAAAGTTTTTATTTCTTGGTATGGAAAAGAGATAATGACTTTGAAGGGAAAAGATAGTGATAAATTTATTAGTAGAATAGAAGGGAAAAATGAAGAAGAAAAACAATTAATAATGGCTAAAATTACTAAGAATTTTAAAAGGGGAAATGAAAAAATATTTAAAAAGAAACATTAAAACAAAATCCCAAACTTTAGAGTTAGGGGAAAAATTTTGTTTATCTATTTTGAAAGATAGAGTGAGATTTTTTATAGCTACTTGGATTTAAACCAACTTCTTCTTTAAATTTTTTGTTAAAATTACTAATAGAATTGAAACCGACTTTTTCTACTATGAGTGTTATGGGTAATTTTGTATTTATAAGAAGGACTTTAGCTCTTTCTATTCTGATTTTATTCAAGTAATTTATAGGTGTATGACCAAAAGATATTTTGAAGGATTTTTGGAGTTTATCTCTGTTTACATAAAAATTATCACATAAACTACTTATAGTAATTTCTTCAAAATATGATTTTTCTAAATAAGTTTTTACTTCTACCACATCAAATTCATACTTCCTATTATTATGTAGTTTTTCAAAATATAAATTAGTTATTTTTGTTAAAAGTTCATACAAAGTACTTTTTATCAAACAAGGCCAATATTTTTCTCTTTGATATTTCAATTTATCTTTTATAAAATAAAATTTTTCTAAGATATTCTCCATCTCTTCAAAAGTCAAATTTATAGAGTCTGTGTTAAAAAATGCCAAAAAAGGATAAATATCCAAATCTAAATTTTGGTTTTCTTTTTTTTCAAAATAGCTTTTACTATATTTTTCATTTAAGAAAGAGCTCTTAAAAACTAAACTTTTATAGTTTTTGAAACAAGTGATTTTTTCATAATCTTTATAAAATAGGAAGATAGAAGTAGAAGAGAATAATAAAACAAATTCATCCTTAAAGTTTTTTATATCAAGTGGTAGAGTACTATAAAATACAGGCAATTTTTTATTATTCTTCAAATACTTCGTATACATCTTTTCTCCTTTATATAACTTCTACCCTAGTTTCCAATGCCCTAATAGCAATGGTGTTTATTACATTATCAATACTAGTTAAAAGTTTTTTGATAACTTTTATTTTATATTTTTCAGCAGTTTTAGATAGAGCAGTAAAAGTAACACAATTATGGCTCATCATACCACCAAGATAAATCTCTTTAATATCATTTTTTATAAGTATTTCATCAAGATTAGTATTATAAAAACTATCTGCATATTTTTTTTCAACAATTTTATAATCAATATCCAAATCCATAAGTTTTTTATGAACTTTTACCCCTTCACTTTGTGGTCTAAAAAACAAACTGTTTTTTTCACCTATATGTTTTACAAAAATAATTAGAGTACCTTTTTGAAATTCTTCTTTGACAAGTTCTAAAGAATTTTTTAGAACTGTATTAGAATCATATAAAGGATATGCCCCACAATCAAAATAATCATTTTGAATATCAATTAATATTAGTGCTTTTTTCATAATAAACCTCCTTTTTTATATAGTTTAATAAAAAAAGGAGATTAAATCTTCTACTATAAACAGAAAAACTTCCTAAATCAACATTTTTTCTGCCTAGTATCACCTTTTAACAAAATTTCTACTTTTTCTTCCAAGTTGTCTCCTAAATCAACAAAACCATCTATACTTAGCATAGCTATACCGTGGACTATACTCCAAGCAGATGTATAAGCTAAATACAATTCTTCGTCATTATAATCGACATAAATTTCTTCGATTACTTTTGCTAAAATAGTAAAACTTTTTTCTTTTGAAAAATCTATATTTCTAGTAGAAGTTATAGTTGTAATTTTTTTTAGGAATAAAATTCTCATAAAATCAGGATTATCAACAGCAAATTTTACATATGCAACTCCAAGAGCAACTAATTTTTCTTCATTATTTCCTTTACATGAATTATAAGCTTTTTCTAATGAATCATTAAATTCTTCTAAACCACGAAAAATAATAGTTTCAATTAATTCTTCTTTATTTTCAAAATGTTTATAAGGTGCTCCGTGACTAACGCCTAATTTTTTTGCAATTTTTCTTAGGGAAAAATTCTCTATTCCTTCTTCAATAAGTACTTTTGCACCTAAATTAATCAAATCTTCTTTCAAATCTCCATAATGATATTTTTTCTTTTCTTTTTTATTCTCTTTCATCTTTTCACTGCCTTTATTTTTTTATACTTAAATTATATCAAATTTTATTAGGTATTCAAGTCTTTTATGTATACAACGTAAACTTTTTATGTTGACACTGTATACTTTATATAGTATATTAAAGTAGACAACGTAAACTTCTAAGGAGGAAAGATGAAAGTTTTATTATTAATTGACGGAAATAATAGTGACAGTATAGACATAGGAAACAAAATAAAAAAATTATTGCCCAATAACTCTTATGTTGATTTTATTATTTTAAATAATTCATTTAAAAATTGTATAGGCTGTTTTAAATGCTGGTCTCATAGCCCTGGAGTATGTGTTATAAATGATAAAGGACAAGATTTTGCAAAAGAATTTATTGAAAGTAATATGGTTATATTCATAAATCCAATTACATTTGGAGGGTATAGTAGCAATATTAAAAGAGCTTTGGATAGAATACTTCCTAATGTATTACCATATTTTAAAAGTTATAAAGGAGAAATTCATCATCAAAATAGATATGAAAAATATCCACCAACTATTTTTTTAGGCATTTCAAATAGTGAAAAAGAGAAAAAAATATTTTCAAAATTAATAGATAGAAATTGTCTCAATATTCCCCAAAGGGAAAAATTAGAAGTAATACTTGATAAAAAGAGCTTAGATAGAGATTTTGCTAATGATTTTTATAATATTTATTTAAAAGGAGTTGAACATTGTGGATAATATTTTATTTATGTCTCTAAGTCCAAAGGGGAAAAAGTCATTTAGTTATCAAATCTTCGAAAGTTTAGAAGAAGATTATGGCTTAAAGGGAAAAAGTATTGATGGGTATTCTTCGTTAGAAGAAATTAATACTGCTATAGAAAAAGCAAAAACAGTAATAATTTCTTATCCTTTATATGTAGATTGTCTTCCTGCATTTACTACCAAAATATTAGAGGAGCTAAGGGGAGTAGAAGGTAATAAAAACCTTTATGTACTAGTCAATTGTGGTTTTCCCGAAGCATATCAAAATAGAGTATCAATAGAGATAATGAAAGAATTTGCTAATCAAAAAGGTTTTGATTTTAGAGGGTCTTTATCAATTGGAATGGGGCCAATGACAAGTACTTTGGAAAAAAAATCATATATGTATAGATCAATTAAAAAAAGCTTAGAAAATTTTTCTAGAAGTATTAAAGAAAATAAAGAAGTTGAACTAGAATCAGAACCATCTTTTGGGATATTCAAAGGAAAAGTTAAATACTTTTTATATTCTTTTATTGGAAATAGAATGTGGGACAAGTTAACTAAAGGAAAAATAGATATTCGAAAAAAGCCTTATATTTTTAGGTGATTTTTCATAAAAAAAGACTAATTTATATAAAATTAGTCTTCTACTCCTTTACTTCCTACTTCTATATATTGGACTTGCACCAAAAAGAAGGTTTTCACTTCTACTTACTACTTCTACCCTCACTAGCTCCTTTGCTATGTGGGACATATTCCTAATATTAGTTGGTTCCATTACTTCATCTACTGTAATAGCTTTTTTCTTTTCTAGGTATTTATAGTTTTTCCACAAACTTTGTTTGATTTTATTGATATCACTTGGTTGCCTTAGCATATCAAGGATTTTGTCCTTAATATCATCAAAATCTTTTTGACTAGGTTCCTTCATATTTGCCATATGATGGCCCAGTTTATCACTTTCTTTTCTAAATAACTCTTGGCATAAAAACTTGACTATATGCCAACAATCATACAAATCACTCATCTTTTCAATACTTGTATTTTTTAGCCAAACATATGCATACATACGTCTACGCCAGTCCCACCATTTTATTGGGCTTTGCAAATCAACTGCAGGTATCAAAAATATCTTTTCTTTTAAAAGAAGTGATCCAAAAGTACCAGGTGGATTACCCATACGTTTTCCCTTTAACGAAGTTCTATAAACTCCACAACTTGGGCTACCTTCCATATAGATAAAAACATCTATATCCAAATCTTTAAGAAGTTTTAGAGATAGTTTATTTCCTTCTTTGATTTTATCATCTAAAAGAATTCCATTTCTATCTTTTATATGAGCATTTCCTTCCCAAAAGTCATTACCATTACCACCTTTTAGACTAATAGGTGTTCTAGGAACAGTCAAACCACTTAGTAGTTCTGGACATATGGGATAAAAGAAGAACTCATTTTTTTCCCTATGGATATTGTCTATCATATCCCAACCTTTACCATTATACCTAACTTTACAGCCATATTGACAAGCAGATATTCCTACTTTAATCTTATCTACAATATAATTTTCCATCTTTTCCTCCTAATTGTTATTTGCTCATGAGATCGCCACAATTACACTTTGCAAATAACGAGAGTCTCTAATTACTATTATAGAAAAGAGAGGTTTTCCTCTTATTACTTATATTTAATTATAACTTATTACATACCTTTCATCAACAACTTTAAATCCACGATTTTCATAAAGTGGCCTACTTCTACTATTTGTTACTTGTGTATACAAAGTAACTTCTGCTATTTCTTCCCTATTCATATGTGAAAGGGCATAATCAAGTAGTTTCCCACCATAACCTTGACCTTCAAAAGCTTTTGCAACAGCAAGCCTATGTATGTGTCCCTTACTTTCATGAAAATAATATGATAGATATGCTACTATATCATCACCGTTTTTAATACCTATAAATTTTCTGGTATTATCCCTTAGGCTAAAGACTCTTTTTATTCCTTCAAACTCCTGTGCCCACAATGGAGAAAAAGCTTCTTTATTTATTTCATAAACTCTTTCTAAATGAGGTTCTTCAATCTTTATTACTCTAACATCTTTATTTTTTATCATATCAAAATGATTTAGTTTGTATTTTACAAGTTTTTCTTCTAGTTTACAGCCTTTTTTTATGAGGGTATCTTTCATAGTTTCATCCAAATCATAACAATAGATTTTTTTCTCAAAACTATCAAAAAATTCAATTAATTTTTCTTCTTGAAAATATTCAGAAAAGAATAAAGTAATATCCAAATTTTCTTTTTCATTTCTAATAGTCAAAAAACAGATTAGATTTTCCCCTTCAATACGTCCATAATACATTTTTTTCTCCAAATTTTTTCTAAGATTTTCTTCTGAAACCTTTAGTGATAATGAATTAAATTTGTTTAATAACAGATGAAAATCATTGTGATCTAAATATCTATACATAGTCCCTCCTTTTTTTAAAATAATTTTTTTATAGTATCATATATTTCCATAGTTGTAAACTTAATATATTTATTATAATAGTAAGACTAATAGGTATATAGTGTATAAATGAAATTAGCTATTTTAATTAAGTTATTAATATGCTATAATTTGTAAATTTAATTTATACTATTACTTATTAATTATTAACTATTAATTTAATAAAGGGGGTTTTTATGGAAAAATTGAAAAAAGGAGATAAAATAGGTATTTATTCACCAGCTACACCCATTACTTATTTTTGTCCAAAAAGATTTGAAAGAGCAAAAAAGTTTTTGGAAAATAAAGGTTTTGAAATTGTTGAAGGAAATTTAACTGGTAAACATGACTTTTATAGATCAGGAAGTATCAAAGAGAGAGTAGAAGAATTAAATGAATTAATAAGAAATCCTGAGATAAAATGTATTATGTCTACTATAGGGGGATTCAATTCAAACTCTATAATCCCTTATATAGATTATGAAGCTATCATAAAGAATCCAAAAATTTTTATAGGTTATTCAGATATTACAGCGATTTTATTTGCTATCTATGCCAAAACAGGTATAAATACATATTATGGACCAGCTTGTGTAGCTAGTTTTGGTGAATTTGAACCATATAATGATTTAACTTTTTCCTATTTTGAAGATATTCTTATGAAAGAATGGGACGAATATACTTATGAAAAAGCACCTTTTTGGACAGATGAATTTATAAACTGGGAAGACCAAGAAAAAAGCAAGGAGAAAAGAGAAAATAAATGGGAAGTATTAAGAGAAGGTAGAGCAAAAGGAAGAATTATTGCAGGAAACCTTAATACTATGCTTACTATTTGGGATTCACCTTATATGCCCAAAATTAAAAAAGGGGACATTCTACTTATTGAAGATAGTCTAAAAGATATAGGAACTGTAGAGAGAAGTTTTGCTTATTTAAAGATAAATGGTACTTTTGATAAAATAGGAGGGCTTATCCTTGGTAAACATGAACTCTTTGATGACAAGGGCAGTGGAAGAAAACATTATGAACCCCTTTTAGAAATCCTAGAAGGCTATAATTTCCCTATACTTTCGGAGGTTGATTGCAGTCATACACACCCTATGTTTACTATGCCGATAGGAGTAGAAGTAGAACTTGTTGCTATAAAAGGTGAAGAAAAGATAAAAATATATAATAAA
>CAZHXU010000166.1:0-6677 GCA_964536535.1 uncultured Fusobacteriaceae bacterium
TTTCATTCTAAAATTACTTTATTAAAAAATCAGCATAAACTTGTAATTTATTTTATTAGACAATATTAATAAAAAAAACGACCGATTTTTTATAAATCAGTCGTTTATAATCAATTTAAGACTAGTTAAATATTAGTCTAATAATCGATATTATGGTTTTAATTTTGCTAATTCTTCCAAGTCTACATCTGCAGTATAATCGATACCTTCTACTCCAAATCCTCCTAATTTAAAGAAGTCTTCTTTGTATCCAGCATAATCAGATAATTTTGTAAAGTTATCATCAGTTATTTGTTCCCATAACTCTTCAACTTCTGATTGAACATCTTCTCTCATTTCCCAGTTATCTGGTCTAACTCTTCTAAACTCGTCAATAACTGCTTCATTTCCATAAATCATATCAGCAAATAATCTATGAGTTTGTTCTATACAGCCTTCATGTAATCCTTTTTCTTTCATTACTTTAGATAAAATTGCTCCGTATAATGGGAATATAGGGATATATGCACTTGCTTTAGTTACTAATGCTTTATTAACTGCAACATATGCTTCACCTTCTACTTTTTCTTTAAGCAAATTATCTAATTCTTCAGCAGTATTTTCTAAATGTCTCTTAGCTGCTCCAATAGTTCCATCTTTATAGATACCATAAGTAATTTTTGGTCCTAAGTATGAGTATGCGTATGTTTTAGCCCCTTTAGCTAATACTCCAGCTTCTGCTAAAGCATTTATCCATAAAGCCCAGTCTTCTCCACCCATAACTTTAATAGTTGCTTTTAACTCTTCTTCATTAGCATCTTCCATAGTTTGTTGTACTAATATGTCTTTGTCAAAATCAAATGTAGGTCCACTTACTCCACCTGTTGTACTTTTTAAAGCTGATGTATAAGTAATACCATCAACAGGATCAGTTCTTTTTCCAGAAGCAAGACTATATACAACTAAGTCTACTTCTCCACCAAATTCTTCTTTTATATATTTAACAACTTCATCTTTCATTTCAAAAGAAAATGCATCTCCGATAAAGTTCTTTGCAATTAACCCTTCTTTTTCAGCTTCTGCCTTAAAAGCAATGTTATTATGCCAACCAGCAGTTCCTGTTCTTTTTCCTCTTGGTCCACTTTCAAATGATACTCCTATAGTATCTGTTTTTGATCCACCAAAAGCTAAAGAGATTCTAGTAGCTAGGCCATATCCAGAAGAAGCTCCAATAATAAGTGCTTTTTTGCTTCCTTCATAACTTTTATTATTTTTTACATATTCTATTTGTTCTTCTACTAATTTTTTACAACCTTCTGGGTGAGCCGTTAATAAGATACTTCCCTTTACCTTAGGTTCAATAATCATAAAATAACACCTCCTATTTTATTCATCATATAATACTACATTTTATAAAAAAAAACAAATTTTTCTAGGAAATTCTAAAATTTAGTGGTAAAGTATATATGAAAGTATTCAGATATCGTATATGTTTTAAATTTGAAAGGAATAATAAAAATGATTAAGAAGTATGATTTAAGTCTTGTTTTGATTGGTCTTGTTGTCGCTTCTGTATATTTGTTGATGTCATAAAAAAAACAGCTAAAAGCTGCTTTTTTTATTTTATATACGAAAGTATTTCATATGCCAACACTTTTTTATCCATAGTTGCTTTTTCGAACAACTCTTCTTTTTTGTTGATTATAGTCACTGTATTTTTATCACTACCAAAATTTTCTACATAATTAGCTACAATCATATCCATATTTTTTCTTGCTAATTTTCCCTTTGCATTTTCTATCAAATTTTCGCTCTCTGCACAAAATCCAATAATAAATTGATTTTTTTTCTTTTTGCCTAGTTCAAAAATAATATCGGGATTTCTTTCTAATTCAATAACTAATTTCCCATCTGTTTTTTTTATTTTATGTTCACTAATATTTTTAGCTCTATAATCAGCTACTGCAGCTGTTCCAATAAATATATCTGTATCTTCAAATCTTTCTATACATCTATTATACATATCATTAGCATCAGTAACTTTGATTATTTCAATGCCTTCTATATCTTTTTGGTTATTTGGTCCAGCTACCAATGTTACTTGAGCACCAAGATTTTTTGCTGCTTCGGCTAGTGCATATCCCATTTTACCAGTTGATCTATTTGATAAATATCTTATAGGGTCTATTTTTTCTTCTGTTCTTCCTGCAGTTAATAATATTTTTTTTCCTTTTAATATTTCTTTTTTACCAAAATATTCATCTACAATTTTTACTATTTCTTCTTCATCTTTTAGTCTGCCTTTAGCATTATAATTACAAGCTAAAAAACCTTCATCAGTATCTATAAAATGGTATTTACCATATTTTTTTAATTTTTCTATATTATCCCATAAAATTGGATTTTCATACATATGTACATTCATAGCAAGAGCAAAATATACTGGTGCACTTGTTGCACTCACAACAGTACTTAACATATCATCAGCTATTCCATTTGCTATTTTTCCTACTATATTATATGTAGCAGGAGCTATAAGGAACAAATCAGCCCAATCAGCAAGTGATATATGCTCAACATCAACATTAGGTTTTTTCTCCCACATATCTACTACTACTCTGTCACGTGCAAGAGTTTCTAATGTAAGTGGTGTAATAATCTCAGTTGCACTTTTAGTCATAATAACTTTTACATTATAACCTCTTTTTTTTAATTTAGATATAATATTAGCACTTTTGTATGCAGCAATTCCTCCTGTTACTCCTACTAATATATTTTTATTCATTTGTATCTCCTTTAAACTTATCTGAATGAAATTTTAATACTGCAGGAAGCTCTCTTTCGACATAAGACCATGTGTGTTCTGCTCCTTTTACAAGTCTACCTTGGTACTTCAAATTTCTTTTTTCAAATTCACCTATTACATCTTCCCATTGATAAACCATAGTATAAAAACTATTATCTTTTTCTCCAACACTTAGTAAAAAATCGATCTTTTGAAGTTTTTCCAAATCATGTCTTACAACTTTTCTAAGTATATTGTATACATTTTCATTTCTAAAGAATTTTAGTCTATTACCAAAAACTCTAGCAAAATGTTTTGAGTCTTCCGTTTTAGTCATAAATTTATTTGTTCTCATATGTTTTAACAAACCTAAACCTTTTAACTCAGCAATAAATAATCTCGGGAAATTAATTGCACCTGCAAAACTAGATATATTAGAATAAAGACCTAGATGCTTTAGTCCCATTTTTACTGCTCCGTAGCCTCCCATTGAAAACCCTGTTATTCCTCTGTCACTGCATTTAAAAGAATTTTCTACATGATTAATCAAATCTTTTGTAAAATAATCTTCGTATCTTCTACCCTCTTCAAACTTCCAATTTGTATACCATGATCTACCTTCAAAGCCTGATTCAGGTAAAACTAAAAGCATAGGTTCGATTTTTTTCTCTCTGAGAAGTTCATAATAGATTTCTCCAAGTTTAGCTTTTTCAACCCAAAATATACTTTCGTCTCTAAGACCATGTAACATATACAGTACAGGATAAGATTTGTTTTCATCATAATCTATAGGAAAGATTATATTATAACTCATCTCTTCTAACACACTCTGACTTTTGAATGAAAATTTCTTTATATCAATATCAGTTTTTATCTCTTTTTCACTATAATTATCATAGTTTATATACTTTACTTTTCTATTTTTCAAAGTTTTCTTCATTTGCATTCTAAAGAAAACTCTGTTATAAATCTTTATTCCAACTACTATTAGAATTAAGAAAATAATAACATACATAAATTCCCTCCTTAATTATTACAATTATATCACAAAATTCCCTATTTACAAGACTAAAGATAATTTGTAAAATGTTCTTAAGAAAATTTATGAAATAAATTTAAAGTTTTTGAAAAAAACTTCCGATATTAGTTATAATAAATATAAGGAGTGGGATATATGAGAAGCTTTTTTTTGGGAATTTTACTTTTAATATTACTTAGTGGGTGTAATCAAGTTCGTTACGTTTCTATTACAAAACCTCGTATTGACACAAATACAGGTAATCATTATATAGTATCTGAAAAACCTAATAAAATAGAAGGTAATAGTGGTGTTGTTGATATAAACAATAGAGGAAAAAAATATGATACTATAGTTATAGAAGATGATGGTACTTACTACTATACTCATTAATAAGGAGGATTGTTTTGGGGTACATAATAAATAAAAAGACAGGACAGAAATTTGAAGTTGATAATAATCAGCTTAGTTTACTTATGAAGCAAAATTTTCTTTTAGAAGAAAATGGCTTATTCTTTTTTGAAGATAATGCTAAAAATAAAATTGCTCTTATGCTAAAAGCAGATATGGTAGACAAAGTAAATATGGTTTATGCATTAAAAGAGTTAGTACAAGAATTACATGACCAATCTGCAAAAGATTTTTTTGAAAGTGATAATATAAAGATAAACCACTTATTTTTGAAGATTAGAAGACTTAGAAAACTTTATCAAACTTTAGTTAGTGAAGGTTTTGAAAAAGGTGAAGAATAGACTGGCAACAGTCTTTTTTATTTCAAAAAAATATTCTTTACTTTTTTACTAAGAATAGTTAAAATTATAATATCAATATATTAAAAGGAGATAATATGAATAAATACATAAGAAAAGAAGAGTGGAAAAATATTTTATTCTACTTTTTAGTAATTACATTATTATTTGGAACTGTAACAGCTCTTTGGGTTAATCCCTTTTTTATAAGAAAAATTGAAGTTAAAAATTTAGATTATGTTATTTTTGCATTTTATGCAATATTAGGTTCGTTATATATGGGCATAGATAATAAAACATGTGCCATAAATAAAAAAAATGGGTATTTTGGGGGTTTATTAGGGTTTTTAGGTTTTGCTTGTCCAACATGTAATATGATATTAGTGATGTTAGTTGGTAATTCTATATTATTAACTTATTTTGAACCTATTCGTCATATTGTTGGTTTTATAGGAGTTTTTTTACTATTCCGAGGTGTTTATAGCAAAATAGAGTTTAGAAAATAAACAAATAGTAAAAATATCGAAAAATCATTTGTATTTTAGTGAAAAAGTTAATATAATTGAATTATTAAAGTAAAAATTTGGAGGTATTATGAAAACTTTATTAATTTTTTTATTATTAACTTTTTATTCCCTTTCAGAGAATCTTCTAGATTTTTTACCAGACAAAGGACTAGTAAAAGTTTTTTCCATTAATGGTTCTAGTGAGGAAAAAATCCTCTTTAACCAATATTTAGAAGATGATCAAGTAAAAATATTTGATTTGAGCAAAAATAACAAAAAAATCGAAGTATTAAATTTTAGTGAAAAACAAATAGAAATAGTTAGTCAAGCTTATATTAAAGATGACTTAGAAGATATTACTCTACCTAATAAATTTAGAAAAAAAGTTCTTTTAAAAGAGCCATTACTTTCTGGTTATGGTTGGGAGAATAACGGATATTTTTATGAAATTTTATCTGAGGATACAACTATACTTGTTGGTAATAGTTCATACAAAGGGCTTATACTCAGAATAGATACAGGTTATGAAACAAAAATTTTAGAGTATTATGTAAGGGGCTTAGGGATAGTTAAAAAAGAAGTATATTTTGGAAATAGATTGATTAACAAAGAAGAGATGCAAGCTGTTTATGAAAATATCGAAGATATCAATACATTTGAAGGAGTATCTGAAATTTTAAACTAACAAGGAGATAATATGAAAATATTTATTGTCGATTCATTTACTAGAGATTCATTCAAAGGAAATCCTGCTGGTGTATTCATGGTAACTAAAGAAGTAAACGATGATTTTTTGCAAAATGTAGCTATGGAAATGAATCTGTCTGAAACAGCTTTTGTAACTGCTAAAACAGATAAAACTTTTAAATTAGAAAAACACTTTAAACTTAGGTGGTTTACTCCAGAAGTAGAAGTTAATCTTTGTGGGCATGCTACTCTTGCCGCTGCAAAAGTACTCTATGAACACTATGAAAATATGAATGAAATTTTATGCTTTGAGACTAAAAGTGGCTTAATTTGTTGTCATAAAAATGGTGACAAAATAGAAATGAAGTTTCCTATAAATGAAGGAATCGATTTGGGTGAAATTGTTTCTTTTAATATGTGTAGTAACCTTAAAGATGAAGAAATTTTGTCTTGTTTATATAATAAAGAAACTAAAAAATTAATGATAGAAATAGATTCTTATGACAAATTAAGAGGTTTGTTATTTGATTATAATAAACTAAGAGGAATGATTTTCCCTGACATAGTCAGAGGGCTTATAGTTACTACAAAAGGAGATAAAGAATATGACTTTTATTCTAGATATTTTGCTCCTTGGGTAGGGATAAATGAAGATCCTGTAACTGGTTCTTCACATACTCTTTTATATCCCTATTGGTCAAAAAAATTAGGTAAAGAGAGATTGATTTCAAAACAATTATCTAGGCGTAGTGGCGAGATAGAATTATTTGAAAAAGACGGGTATGTAATTCTGGTTGGTGAAGCCAAAATTATTATGGCAGGACAGTTTATGGGAGATATTTTACCTTAAAGTACAATTTTAAAATTTATTCTAAGCAGTTTATCTTATCTAAACTGCTTTTTTTTGAATAAAAATAAGTTTTTAAATCTTTCTATTCTTTTTTCTTATCAAT
>CAZHXU010000167.1:0-6670 GCA_964536535.1 uncultured Fusobacteriaceae bacterium
TATTTAAATATTGACTTATAAAAAAAAGAAAAATATAATAAAATTATAACAAAATTGGAGAGTGATAATGAATATAGTTGAAATATCTAGTGGACTACTAGTTGATTTGGAACAAATAAGACATTATGTAAAGTTAAAATTTAAAAATAATTTTAAAGAATTTGGATTAAACTATAACTTATACCTAATCCTTTTTTATATACGATTTTTTCCAAATAAAACTCAGTATGATATTTCAAAAGAACTTCATATCAATAAATCTGGAATAAATAAGTATATAAAAAAATTAGAAGACTTGGCATATGTAAAACTAAAAACAAATACTAAAGGAAAAGTAATTATAAAGAATATAGAATTAACACAAAATGCTTTTGAAGCATTGGATACTATCGTTGAGCAAATGTTTTTGATTGAAAATAAAAGAAACTTGAACTTGGAAGAATCAATAATACTTCTTATAAATAAAAAACTTAATGGGCTTGATGAAAGTAATTTATCTTTTAAATCAGAAGATGGTTTGCTTATAACTATCGAAAGATTTTTAAATTTTATCTATACCTACCTTAATTCCCTTTTAGAAAATGAAGGGCTTAATAATAGTCATTATTTACTTTTAAATTATCTAAAAAAATCAAATACTAAAGTTTTGCAAAAGGAACTGATGAATGCTTTTAATCTGACTAAACAAAATATGAATTTTTTGGTTAAATATTTAATTGAAGAAGGTTTAGTAAATGACTATTTTGAGAAAGAATCAAATAGAAAAGTTAAAAAACTAGAGATAAGTAAAGAAGGTTTATATAGATTAAATAAGATTTATAAAAAATCCAATATAATTTTTGGGAAGTTCTTTTTAGTAGAAGATATAGTGGATTTAAAAGTTATAACTAATTTAATTAGTTTATTATCTCAAGATTTAAATATAAAGTATTAAAACACATAAAATTTATTTGAAATAATATAAATTATTTCAAAATTAATCTAATTTAAATTTTATTTATTATAGAATTAAGTAAAAATTCTTGGTATAATCAAAGTGAATATGGATTTTGGGAGGAAAATATGAATATTACTCATATGGAATACCTTTTGTTTAGTGGTTTATCTTATTGTTATTTTCAAAAAGATGACATTGGAAAAGACTTGGGGCAGATATTGGGATTTCAAGGAGATTATGAAGAAAGACACAAGAGAATACTCATAAAAAATGAGCATTTTAAAACATTTAATTACTTTGAAACGTGGTCTGTTCTTGCTGAAAAAGTATTGAATAATATTTCCGACTGGGAAGTTTTAGATATTTTAGATCGTACAGATTTTGGTGATGAAGATGTAAAAACAGGATATTATTCTATTGCATTTGGAAAAAGAGATTATAAGGGTGGTTATGAAGATATAGTCCTTGCATTTCGTGGAAGTCAAATGTTTCCACTTAAAGAAGCATATAGAGATTTTATTGAAACTGACTTGAAAATAGGTTTTGGAAAGAAACCCATACAATTTGACGAAGGGTTAGAAGCTTATGAAAGACTTATAAATAAATATGATTATAAAAAAATAAAATTAACTGGACATTCATTAGGTGGTGGAATTGCACAATATGTAGCTGTAATGAGTGAAAAATTACTTGCTGATAAAGAATTTGTTCCAACAACAATTACATTTAATGGGGTAGGAATTTTAGTAGAAGGTATGATTAAAGTAGAAGAATTTTTGGAGTTAAATAAAACTAAAGAATTTATACTTAATATGGTACCAGAAATTAATTGGGAAAAGATAAAAAATACACTTATTTTTTATTTGAAGAAAAAAGCACCTTTTATAAAATCTTCTACTCGCCTACTTCCTATTCCAGATGATTTTGGTC
This sequence comes from uncultured Fusobacteriaceae bacterium, assembly GCA_964536535.1. GTDB lineage: Bacteria > Fusobacteriota > Fusobacteriia > Fusobacteriales > Fusobacteriaceae > CAZFBB01. The sequence goes on from CAZHXU010000167.1 coordinate 1,868, forward strand.
CACAAAAGCTAAAATTATGGGATATAGAAAAAGTAGCTGCTATGTCACAGTTAAAACTTATACATAGTTTAGCTCTCGAAGAAGAGCAGTTTGATTTGTTAATAGATACACTATTTGACAAAGAGCATTTAAAAGAAGAAATAACAGAAGCTACAGTTATACTCAATAATTTTCATGAAAATAAGAAATATGCAGATAAAGTTCTTAATTTTGCACATACAAATGATTTTACTGCTTCATATTTCCCACATATTGGTAAAACAATATTTGTTAATAGAAACTTTGAAGAGCAGATAAAAACAGTAAAAAAAGACTTTTTAAAAACATTATTAATATTTCAAACTGTAGTTAAACAATATCATTTGTTTGATGTATTTATACCATTTATTGGAAGAAAAGATGGGATGAATATTCATAGTGAAGAAAATTATTTTTCTCCTGAACTTAACATCAAATACGTTGCAAGTGCAATTAGAAGAATGATTTACAAAGAAATTTGTAGTCGTGATTTATTGCTTACTTACTACAAAAGAAAAGATAAATTTAATGAAAATGAAGTTGAACTTTTAAAAAAACAAATTATAGACGACTTTGAGAAAAATAAAGATATTTTTATCTTTTCAGAACAACTTAAAAGTAGGATTATGTCTTTAAACCATCATGATTTTCTTTCAATGTGGTTTGATGCTTTAGAAAGACTTCCTAGTCCATATGAACATCAAGACATTTTTGACTATATCAATTATGTTTTTGCTGAAAATATTTTATAAATATTAAAAATAAAAGACGACTGATTTTATAAAAAATTAGTCGTTTTTATTATTTAAAGGTATTTAATTCTTTTATTCTAAAATGTCTATTAATCTAACTTTAGTTTCTCAAATTTATAACTCTTTATACTTCCATAGTTATCATAATAAAAATCAAACTTTAATTTTTCTTTCTTTTCAAGTAACTCTTTCATAAAAATAGGGATGTTACTTACAATTCCCATATTATTTTTATCTAAAACCCATTCAATTGGTAACCAATCTAACAAACCTTCTTCTCTTCGTTGAGGAGTTTTTATACTTTTATTAGCTTTTCCAGTAAAAACATATAAACCACCTGAAAAATCTTCTGAATGCCAATAAACTTCTCCATGAAAAGTAGTTTCAACTAACTCTAAACCACTCTCTTCTAAAACTTCCCTCTTTACTGATTCAAACTTTTCTTCACCTTCTTCTATCTTTCCACCAAGCCCATTCCACAAACCCATATTTGGGCTTTTTATTCTATTTAACATAAGATATTTTCCATCTTCTTCTACAAAACATAAAGTATATTTTACTTTCATTCTACCTCCTAATACCATGAAATTTTAAATTTATTATTTAAATTAAATCTTTTATTCTAGTGTAATTATAAAACAATTATATACTTTTGAAAAAATAATAGCAAATTATAAAATAATTCATAAAAAAAGACCAAAAAATATTGGTCTTTAAAAATCTTATTTTATTCATAATTTCCAAGTTTATCTGCTACCATTATAGCTTCATAAACCATGTTTTGTGTTATTTCAAAAGGCAGATTATGTATAGATTCTTCTTTTATACATGCTCTTTTTACTATTTTTTTTACATTTCCTTCAATATTGTCCACTATTCCTAGATCTTTCAATTTAGTTGGTAGTCCAACACTCTTACAAAAACCTATTACTTTTAATATGATATCTATGTCCCTATTTTCAAGAACCAATTGAACAATAGTTCCAAAAGCTACTTTTTCTCCATGTAAAGAATTAATTGTTTCAGGTAAAGTAACTAAACCATTGTGTATAGCATGAGCTGCTCCTAATCCTGAATTTTCAAATCCAAAACCACTCATGAATAAATTAGCTTCTATTACTTGATCTACAGCTTCATTAACTATTCCAGCTTCTGCACTAACTTTTGCAAGTAAACCTTTTTCAAGAACAATATCAAGAGCTAATTTTGAAATAGTAATTGCTGTCAAACTAGGGCTTCCACCTAATTTATTCAAAAATTTGCTATCATAACAAGCTTTTGCTTCATAATATGTAGATAATGTCTCTCCCATTCCTGCTACCAAGTGTCTAATAGGTGCATTTACTATTAATTCAGTATCAACCAAAACTATATTTGGATTTTTATTGTGATATACATATCTATCTAGTGATCCATCTTCATTATATAATACAGATAAGGCAGAGGTAGCCGAATCTGTAGAAGCAGTTGTTGGAACAACAATTAAAGGTTTGTCTTCTATTGCAGCTATCATTTTTGCAATATCTATACTTTTTCCACCGCCTAAACCTACTATTATATCTGAATTATTATCTTTTTTTATAATTTCTTCTACTTCTTTTTGACTACATTCTTTCTTATATGTTACTATTTCAAAAGATTTTTTTTCCTTTTCTTTGAAAATTTTTTTTATTTTTTCTTCCAATAAATTCTTCATAAATTCGTCTGTAATAAATAAATATTTGTCTCCATAAAATTCACTTACTTCAATAAGTTTCTTTAAAATTTTCTTCTCTTGTATATATTTCAATGGCATCTGTAATATTTTCATAATTCCTCCTTGAAACATTATAATATTTTTCTCATTATTTTACAAGAAAATTGAAAAAATATTAACAAAATTATGATAAAATTAATCTTAGTTAAATTAGAAAGATAATTATATTAATACAATAGTTACGATAAATAAACAGTTTTCTTTACAATTTCTTCTATGTATAGTATAATTTTCTTAACAACTACATTGGGGTGATTGAATGAAGCTTTGCTTATACAAATATGAACTAGAAAAAGATGCCCTTGTAATTTTTAATAAATCTTTGGCTATTACAGATATCAACAAAGAAGCCAAAAGTTTTTTTGACATAAATGACGAAAAAGAAGGAGAAAATCTAGTCAAAAAGATATCTAATGTCTTAGGTATGAAAAACTTAAAAACATATTTAGATTTAGCTTTTGCAGATGAAATCGAACTTACTTTTGACACAAATGAAAATAAAAAAACTTTGATTAAATCGGGATTTATAAAGGGTGAGAAGCAGGTATCAATCTTGGTTAGTGGTGAAAGAGAAAAAAGTTTAAATTCTTTAATCGACAGTTATATTGATAGCGAAAGAGAAGCTTTAATTTATTTTGATATAATAAAGAATGAACTATCATTTACTGAGAGTTTTTTGGAATTATTTGATTTAGAATTTTCAGAAAATCTGAATTTTTTTAAACTTCTTTATAATATTATGAGAAAAATTAAAAACAAAAAAAATATTTTTAATTTACTTACTAGTAAGTTGTCTAAATTTGACGAATTTTTGGGGATTATAGAAGAAGAATCAGGACAAAAAATCGAGTTTGTATATAAAAAATATGAATTTGGTAGTGATTTAAAAGGAATACTTTGTAACTTTACTCCTATTGACAGGGAGATAATAAGAATTAACTATGATCAAACTACTGAATTACTTGAGAAAAAAGTTTTAATAGATGAAATGAAACATCTATTTTCGTCTAATAATTTGATTACACACAAAATGGCACTATTTTTGATTGATATCAACGACTTTAAAGACATTAATGACTTATACGGTTTAAAAATGGGTGATTATGTATTAAGAAAAATTGGTAGAAGAGTTAAAAAAGCTCTTAGAGCAGGAGATTTAGTTGGGAGATTTAGTGGAGACAAATTTATTGCACTTGCTAATGGTTATGACAAAGAGGAAGATTTGGAAAAAATTTCAAATAGAATCTTAAGAAAAATAAATCTGCCTATAGAACTTCATAACCGTGCTTGTTATATCAATGCTAACATAGGTGTTACCAAAGTTACACATGTTGAAATCGAAGATAATATTAAAGATGCCCTTTGTGCACTTCGTTATGGAAAAGAAAAAGAAGTAAGAATTAGTTTTTTTAATTCTTATTTGGAAAAGATACTACAAGATAAATTAGCTCTTGAAGAAGAGTTAAAAGAGGCTATTAAAGATATGGATTTTTATCTGCATTATCAGCCACAGATTTCGTATAAAACAGGGAATATTATTGGGGTAGAAGCTTTGGTAAGATGGAAAAATAAAAGGGACGAAATTGTTGGTCCAAATATTTTTATTCCAATTGCTGAAGAACTTGGATTGATAAAAGACATTGAAACATTCGTTTTGAATACATCTATAGTTGAAACAGAAGAAATTAGAAAAAATCACAATTTAAAATTAGCTATTAATCTTTCTAATAAACACTTTAATCAAAAAGAGTTTATAAATATACTTGAAAGTTATAATAAACCTCTTGATTTTCTTGAATTAGAAATCACTGAGAGCACTGCTGTACTAAATATTGACTCTACATTAAAAATGATAAAAAAATATAAAGAATTAGGAATAAGTGTTGCTATAGATGACTTTGGAATAGGATATTCTTCATTGGCTCATTTAAAATACCTTCCTATAGATAAAATTAAAATTGATAAAAGTTTTGTTGATAATATTGTTAATAATAGGGGAGATGAAGCATTAGTTAAGGCGGTTTTATTGATTGCAGATTCAATAGGAGTAGAAGTAATTGCTGAAGGTGTTGAGAATGAACAGCAGTTAGAGAAATTAAGAAAGCTTGGATGTGAAACTTTTCAAGGTTATTATTTTGAAAAACCTTTGTGTATTCAAGATATCGAAAAAGAATTAAATAAAAATAACTATAAAATCAAAGGTTAGCCTTTGATTTTTATTTTTTTACTTTTAGCCAAATAAACTCTATATTTTATATAAAACATGAAAAAGCAATA